>JBPCXR010000063.1:0-38487 GCA_051027215.1 Pseudomonadales bacterium | reverse complement strand
GGCGCAAAGACGTTACCGCTATGATCGTCCGCCGTATTCGACAACAACTCACTGCGAGCCTCTATCTCAAAGCCGACAGCTCGCGCCACCGCTTCGATGTCGGCTGGCACAATGCGATGCAGCTGCTGGTTGTCTAGGCCTTGTTTACCCACATGGTCGATCAGCCCAAGAGTGCCGTTGGGTTTCAGCAAAGAGTAGACCACAGCAAGAAAACCTCGCGCACGCGGTTCACCCTGATGATAGACATCGTGAAAGTTCAGCGCCGTAATGGCCGCATCCAGCGAACCTGGCGCAAGTCCAAGGTTTTCGAAATCCCGGTCCCAACGTACGACGTTCGGCAAGCGGTTACCCACTAAGCGTGCCTTCATCGCCTTGTCGTTCGCACCGTCCCGAAACTTCAGCACCGCTGGTGGGTTTTGCGCGTAGACTCGGCCGGTGGGACCCACGGCGTAGGATAAAACTTCAGAGTAGTAACCACCGGACGCAATCAAGTCCATGACGACCATGCCCGGACCGATGCCAAGAAATTCGATCACTTGATCCGGTAGTCGATGTGAATCACGGCTTCGATCGGCTTCCGAGCGATCCGCTGAAGCCAAGGCGCCCCTGAGTTCCGCTGTACGATCGCTGCTACCCATTCCGGCGCAACCCAGCAGCAGCAAGACAACGCCGACTGCGAAGCAGGAGCGCAACACAGCAAGACGGTTCGCAGGTAAAATCGGATGGCTAATGTATGATCTTTGCCAGCGGCTCATTGTTTTCGCCCGTCCATTTCGTCCGTCAATAAGGGACCGTACTGTACCCAGGCCACCACACCAGGTCACGGACTCTTTTATGCCAGCCACTTCGCCACAGGCGCAGACACGATGATCGGCATTCTGCTATGCGGCGGCGCCGGTACCCGCATGGGTGGCGCAGACAAACCGCTGCTCAATTGGCGGGGCCAGCCGTTGTTCACCCGAGTCACTGCCCGACTACGTCCGCAGGTTGAAAAGCTAGTGATCAGCGCCAATCGCAACGAATCGATCTATGCCCAGCACGCCAGCGTAGTTAATGACCAATGGGACGATGATCGTGGTCCATTGGCCGGCATCGCCAGCGTTATCCAGCATGAACAGGAAACAGCGAATCAGCAGGGCCAAGACGCGGTGTACCTGGTATGCCCCGGTGACATGCCGAAGGTGCCAGCAGATCTGGGCGCACGACTGACCGCTGGGCGCCCGCTGGATGAAGTGCGCTACGCTCATGACGGGCAACGGGCGCAGCCGTTGTGCTTGGTCTGTGGAGACCGACACCTAGAGGATCTACTTGCTTACCTCAATAGTGGGTCACGCAGCGCAATCGGATGGCTAGAACAGCTCGGCGCTGTGCCTGTGCCGTTCCCAGATCCTGATGCTTTTACCAATTGCAATCAGCCGGAAGATTTTGAACAGTAACCAAGCGCCAGAGCGATCATTCGCCATCACCCATTTGCGACTGCATGTAATTTTCTAGGCCCACCTTATCAATCAAGCCTAACTGAGTTTCCAACCAGTCGACGTGCTCCTCTTCGGCACTAAGGATTTCGGTAAACAGTTTGCGGCTGACAAAATCTTCTTTGGACTCGCTGTAGACGATTGCCTCACGCAGTAAGGGAATGGCTTCCATTTCCAATTTCAGATCCCCGCCGAGCATCTCTTTCACATTTTGACCAATGTAGAGTTTGCCTAGGTCCTGCAAGTTCGGCAGCCCTTCTAAAAATAAAATGCGCTCGATCAAAGCGTCTGCATGTTTCATCTCATCGATGGATTCTTCGTACTCATAGTCGCCAAGCCGCTTCAGACCCCAGTCTTTGAACATGCGTGAATGGAGGAAATATTGGTTGATCGCCGTGAGCTCCTTTTTGAGCACCTTGTTTAGATAGGCGAGGACTTCGGAATCGATGGCTTTCATGGCGTAATCCGGCTGGTTGAAACAAATTGAAGGACAAACAATGGCCCGCAGCATGCTCGATCGACTCTGAATTTGCAACGCGGAACCCACCTAAACTATTGTTTTTTAATGAGATTATTTCTCAAAGGCAAGCGCTAGCGAAGATCTCAATAAGTGTGTAAATGAGACACAAACTCAGTTGCAATCGAGAATCGCTTTCATTTAGAATCTATTTATCGATTCAGGACAAGCAACTGGCTGTTCTATGTACGTATGTCTCTGCAAAGCAGTAACCGATCAGGATGTGCTCGAAGCCGTAGACGCTGGCGCGCAAAGCGCTGAGGAACTGCGTGATCAGCTCGGCGTCGGCACAGGCTGCGGCTGTTGCCAGGAAATGACCGTCGAGTTGGTCAATCAGCGCCTGGCGGAATCTCAGAGCTACGCCGCCTAAGCACTCCTGCGCCGCGTTGCCAGATACGCTGCACCCTACACCGCTTCAGTCGTCAGTAGTCTATTTGATCATCGACTGCGTGCCCACGCTTGGGGATCAACATCGCGCGCACAAAGCTGATCACCTCAGCGCCATCCTGCTTTAGTCCTTTGGTGCGAATTGTCACTATGCCCTGAGTCGGACGCGACTTCGATTCGCGTATTTCCAAAACTTCAGATTCTGCATACAGGGTATCTCCCACGAATACCGGGCCCGTGAGTTTGACATCAGTCCAGCCTAGATTAGCGATGGTTTTCTGACTGACGTCGCTGACCGACATGCCAGTCACCACCGACAGGGTAAGGCAGGAGTTCACCAGCACTTGCCCGAACTCACTACGTTCGCCATAGACTTTGTCAAAGTGCAGCGGATGCTGGTTCATGGTCAACAGGGTAAACCAAGTGTTGTCAGTTTCGCTGATAGAACGACCCGGCCGATGCTCATAAACGTCACCAACCTTAAAGTCCTCCAAATAGCGTCCATAGGACTCTCGATACCGATTCGCACCAACGGGCTTCGCCTCTGCGACCATGATTTGCTCCTGTGTCATTCAATCCGAAAAAACGCTCCTGGGCAGGCCTAGCGTCCCACGTAGACCGGCTGCCGCTTTTCTAGAAAGGCGGCAACACCCTCCTTGGAGTCTTCTGTTTTTCGCAACCGGGTTATCTGCTCAATGGCCCAGCGGCCTGTGTCACGCCAATCCGGGTCCAAAGTACGGCGCAGACCCGCTTTTAGTGCTTGCACGGCAAGCGGAGGGTTAGCGGCGATTTTTTCTGCCAGCGTCTGGGCTTCGCGCAACAGTTGCTCTGGCGCTACGACACGAGACACAAGGCCCAGGCGTTCAGCCCGCTCCGCATCAATGATGTCGCCAGTGAATAACAGTTCAGCGGCCTTTTCACGACCAACGAGCTGGGCCAAGCGTCCCAGACCCGGTGCATCACAACACAACCCGCGTACCACGAACAGCTCGCCAAACTTCGCCGCTGTGGAGGCGATGCGTAGATCTGCCATCAACGCCAACTCCATACCCCAGCCCACCGCGGCACCGTTCACCGCGGCGATAACCGGAATATTGGTATGTAACAAAGCATCGGCGGCTGGGGTCAAGCCGCCGGTTGCCTTGGCGCGCTCGGCGATTTCTGCGGGAGCTGGTGTTTTACTGCCGAGAATGGCTTTGACATCATCGCCTGCACAAAACGCACGCCCGGCTCCGGTCACTATGATCACTCTCGCGTTCGAACCGCGAATGGCATCCTCTAGAGCCATGTAAGTTTCATAGTTTAACGAGTTCATCGCTTCTGGGCGGTTCAAAGTCAAGGTAGCGACGTGTTCTGACTCTTCGTACGTGATTACCGGATCACTCATTTTCGATCCCCTCGAGGGCTGATTAGGCAGTGCGCGACTGTAAAAACTCTTCGGTGCGTAGGCGTATCGCCCGGGCCCGGGAAGCTGGATCTGGATAGTCTTCCCGGTAGCGCTTAGAACGCACTTCTAGGCTCAGCGGACAACCAGGATTTAACGCCAAGGTATCCTCGAGGGGCAGTTCGCCCTCACCCGGCGCGCTGCGCCGATCCAGCGCATCTTCCAAAAGCCCAGCGCGGTCTTCGCTAAAGTGTGCCGGGGCATCGCACAGCTGTACATATGGCAGCAGCGCTGCTGATCCCGCGAGCACTTCGCTACTCTCGCCGCTGCGCGCCAGGTGCAACGAATCCACCAGCACACCAGCTGCTGAATGATCGGCCAGGCGCGCGATCTCCAAGGCCTGGCTCGGTCGCGTAATTGCCGTGATGCGTAGAAACTCCAAAACAACTCGCATCCCGCTATCGCTGCACAGCTCACATAATTGGTGTTGCGCAGCAGCAACTCGCGCTGGTTCAGCTTCGCTGCTGACAATCAGGACATTGGCAGCACCAAGCTCAGCGCCAACATCGATGATCTTATGATGCAAATCAGTTACCGCTGCACCGGGATCCAACCAGACGACTTCAACATCAAGGCAACTCAGGTCATTGTCCCGCTGTAGCTGCTTTACCGCGCGCGTGTCTGCTGCAGTCCAGGCCTCATCAACGGTAATGCCAAAATGGCTGTAGCCGGCCTCCACCGCTGCCTGGGCAACCACCACGCCATTGTGCTCAGGCAATATCCCTGCCGCGAGCGACAGCGTTTGCGACTGTGACATCGAATCCAACTCCTAGCTCACCCCTGGAAGAAATGAGCATGCCAGAAACGCCCTGCAGCTTCGATCACCAGGCGTCAGTCCATGCATCCACGCGTGCTGCCAGCTACAATACGCCTTTCATTCACGCATCTAGACCTACTCAGGAGTCACCCCATGGAAGACGTCTACATCGTCGCTGCAGGTCGCAGCGCCATCGGCAAACGCGGCAAAGGCCTAGCCGGCATGAAACCCGCGGAATTGCTCGCCGGTGTACAGAAAGGCGTCTTGGAACGCGCTGGTTTAGATCCAGCCAAGGTCGGACAGGTCATCGGCGGCTGCGTCTCCCAGGTCAACGAGCAAACATTTAACATCGCGAGAATTGCCTGGCTCTCTAACGGCTTCCCAGAAGAAGTCGCCGCCACCACCATCGATGCGCAATGTGGCTCCAGCCAACAAGCCACTTCTTTGGCCGCCGCCATGATTGCCTCGGGTATGGAAGAGATCGTTATGAGCTGCGGTGTAGAGATGATGTCTCGCGTACCCCTCGGCTCTGCCATGAAAGATGCTGCGCCCATGGGCGAGATGTATGCCGCTCACTACGAGCCCACCAGTCAGTTCCAAGGCGCAGCCATGATCGCCCAGGAATACCAGCTAACCCGTAGTGACACTGATGCCTTCGGCCTGAAGAGCCAGCAGAACGCCGCCCGTGCCTGGGCTGAAGGTCGCTTCGATCGTGAGATCGTTGCCATTGAAGCTCCAGTGTTGAACGAAAATTTTGAGCCCACCGGCGCTACTCGCAGCATCGAGCGCGACGAAGGCCTAAGGGAAACCACCATGGCTGCGCTCGAAACGCTGCAGCCGGTGCCCGGCCAAGATGTGCATACCGCTGGTAGCAGCTCCCAAGTCTCTGATGGCGCCGCAGTGGTGGTCCTCGCTAGCAAAGCCGCCTGCGAAAAGTATGGACTCACACCCAGAGCGCGGATCAAAGCGACCACGTTGGTTGGCGTTGATCCAGTGACCATGCTGAAAGGACCTATTCCCGCCAGCAGAAAGGTCTTAGAGCAGACGGGCCTGTCGGTAGATGACATCGACGTTTTCGAAGTTAACGAGGCATTTGCCTCTGTTGTGCTTGCTTGGCAAAAAGAGTTGAACCCCAATCCTGATCGCGTCAACCCCAACGGTGGCGCCATCGCTCTGGGTCACCCCACTGGCTCAACCGGCGCACGCTTGATAACCAGCGCGCTGCACGAGCTAGAACGTAGCGATGGGCGCTATGCGCTGATTGCCATGTGCTGCGGCGGCGGACTGGGCACCGGCACCATCATCGAGCGGGTGTAGCCAGCAGCAACTTATCCAGCGCAGCGCCAACCTGCTGCGCTGCAATCGCTGTCGGCGCAGGCATATGCACAGTTGCTATGCCGTGCGCGTTGGCGGCGCGCAGGTTCTTCGGCTGGTCATCGATAAACACCGTCTGTGCCGCCTGTAGCTGGTATCGCTGTAGCAATGTCTGATACATCTGGGGTGCAGGTTTTAGCTGCAAAATCTCGTGGGAATACACCGCACCATCGAAGCGTGTCAAAAACTCGTGGCAGCGCAGCGCCTCCACAGCGACGTATTCTGGGATGTTCGATAGCAAGTACAGCGCATGCCCGCAACCGCGCATTCGATCTGCCAATTCGACCATCTCTGGCACGGGCTGTAAGGCCCGAGGCATGCCCTCCAGCAGATCGTCAATCATCTGCGCAGAGAGCCCGGTGCGAGCGACAAAACGCGCTGCGGCTTGTGCCCGGCTCAGCCTCCCAGCGTCCAGCGCATACCAGTCTGCAGAGCGAAAGATCCCGGTCGCGGTTTGTTCCAGCGGTAGCTGCGGAAAGCTGTTACGCACATACCCATGTGGGTCCCAACGCAAGAGCACATCCCCAATATCAAATACGATGTTCATCTCTAGTTCGACCTGCCACAGCTAGCCCTCGGGGCGCTGATACTACAAAGAACTCAAATGAGCACTCATGTCGCCCTGCTGATCGAAGTGAATAGTTCGACGAACGACGTACCATCCGTGAATGTCACGCTCGAACTGATCAGCATAGCGACCACCGGCAATGATGTGCACCTTCTTCTTGACCTGTTGGTAGGCAGTAAAGTCACTGTTCACCTGGGCAGACTGCACAGCGTTGTCGAACTCAAAGCGGACATTGCTGTTGATGTGACGGGTGCGCGGTGTGGTTTTGTGCCGCTTGTAGGGCTTCGCTTTCCCTTTTTTTGAGTAGAACTGCATGATGCTGCGGTAATGATTGAATACTGCCTCCTGCCCGTCTAACACGCGACCATCCGGCATCACCACTTCGCCCTTGCTAAATAGTGCGCCTAGTGACTCTAAATCGCCTTGGTCAATGCCTGCGGCGTAAGCGAAAAGAATGTCTTCAATGGCAAAGCGCGCTTGCGCAATCAATAGGGTACGGCTCATAAGGTCTGTCTCGAACGGTTAAGCCTCGATTTAGCGGTGTCTTGGGAGTTGGGTCAAGGGTGGGATGACGACTTGGGATTTGAGACGTACTGGTTGCCGTCCCTGGCGGGACGTTGTTGCGCTCGATTGGCCCCGGCCTGGGCATCCTTGCCCAGGCGTAAAGCCCTGTCATGCTGTCGCTGGCGACAGCCCCTGTGGTCGGACTCCGCGCCTAAGGCGCGGACCGGTGCAACGTTGGTGTTCGAAAAAGAATGGTTGCCGTCCGTGGCGGGACGGTGTTGCGCCCGAGTGACCCCGGCCTGGGCATCCCTGCCCAGGCGTAAAGCCCTGTCCGACCTGTGGTCGGACTCCGCGCCTAAGGCGCGGACCGGGCTTTACCCACCGAAGTCGTCGAGGAGGATGTTCTCGGGCTCAACACCAAGGTCTTCGAGCATCTTCAATACGGCAGCGACCATGGGTGGCGGCCCGCACAGATAGTACTCGCAATCTTCTGGCGCTGGATGGTTCTTCAAGTACTCATCGAACACCACCTGGTGGATGAAACCCGTATGACCAGCGAAGTCATCTTCCGGCAACGGATCACTGAGGGCGACGTGCCATTCAAAATTGTCGTAACTTGCCGCGAGCTCGTCGAACTCCTCGGTATAAAACATTTCGCGCAGTGATCGGGCACCATACCAGTAGCTCATTGGATAGGTTTTGCCCTTGCGCTTTAGCTCATCAAATATCTGCGATCGCAGTGGTGCCATGCCAGCACCGCCGCCAATCCAGATCTTTTCAGCATCGGTATCTTTGACGAAGAAGTCACCATAAGGACCAAACACCGTGAGCTTGTCGCCGGGCTTCAAATTAAATACGTAGCTCGACATTTTTCCGGCAGGAAAGTCCGTGCCGGGCGGTGGCGAAGCAACGCGTATATTGAATTTCAGAATGCCCTTTTCATCTGGATAGTTCGCCATAGAATAGGCGCGAATAGTGGGCTCATCGACCTTGCTGAAATTGTCCCAGACTTTGAAGCGATCCCAATCGTCGTGGTACTCGCCTTCGATCTCCATTTCTTTATAAGACATTTCGTAAGGAGGGATCTCCAGCTGCACGTAGCCGCCAGCTCGGAAGTCAACGTCTTCCCCTTCTGGCAACTTCAGGTTCAACTCCTTGATGAAGGTTGCCACGTTCGGGTTCCCGGTGACGTCGCATTCCCAACGCTTAACACCTATGGCGTCCTCGGGTATGACGATTTCCATGTCTTGCTTCACAGCAACCTGACAGGACAAACGCCAATTATCTTTGATCTCGCCCCGAGTGAAGTGACCTTCTTCAGTGGACAGTATGCCGCCACCCCCTGCCAGAACTCGACAGCGGCACTGCGCACAGGTTCCGCCACCGCCGCAAGCGCTGGCAAGGAAGATCCCCTTAGCTGCCAGAGTATTGAGCAGCTTATCGCCAGCTTCTACCGTCACCGCCTTGCCAGGATCACCGTTAATGCCAATGGTGACGGCACCGCTACTCACCAGCCATTGACGGGCTACTAAGATCACCATCACCAGGAACAGCACCGTGATGGTGAACATGACAACGCCAAGTATGATCGTGTTATCCACCAGAAAACCTCTAAATGTCGATGCCGCCGAAGGACATAAAGCACAGACTTATTAACCCAACGGCGATGAAAGTGATGCCAAGACCACGCAACCCTTCTGGCACATCGGAGTACTTTAGCTTTTCTCTGACACCTGCCAGAGCAGTAATAGCCAAGGCCCATCCGACACCGGATCCAAGGCCGAAGACGACGCTTTCGGTAAAATCGTAATCTCTCTCAATCATGAACAGCGATCCACCGAGAATTGCGCAGTTCACAGTGATGAGCGGCAGGAACACTCCCAGCGCGTTGTAGAGCACGGGTACAAAGCGATCCAGAAACATTTCCAAAATTTGCACCAGCGCGGCGATAACGCCTATGTAGGAGAGCAAACCGAGAAAGCTGAGGTCGACGTCGGGAAAACCCGCCCAAGCGAGCGCACCGTCCTTCAGGAGGTAGGTATAGATCAGGTTATTCACCGGCACTGTGATACCGATGACCACAATTACTGCGACACCCAACCCAAATGCGGTTGAGATTTTTTTCGATATGGCGATAAACGTACACATTCCGAGAAAGAACGTGAGCGCCAGGTTTTCGATGAAGATCGCGCGAATAAACAGGCCCAGATAGTATTCCATCTATAGGGCCTCCTTGTACTGCACGTTGTCTGCAATCTGATAGTCGGGCTCTTCTACCTGGTCCGTTTTCCAGCTGCGAATGGCCCAGATAAACAAACCGATGATGAAGAACGCGCTTGGAGACAATAGCAGCATGCCGTTGGCGTAGTACCAGCCGCCATCGGCAACACGGGGCAGAACCTCATAGCCCAAGAGTGTGCCCGAACCGAGCGGCTCACGAACCAGCGCAACGCCAATCAGGATGATTGAGTAACCCAGGGCATTGCCGAGTCCGTCTAACGCGCTCAGCCAGGGACCGTTCTGCATAGCGAACGCTTCAGCCCTGCCCATGACAATGCAGTTGGTGATGATCAGGCCAACGAACACCGACAGGCTTTTGGAGACGTCGTAGGCCACCGCTTGCAACACCTGATCCACCACGATCACCAGCGACGCAATGATGGTCATTTGCACGATGATTCGAATATTGGTGGGGATCTGATTGCGTACCAGCGACACCGCCAGGTTCGACATCGTCGTCACAAAAATTACTGCAGCGCACATGACCAAGGTGGTAGACATGTTGATGGTCACAGCCAATGCACTGCAGATGCCGAGGACCTGCAGCGCGATGGGGTTATTGTTAAATAGCGGGTCGGTTAAGACTTCTTTGGCGGTCGCCATGCTGAGTTATCCCTGGTTGTCGGCAGCAATGTGTTTCAGATATGGACCAAACGCTAAGTCGCCGGTCCAGAAGTTCACGAGGTTTTGCACCCCGCGAGTAGTCAGCGTCGCACCGGAGAGTGCGTCCACTTCAAAGGCGGCCTTTGCACTCGATTGGGGCGAACGGCTCTTTACCAGTGAAACTGCTGGCTGCCCTTCGGAGCCGTAAAGTTTGACGCCAGGCCACTGGGCCTTCCAATTGGGGTTGTCGACTTCGCCGCCCAGCCCGGGGGTTTCTTTCTGGCTATAAAAACCCAGACCAGCAATGGTCTTGGCGTCACCTTCCAAGGCTAAGTAACCGTAGAGCGTGCCCCACAGACCGTAGCCTCGAATGGGAATGACGATCTTCTCTAAGTTTCCGTCGGCAGTCTCCAGCAGGTAGACCAACGACACGTTTTCCCTTCGCCCAATGGTCGCAATATCTTGTTCACTGCTGAGATCTAAGCTTGCTTCCGGACTCTTAGCGGCTTTGATTGGATCGTAATCCTCAACAGAAAAGTCAGAAAGCGCACGACCTTGCTCGAGATCTATGGCGACGACCCGAAAGGAGGCAAACAGCTCGTCGACGCTTTTACCGTCAGCAGAAACATTGCTAGCAGCGGGTAACAATCCGGCTGCGCGCAGAATGTTCTGCTTCTGATCTAGTGCTTTGTTCACCTGTTGCTGTGGCTTCAGTGCCACCGCAGCGGTCGAGACGATAATGCTGCAGACCAAACACAACGCCACAGACACCAGCAGGATCTGCCCTAGTCCGTTTTTGTCTCGGCCTTTGGCCGTGGCGTCGATGGGGGTTTTGTCGTCGTCAGGCACGAGCGAGTCTCCTTTTGACGTTGCCCTGAATCACAAAGTGGTCCATGAGGGGAGCAAACAGGTTACCGAACAGAATCGCCAGCATCATGCCTTCAGGAAACGCCGGGTTGACGACGCGAATGAGCACGCACATCAAGCCGATGAGAAAGCCATAGATGAACCGGCCCCGATTCGTCATTGCGGCTGAGACTGGATCTGTGGCCATGAATACTGTGCCGAAGGCAAAACCGCCCAATACCAGATGCCACGCGGGCGTCATGGTAAACATGGGGTTGTCTGACTCGATGGCGTTAAACATTAAGGTGGTCGCCACCATGCCTATGAGCACACCGAGCATAACGCGCCAGGAAGCAATGCGAGTCGCCAATAGAATCAGAGCGGCCGCGCCGATCGCCAGGGTCGAAGTCTCACCGAAGGAACCCGGCACCATGCCAAGGAAGGCATCAGACCACTGCACGCCGTAGTCGGCGCCGATTGCCGCATTGCCGAGCGGCGTCGCCCGGGTATAGCCATCCACTGCAACCCACACCGCATCGCCAGACATCTCAGCGGGGTAAGCAAAGTACAGGAAGGCTCGACCCGTAAGCGCCGGATTCAAAAAATTCTTGCCGGTGCCGCCGAACACCTCTTTGCCAATCACCACACCAAAGATGACGCCCACTGCTGCCATCCATAGGGGTGTCGTTGCTGGCAGGGTCAGCGTGAAAAGTATGCTGGTAACGAAGAAGCCTTCGTTGACTTCGTGTCCGCGCTTAGAAGCGAACCAAATCTCAAACACAATGCCGGCGGCGAACACCACAATGTATAAGGGGAAAAAGTAAGCCAGACCATGAACCAGGTTGTCCCAAAGGCTGGCTGGGTCGAAGCCAATCAGCGAGTTTAGGAACAGCCCACGCCAGTCGTCAATTGCCGTGAGCCCCAACTCCTGCATCGCAGCATTAGCGTGGTAGCCATGAACATAGGCCCCAACCAGCGCCGGGATCCAAGCGGCAAACCAAACGGTCATCATGATGCGCTTCAAATCCAAACCATCGCGCACGTGAGAAGCACCACCAGTGGTTCGACCTGGTGTATACAGCGCAGTATCAATGGCCTCATAGGCTGGATACAGCACAGCCAGCTTGCCGCCTTTCTCGAAGTGCGGCTCGATGCTATCCATTATTTCGCGTAAACCCATGGGCTCAGCCTTCCTTCTCAATCTGGGTAAGCATATCTCGCAACACTGGCCCGAATTCATACTTCCCAGGGCAAGCATAGGTGCATAGCGCCAGGTCTTCCTCGTCCAACTCCAAACAGCCAAGACCAATCGCGGACTCGATGTCGCCAACCAACAAACTGCGTAGCAGCTGGGTAGGAAGAATGTCTAGCGGCATAACGCTCTCGTAAGTGCCTATGGGTACCATGCCGCGCGGGCTGCCATTGGTGGTGGTGCTGAAGCTCACTTCTTTCTTTCCGAACCACTTGGAAAGATAGATCGGGAATACCGAATGTTTGTCGAGCCCTGGGGACAAATAACCCAGCAGGCGCCGTTCGTTGTCTTCCGGCAGTACGGATACCTGTTGATGATAACGACCCAAATAGGCCACTGGACCCTCAGCCTGGCGGCCTGCCAGCACCGAGCCAGAGATGGCACGCTGGTGACCATCGGCCAATTCGCCGGCGGTAAGTTCGTCGATGCTGGCCCCTAGGCGGGTGCGCAGCAAGCGCGGATTGCGCACTCCGGGCCCTGCCAAGGCAACGACACGGCTTGTGGGCAGGCGACCGCTGGCAAACAGTTGGCCTACGGCAATCACGTCCTGATAGCCCACCGACCAAACCGTCTTGGCCATACCAACGGGGTTGAGAAAGTGGATATGGGTGCCGGTCAATCCTGCTGGGTGGATGCCGCCAAAGGCTTCGAGCTGCAGCTCTTCGCTCTGACGCACCGGTGGTACATCGCCTTCCTTGTGACACAAATAGACCTTGCCGTCAGTCAGCTTGGAGAGCAGCTCGACACCGTCAGCAAAGGCTTCTGGCTGCTCAGCAATGATTACCTTCGGATCCGCCGCCAAGGGGTTGCTGTCCATGGCATTGATGAACAGCGCTTGGGGCTTCGCATCTATGGCAGGAACCTTGCTAAATGGTCGGGTGCGAAGGCTAGTCCAGAGCCCACTATCGACCAGATTCTCCACCAATGCTTGTCGTGACAGGGCTGTGATTGCGGATCCAGAGGCCTGGGCGAAGGTCTGTGCCTCGTCGCCTTCCAAATCGATCACCACGGACAGGAGCGCACGCTTGGCACCCCGGTTGATCTGGGTCACTCGACCTGCGCCAGGGGCGGTATAGCACACCCCTTCGTTCTTTTTGTCGGTGAACAGCGTTTGGCCGAGCACCACTCGATCACCTTCAGCGACCGCCATGGTGGGTTTCATGCCCGGATAGTCGTCGCCGAGCACAGCGACAGAGCGAATGGCTCGTCCCTCCTCAATGCCGGCTGCAGGCGCTCCGGCAATGGGAAGAGCGAGACCTTTGCGAATCTTGATCATAGGTATGTTTGCGCTTGACCTTGCTAAGACGCATCCCGCTGGCGGGACTGTATGCCGCAACATTAGACATACACCCTACTGCCGATAAGCGGCCTTGGTCGTGTGGTCGTGTCGAATTTCCGGCGCGCGAAGTATAGTGGTGCTGCACTGGGATGCCAATGCAAATGCCTGACATCAGTGTAGCCACTGATCGCACCGAGTGCTGCGATCGAAGTAGAGGGCGGCGCTTAGCCGCAATTGCTCGGAATCAGAATCCGAGCTTTTCTACGTCCTTCGGAACCAGCGGGTAAGAAATGCCCGCCCACTTCTGCACCACGCGGACGACCTGGCAGGCATAGCCAAACTCATTGTCGTACCAGACATAGAGCACAGCGCGATCGCCCTTCGAAATCGTTGCCTCACCGTCGACGATGCAGGCATGCCGGTTACCAATGAAGTCAGAGGACACCACATCGGGAGAAGTCGTGTAGTCAATTTGCCGCTGCAGGGACGAGTGTAGCGACACGAATCGCAAGTAGTCATTTAACTCCTCCTTGTCAACCTCCCGGCCGAAGGTCAAATTGAGGATTGCCAGCGACACATCTGGTGTCGGCACCCGAATCGCATTGCCTGTGAGCTTACCATCCAGCTCAGGCAGGAGCTTGACTACCGCGCTCGAGGCGCCGGTCTCCGTGATGACCATGTTCAGCGCCGCGCTCCGGCCTCGACGGTTTTTCTTGTGATAGTTGTCGATCAGGTTTTGATCGTTGGTATAGGCGTGCACCGTTTCCATGTGCCCCGAAACGATGCCGTACTCGTCGTTAATCGCCTTCATAATCGGCACGATGGCGTTGGTGGTACACGAAGCCGCGGCCAATATGCTGTCGGAAGACTCGATATCGCCGGAGTTAACCCCAGAAACGATGTTCTTGATCGCGCCTTTGGCCGGTGCTGTCAAAATGACTTTGGCCGCGCCTTTGCTCTTTAAGTGCCGTCCCAGAGCTTCCTCATCTCGCCACACACCGGTGTTGTCGATGATGATCGCGTTGTCGATGCCAAACGCCGTGTAGTCAATCTTGTCAGGCGCATCGGCATAGATCACCCGGATTACGTTGCCGTTGGCGATCAAGCAACAGTTGTCTTCATCCACCCGCAGAGTGCCTTGGAACGTCCCATGTACCGAGTCGCGGCGCAAAAGGCTGGCGCGTTTCTGCAGATCGTTCTCGCTGCTCTTGCGCACTACTATGGCGCGCAAGCGCAGCTGGGTGCCGCCACCGGTCTTCTCCACCAGCAAGCGAGTCAGCAAACGCCCGATTCGCCCAAACCCGTAGAGCACCACATCCTGCGGTTGGTCGATGGGTGGCACATGCCTACCAATGACTTCCGCGCACTCCCGCTCACAGAATGCCAAGGGAGTGATCTGGGAACCCGATTCAGTTTCAGCCATGTAGGCCGTGGCCAGCTTGCCGATGTCTACATGGGTCGGACCAATGTCCAGCTCCGATAGCGCTTTGATGATCGGGAAGCTCTCGAACTCTGACAACTCGTTTTGCGCAACCTGCCGCACGTAACGGTGGGTCTTCATGATCTGCGTAACGCTCTGATTGTAGAGCGCGCGACCGTAGCAATAGGCCACTACGTTCTTGCGATAGAGCGCGCCAATGAGCGGAATCATGGCCTCGGCCAGTGCTTCGCGCTCTTTCCAGTCGGGGAAATAGTCTTCTAGGCTCGGTAAGGCCACGGGTCTTCCTTTTTGCGGGATCGGTAATGGAGTCTGGTTTCGCTTCAAACATCAACAGCCAGATTCTTTGAGATTGGGCTGCGGCGCGCAATTATTGAAGTTTACGTCACGCCGGGCAACCGAATTGGAAGGGGTCGCAAGAGGTTGTGAATCAGTTGTTAACCTTCGCTGGATACGCTAGCAAATTACCTATAGCTCTCGTTAATCGCCTCAAGTGCGGCGTTTCCTGGACACAGCTCCTTTTCAGTCAGGCCGTTCAATGGTGTTGCGGTCGTGCCCATGATCTCATGGCAGTCGACGGGTTGAGGATCGACGTAGAGTAGACCAGTGACCACCTCGCCACGCTGCTGAGCCCGCTGCACATGGGCCAGCGCGGCCACGCGGTCATGTGGGTCATAGTGAGCATCGAGCTTATTCAATCGCAGTACTGATCCATCGGGCATTTCAACGTCAGTTGAGGTGCCGGGCGCGTAGTCCGCGGTGATCTCCGGGCCGCCACCAATGTAATCCACCGATACGACTTTGCCGCTGTGGTCCCGAACGTACTCGTAACTCTTCGTTGAACCAGCGTGGTTATTGAAGGCCACACAGGGTGAGATCACGTCAATAAATGCAAGCCCCTTGTGCTTTAGTCCGGCCTGAATGAGCGGCACCAGCTGGGTCTTGTCTCCAGAAAAACTTCTGGCAACGAAACCCGCGCCAATTTGCAGCGCCATGCTGACCAGATCGATGGGCTCATAGAGGTTGGGCACGCCCTTCTTATTAGTGGAGCCTTTGTCATTGGTGGCCGAAAACTGGCCCTTGGTCAGACCGTAGGTACCGTTATTGTCCACCAAGTACAGCATGTCGATGCGACGGCGAACGATGTGAGCAAATTGTCCCATTCCGATGGAGGCACTGTCGCCATCACCACTGACGCCAATACAAATCAGCTCTCGGTTTGCCAGGTTCGCTCCGGTCATCACGCTTGGCATACGACCGTGTACTGAATTGAAGCCGTGGGACTTGTTCAGAAAGTAGCTGGGGGTTTTGCTGGAACAGCCAATCCCAGAGACCTTGGCGAAACGATGGGGGGGTAACGATAGGTCGGCGCAGGCCTGCACGATGGCCGCGCTCACAGAATCGTGGCCACAACCCGCACATAGGGTGGACACCGATCCCTCGTAGTCACGACGGGTTAAGCCCAGCTCGTTGACAGGCAATTTAGGATGATGAGCTATGGGTTTCGTGACGAAAGTCATGACCGCACCTCGGTAATGCGCGGCAGTTGGCCGGCAGAAAAATACTCAGAGATTTGCTCTTGTATGGTATCGGCAGAGATCGACAACCCGGCGTAGTAGAGCACAGACACCAGGCCTGCCGGATCGAACCCGCATTCGTTGACGAGCAGCGATTTCATCTGCGCATCTCGATTCTGCTCCACCACGAATACTTGCTCATGCTCAGCGATGAACTGCTGCACCTCCGCGCCGAATGGAAAGGCGCGGATGCGCATGTGATCGAGCTCAATGCCTTCGGCGGCGAGCAGGTCTAGGGCCTCGGGCATTGGAATGGCAGTGGTGCCGTAGTAGATCACCCCATAACGGCGACCCGCACTTTGAACCTGTGCCTGGGGTACTAGGGTTGCGGCAGTCTGCCATTTCTTCTGCAAGCGCTGCATGTTCTTCTCGTAGTCGTCTGGCGACTCGGTATACGCCGCATATTCATCCCGCGACGTACCACGAGTAAAAAATGCGCCTTTGTCCGGATGAGTACCTGGCATCGTTCGATAGCCGATTCCGTCGCCGTCAACGTCCAGATAGCGCCCGAAGCGTTCAACGCTATCGAGATCTGTGGCGCTGAGCACCTTGCCACGGTCGTATTGTCGCTTATCGTCCCAGACGAAGGGCTGTGACAGATTGTCGTTCATACCAAGTTCCAGATCGCTCAGCACCAGTATTGGCGTCTGCAAGCGATCTGCGAGATCCAACGCATCCGCGCCGAACTCAAAACACTCATGCGGCGTTGCGGGGAATAGCAACACGTGCTTGGTGTCGCCGTGGGACGCATAGGCGGCAGCCAACACGTCCGACTGCTGGGTGCGCGTGGGCATTCCCGTGGAGGGCCCAGAGCGCTGAATATCCCAGATGACTGCTGGCAACTCTGCAAAGTAGGCTAAACCGAGAAACTCACTCATCAGCGAGATGCCCGGCCCGCTGGTAGCAGTAAAGGAGCGCGCGCCGTTCCAACCAGCGCCGATCACCATGCCCACCGCGGCCAGCTCGTCCTCAGCCTGGATGATGGCAAAATTCTTATCGCCAGAGCCTTTGTCTATACGCAGCTGATTGGCATAGCGTTCAAAAGCCTCTGCAACCGAGGTAGAGGGCGTAATCGGATACCACGCACACACCGATGCGCCGCCGTAGAGCGACCCCAATGCGGCAGCAGTATTGCCGTCAATCATTATCTGCTCACCCACCGCATCGCTACGTCGCACACGCAATGGCAAGGGTCCATCCAGGTACTTTTGCGCATACTCCCGGCCGATTTCCAGGGCATCGATATTTGGCTGAATCAATGCGTCTTTACCTTTATAGGCCGCAGATACCATGCCCGTGATGACATCGAACTCGATATCCAACAACGCCGCCAGTGCCCCTAGGTAGGTGACGTTCTTAAACAGGCCACGCTGTTTGAGATCGGTGAAGCGAGAGATCATCAGCCTTGACAGCGGCATTCCGATTTCCTTCACATCGCTGCGACGAAGGTGTTTCGCTAACGGCTTGGTATTGTCATAGAGCAGATAGCCACCGGGCTTGAGACTGGCTATGTCCTCCGGATAAGTTTCAGCGTTCATGGCCACCATGATGTCGACGCCTTCGCGCCGACCCAGAAAGCCCTGCTCATTCACGCGGACCTCAAACCAAGTTGGCAGACCTTGAATGTTGGAAGGGAAGATATTACGAGTCGCAACCGGAATGCCCATGCGGAACAGCGCTTTGGCAAACATACCGTTGGCGCTAGCAGAACCAGAGCCGTTGACGTTAGCAAAGCGGATGACGAAATCGTTGTAAATCAGTTCACTCATGGTACGGCTTACTCGGCGTAGGAACCCAATTGCGGCACATGGACCACGGACTTCTGCATGTCCCATGCGTTCGTGGGACAGCGCTCAGCGCACAGCCCGCAGTGCAGACACACGTCTTCGTCCTTCACCATCACCCGTCCAGTCTTCAGGCCCTCGGATACATACAGATCTTGTTCGGTATTGTCCGCCGGCGCCATGAGCATGGTGCGCAGCTGTTCTTCTTCGGCGTTGTCGGTAAAAGAGATGCAGTCCATTGGACAAATGTCCACACAAGCATCGCACTCTATGCAGAGCTTTTCAGAAAAGACAGTCTGCACATCGCAGTTCAAACAGCGTTGAGCCTCGCGCGCCCCCAACGCCTGATCAAAGCCGAGTTCAACTTCGACTTTGATGTTGGCAAGTGCCTTCTGCTTTTCTACATGGGGCACGAGAAATCGCTCCGAGCCATCGTGCTCGGAATCGTAAGCCCATTCGTGCACACCCATCTTCTGGCTGATCAGATTCAAGCCTTCAGGGGGGCGGTCTTTTTTTAGATCCCCGCCTTGACAGAATAGGTGAATCGAGATGGCCGCCTGGTGGGCGTGAGCAGATGCCCAGATGATGTTTTCCGGGCCAAAAGCCGAGTCACCGCCAAAAAACACCTTGGGGTTGGTGCTCTGCAGGGTGGTTTCATCGAGAACCGGGCAATCCCATTTGTCGAATTCAATGCCGATGTCGCGCTCTATCCACGGACAGTGGTTCTCTTGGCCAATGGCCATCAACACATGATCAGCCTCAATGAACACATCGTCTTCACCTGTGGGCACGTACTTGAGCCGACCATCATCCCCTTGCACCGGTTCAACACACTCAAAAAGAATGCCTTTGAGCTTGCCGTTTTCGTGAACGAACTCCTTCGGCGGCCGATTGTTGATGATGGGAATGCCTTCGCCCTGAGCGTCTTCTTTCTCCCAGTCCGATGCCTTCATCACCTCAAAGGCACTGCGCACAATGACCTGCACCGACTCTGCGCCTAGGCGCAATGCTGTACGGCAGCAGTCCATCGCTGTGTTGCCACCGCCCATCACGATCACTTTGCCGGAGATGGCGCTGGTGTGGCCAAAGGCAACGCTAGATAGCCAATCGATGCCAATGGAAATATGGTCCTCGACTTCAGCTCGCCCGGGCAGATCTAAATCTCTGCCGCGGGGCGCGCCAGTGCCTATAAAATAGGCATCGAAATTCTCTTCGAGCATGGATTTCATGCTCGTGACTTCATGGTTGAAGTGACGCTCCACGCCCATGTTCAAAATTAAGTCGACTTCCTCTTCGAGCACCTGCTCGGGCAAGCGGAACGCAGGAATCTGACTGCGCATCATTCCACCCCCGGAAGGGTCTTTGTCGAATATGTGCACTTCATAGCCGAAGGGTAAAAGATCACGGGCAACTGCCAACGAAGCTGGCCCGGCGCCCAGCAGTGCAACGCGTTTGCCGTTCTTGCTTTGGGGAACTCGCGGCATGAAGTCGCCGATGTCACCCTTGTTGTCTGCAGCGACACGCTTGAGCCGACAAATCGCCACTGGCTTTTCTTCGGTTCGAACTCGTCGGCAGGCGGGTTCGCAGGGCCTATCGCAGGTTCGACCGAGAATGCCGGGGAACACATTGGAGTCCCAGTTCAGCATATAGGCTTCGGTGTACTTTTCTTGGGCAATCAGCCGAATGTAGTCCGGCACCGGGGTGTGTGCCGGGCAAGCCCATTGGCAATCCACAACCTTATGGAAGTAGTTGGGATCGAAGATATCGGTCGGTTTCATGCGTTTACTGGCACTCTAGTTCGTACACGAAAGCTGCATCCGGCTGCAACGTAAATCCATTAGACAGTTAACCGACGAAGGTTATCCTGTAGCTACCTCAGCGTCTATTGCTCAATGGCGATCTCGCCCACCACGCTGAGTACGTCCATGCCCAACAAACCATCTGTGCCTGGTGGCAAACTGCCAAGGGCGATGACTTCGAGGTCCGAAAAGCGGGTGCCCGCAAACTCAAACTCCCCGAGCTGATACAAGGGCGCTACTATCGGTCCTCCGGCTGTGCGTACGTTTACCGAGCGCTCTAAGCGAACAGCCTGCACGCTTTCCAAGGCAGCCGGGGTAAGCGCTGTTTGGGTCGCGCCGGTGTCGAGTAGCAGATCCAACCCCTGCCCTGCGACCCGCACACTGGCAAACATACCGGTGGCTTCCTGACGCAATTCAATTCCGGAACGGGCCAAAGCAACTGCGCTGCGCAGCTCCTCGATGGTCGCCGCTGGCACACCGTAACCGGCGATTGCGTCAATGGTCTGTGAAGCGGCAGCAACTTCACCCGCCGCTAAGTACGCCTGGGCGAGCGCGGCTCGATGCTGATCGTTTACCGGTTCTTGTTGCACCAAAGATTCATACAGTGCAATCAACGCTTGGTTGGGATCAATTTCATCTTGTCGCTCGAGCCGTTCGACCTCGGCGCTGACCAATTCATCACGCAGCAGCTGGGCACGAACCCTGACCTCGTGGGTCAGCGGCGCTTGGAGAATCTCGAAGGTTGGCGCTAACGCCTCCACAAAACGGTCGACTGCTTGCAACGCCAGCGCCAGCTGGAACCGTACTTCGTGATCCTGGGGGTTGAGCTCGGCAAAGCTTCCCAACAGTACCACCACGTCATCGACTGCCCCGGCAGCCACCAAATCAGCGGCTACGCGGCGCATGCCGCCGTAAAGTTGTGCATGGTCTGAGTCGCGATTTTCAAAGCTGGCAGACTCGAGCATCGCCACCAGAGCATCCCAGTCGCGCGCCGCCACAGCTTCGGCAAAGCCCGGCACAGTAACTGTGGGTCGGGCGGGTTCAGCAGACGTCGGTGCCGGCACCGCCGGCGCGGGCGCTGTGACTAGCTCCTGGGCCTCTTCGCCCCAGCGTTTACCCGCCAATAGACCGATGCCGAAGGCGACAACAATCAGCACAAGCCAAACAGGGGTCTTCATAGGTTTCTCACCAGGCTTACCACTGTGAAAATCGGTACACTCTCGGCCGCATGAACCAAACCGTCCCATGAACCAAATCGCAACGCTCGGCAGCAGCGGGTTCGCATCACCTCTGAACCCTCCTGCGCCGCAATCCTCTGATCTGCACGGGGCGCGGCCATCCCTGGGCCGACAATCCTGGCGCGGGCTGCATGGTAGCGCGCCAGCATTAGCGGTGGCCAGAGCCGCATCGAAGCACGATGCCCTGACCATTGTTGTGACTGCGGACACTCTCAGCGCTGAACAGTGGACCAGGCAAATCAAGTTTTTTGCCGAAGACGAGCTGGCCGTCCTCCGAATCCCCGATTGGGAGACCCTGCCCTACGATGCTTTTTCCCCTCACCAAGACATTATTTCTGAGCGACTGGCTTCGCTACAGCGATTGCCGAGCCTGGGTCGCGGGGTCCTCATCGTGCCTATGGCGACGGCCTTGCAGCGCCTGGTCCCTAGGCAATACATCGACGCGCACAGCATCGACGTCGCAGTCGGGCAACAATTTGAGTTAGAGCAGCAACGGCGCCGGCTCGACGATGCCGGGTACCAGTCCGTGGACACCGTTTCTGGTCGCGGCGAGTACGCGGTTCGCGGCAGCCTCATGGACATTTTCCCCATCGGCACGGATTGGCCCATTCGCATCGATCTGTTCGACGATGAGATTGAAAGCCTACGGCGCTTCGACCCGGAAACCCAGCGCACCACAGAGCGCATCGACGCATTGACCTTGATGCCAGCCAAGGAGTTTCCGCTAGACGCAGACAGCGTGCGCCGATTTCGGGCCAATTGGCACGCCAACTTCGACGTCGATGTGCGCCGCTGCAGCGTCTACCAAGACATCAGCCAAGGCCTGTGCCCCAGCGGCATCGAGTACTACTTGCCGTTCTTCTTTGATGAGTTGGCAACGCTGTTCGACTATTTGCCCGACAACAGCCGCATCTTCGCTGCCTGCGATTTGAACCAAGCGTTAGAAGCCAACCAAGTAGACATTCAGGAACGTTACGAAAGTCTGGGGCACGACATCGAACGGCCGATCGTCGCGCCTAAGCATCTGTGGCTGGCGAGTGAGACTTTCTTTGCCCACTTGAAAGCCTACCCACTAGTCGACTTCAATGACGACGGCAAGCATGGCACCGACTTTGATACCGTCGAATTATCTGACGTGCATGCGAACCATCGCGCCAGCAAGCCGGCACAGGCGCTGACCCAACATCTGGAAGGCTCGTTGTGCCCAGTGCTGTTCGTTGCCGAGTCCGCTGGGCGCCGCGAAGTGCTCGACGAGTTCCTGCGCCGGGCGGGCTTGCAAACCCAGCACGTCGACTCCTTCAGCGGCTTTAGCGAGCATATTGAAGCACGTCAAGGCCAAGCCAGCCCAAGCGACTACTGGCTCACTGTGGGCGCTTTAGAACAACCCCTGCAAAGCCCAAGCTTCGAAGTCATTACCGAGTTCGACCTGTTAGGCTCACGCCCGGCAGAACGGCGCGCCGCCCGCAATCGGGTGATGGATCCCGAGCAGATCGTGCGCAACCTGACCGAGCTGCAGACCGGTGCTCCAGTGGTGCACATCGATCACGGGGTCGGTCGCTACTTAGGACTAACCACCCTAACCATTGACGGCAAGATCCACGAGTTTCTCGAGCTCGCCTACGCAGACGAAGCCAAACTCTACGTTCCAGTTACCTCGTTACACCTCATTGGGCGCTATAGCGGGAATGAGGCAGCACTTGCACCGCTGCACCGATTGGGATCTGACACCTGGGACAAAGCCAAGCGCAAAGCCGCGGAACGCGCCTACGACGCAGCTGCAGAACTGCTCAACATCTATGCCAGGCGCAAAGCCAAGCCCGGCTTTGTGTTCGGCGAACCTGGCGCTGACTATGAGCGTTTCGTTAACCAATTCGCTTTTGAGGCAACTCCGGACCAGGACCAGGCCATCGCCGACGTTATCGCTGACCTGTGCGCAGAGAAAACAACCGATCGCCTGATCTGCGGCGACGTTGGATTCGGTAAAACAGAGGTCGCCATGCGCGCCGCGTTCGTCGCCGTACAAAGTGGCCGCCAAGTTGCGATTCTCGTACCTACTACGCTGTTGGCGCAGCAGCACTTCGAATCCTTTCAAGATCGCTTTGCTGACTGGCCGGTGAACATCGAAGTGGTATCCCGAATGCGCAGCGAGGGAGACATCAGCGCAACCGCCGAGCGCTTGCACTCCGGAGCCACGGACATCTTGATCGGCACCCATCGGCTGTTGAATCCAAAAATTCGCTTCGCCGATTTGGGCCTGGTGATCATCGATGAGGAACACCGCTTTGGCGTTCGACAAAAAGAACGCCTCAAAGCCCTACGCGCAGAAGTGGATGTGATCACTTTAACCGCGACACCTATACCACGGACGTTGAATCTAGCCATGAGCGGGCTACGCGATCTGTCGATCATCGCCACCCCGCCTGCCAAACGTCTATCGATCAAAACGTTTGTCCAGGAAAAGCGCAATCATGTCTTAAAGGAAGCCATCCATCGCGAGCTACAGCGCGGTGGCCAAGTGTTCTATGTCCACAACGAGGTGAAAAGCATCGAGCGGGTGGGCACGGAGCTGGCCAAGGCTTTGCCGGAAGCGCGGGTGGGCATCGGTCATGGGCAGATGCCGAAACGTGATCTGGAACGAGTGATGAGTGAGTTTTATCATCGCCAGATCAATGTTCTCGTGTGTACCACCATTATTGAAAACGGCATAGATATTCCGAATGCCAATACCATCATCATCGATCGCGCCGACAAATTCGGCCTGGCGCAGCTGCACCAACTTCGCGGTCGCGTTGGTCGCTCCAGTCGACAGGCCTACGCCTATTTGCTGACCCCTGAACCCAAGGCCATGACTGCCGATGCGCGCAAACGCCTGGAGGCGCTGGAAGCATCTGGGGAGCTTGGCGTTGGCTTCACCTTAGCGACCCACGACCTGGAAATCCGCGGTGCTGGCGAATTGCTCGGCGAAGACCAGTCCGGCCAGATCGAGGCCGTCGGCTACGCCATGTATATGGACCTGCTCGATCGGGCAGTAAAGGCCATCCAAGAAGGCAAAGCGCCAGATCTGGATCATCCCCTAGAGCCCACCCACCACGAAGTGAACTTACATACACCGGCACTAATCCCCGATGACTACTTGCCAGATGTTCACAGCCGGCTAATTCTTTATAAACGTATCGCCTCAACCGAACATGCCGCAGAGTTAGATGAGCTCAAGGTGGAGATCATCGACCGCTTCGGGAGCCTGCCAGAGGCGGTGCGAAGGCTCTTCCAGATTACCCAACTGAAACATCAGGCTGCTGCCTTAGGAATCGATCGCATCGACCTGGGCGAGACCGGCGGGCGCTTCGAATTTCGCAGCGACACTCGTGTAGATCCCATGGCCATCGTCAAACTGGTGCAACAAGAGCCAGGGCGCTATCGTCTCGATGGCGCAACCGTGCTCCGAATCAAGGCGACGCTGGCTGATTTTCAGGCGCGCTTTGACATGGCCGAAACCTTGTTTGCCAAGTTTCGACCCAACGCTGATCAGTGAGGCATTGATGATCACCAACCACTCAAACCTGTGCCGTCGCCTGCTCTGCGCGTGGTTCGTAGCACTTTGCAGCACACAGGCAGTGGCGGCATCAGAACCAGATCCTATAGAGCTGTTGCAAGACAATTTCTACCGCGTGGAACTCATCGTGTTCATGCGCCTCAACACCAGCGAAGCCAATACCAAGGAAAACCTCACGGCGCTGCAGTTGGGCCGCCAACCCGAAAGACTCTCAGCTTTTCGTAGCTTTGACGGCAGCAATCGCTATCCATTCGAATTGGAGGATCGCACCCGGCGCATGCTACGCCAGTCGCAATTCAACCTCAGCGCTGCGCAGCCGTCATTGGGACCACCGTCTTTGCGACCGCTTTTACCGCCAGCCAACGCTCGGGTTGCCGAAGTCACCCAGGAGTTTGGCTTCGGTTGGCTGGGCGCCGCTGAAGCCGTGGTAACCGGCGAAAATTCTGGCTTCATCGATCGCACCCCGGTGGCCCCAGCCAATGAACCAGCGCCGATCGATCCAGCGCAATTGCTACTCGAGGCCCTGACAGAGCAACGCGAAGCGTTGCACGCCGGCAGCTATGCGTTCAGCAGCGGCCAACTCGACCGCTTGCAGAGCGTGGCCAGCAGCATCAACCGCTCCCGAGGTTATCGCCTGCTGCTCACCGGTTCCTGGCATCAACCTGTGCCGCCGCGTAATGCCGCCGAGCCACTGCTCATTCAAACCGGCCAGCGCAATGGCGATCTGTTTCAGCTCGAGGGTAGCGTCAGCGTAGCGGTTGGTCGCTACCTGCATTTCGGTGCGCACCTGTGGTACCACGAACCCGAGTTAGGCGCATACAGCGAAGCGATTCCGATCGCTGAACTGCCCACTCCCGAGGCACCAGCATTAAACGCAGATTCCAGCATTGAAGATGTGTTGCCCGAAGCGCAACCCGACCCCGAAGCGAGCACCGCGTACCGCCTGGTCGTGCCACCTGGAGAACACTTCATGCACTTGTCTGAGTACCGGCGCATGCGCAGTGCTGAGTTGCACTACATAGACCACCCCAAGTTAGGTGTGCTGGTGCGCATTGACCCGGTGCCTTTGTCAGAAGCTGTGCTAAGCGCTTACGAAGCGACTCAGAGCCTCGAGCAGTAAGCGCTGCATTTGCGCAGCGCCTGCCTTGGCCACGGCATGCAGTGCTTGCATGTCGACTGCACCTGGCACCACTCCCGCTGCAGGATTGACCACCAGGCACAGGGTAGCTGCGGCAATTCCCCGTTCGCGCAATAGCGCAAGCTCTGGCATAGCGGTCATGCCGACCAAAGTGCAACCGTCCCTGTCCAGCCGTGACACCTCCGCGGCGGTCTCGAGCCGCGGACCTTGGGTGCAAGCGTAGGTACCACCACAGACCACGTCGATGCCGCTGGCAGCAGCTGCCGCTCGTAACAATTCGGTGAGTTGTGGGTCGACGGGCGAGGCAAACTCAGCATGGGTCACCGCGTCTGCATCAAAAAAGCTGTGCTTGCGACCCCAGGTGTAGTCAATGAGCTGATCGGCGATCACTAGGGTTCCTGGCGCAAGCGCTGCATCGACGCCACCAACGCTATAGCTGCAAAGCGCGTGGGTTACGCCCTCTGCATGCAATGCCTCCACATTTGCACGATAGTTGATTGCGTGGGGAGCAATGCGCGCGGTCTCATCGTGCCTTGGCAGATACAGGCTGCTGCCTGCGTCAGCCAATTGCCGCAGCGGGCCAGACGGCCGACCGTAGGCGTTCGCTGGGCACGGCTTAACCTGCCATTGCGCTGCGTCAGGCAAGGGCGTTGAGCCGGCCACTAGTGCCAATCTGCTACTCATGCGAACGCCTGTTCCTGATCTTTGGGTAAAGCATAAATGCCGCTGAGGTTACGCAGGTAACCCTTATAATCCATGCCCCAGCCGAGCAGAAAGCGGTTGGGGCATTCCAGGCCGATATAGTCCGCGCGAACGCTAACCCCGGGTACCGCTTTGCGAGCCAGCACCGCGGCCGCCGTCGAGCGCGCACCTGCTTGTTCACAGAACCTCAACAGCGCGCTGAGCGTTTTGCCTTCATCAAGCACATCATCGAGCAGCAATACATCACGATTCGCCAGATCCGTTTCAGGCTTGTGCAGCCAGCGCAGGGTCTGACCCGCGGTAGAATCGCGGTAGCGGGAGACCTGAAGAAAATCGAGGCAAAGCGGAAAGTGCAGGCGCGTCAAAAGTGCACCCGCGAACGGTAGGGCTCCGTTCATCACGCATAGCAGTACTGGGTTGCTCTGCGCAAGATCAAGGCTGACGCGCACCGCCAGCTGATCAATCGCCCGCAACACCTCTTGCTGGTCGTACAGGCATTGGGCGATCGCTTGGACACGCAGGACCTCAGGAGGTGGCTGGTGGTGGTCTGGCATTAGTGCGTACCTGCCCCGTGTAAGCCTTAAGAGCCCAAGCTCTAGAAAAAACGTGTCAGCTCGAGTTGCAGAAAATCATCGCTCTGCAGAAAAGCGGACTTGGCACTACCGTCGCCAAAAGCCAGCAGTTGCTCCGCTGCATTCAACTTTGGCGCACCAGAGAAAGCTCTCCCTTCCACTGCCAGTTGCCAGTGCTGGCCGATCTGTCGACTGGCCTCAAGGCTGACCACATACTCCTGTGTTTCAGTATCCCAAATAACCCCGAGGAGCGCTTCGCTGCTTGCCGCGTCATTGAACGACAAGCGAGTGCCAATGGCCAGGTCCCGTTCAAATAGGGTGTTGTGGGCTTGGTCACCACGCTCGTCGAATAAATACTCCACAACCAACCCGAGGTCTGTGCGACTGCCCAACACGCCAACCAGCGTTCGCTCAAATCCGAGGTTGGCAGCAGCGTAACGGTCACCATCGCCGCTGCGGCTGATGGCTTCCAGCTTGAACGCCCAATCGCCGGCGATTAGCTGCGCATCCAACCCGCTCTGATCGATCACGCTGTAGTAAGGCACCAGTTCCAGCTCGCCACTGGTGGCGACTCGGGGAAGCAACAGCGGATCTCGATTGGTACCGGAGAAGTGATAGATACCCCAGCTGAGTGGCCCCGCATAATGTGACCAACGCACCGCACCATCGACACGCTGCTGTTCGGCGCTGGATTCATACTGAGCACTGTCGCTGTCCACCGGAAGCGCAAAGCGTAGCCGGCCGTTGGAACCCGCAAAGGTGCGTTCGCGAGCGCCGGCAAGCAAGAATAGATCCAAAACCCCCCAGTTTCGGGACAGCGACAGCTGCGCCATCGGCTGACCGAGCTTGTCTTCACCATCGATATTTTCAACCAGATCTGTCTGATTAATTACGTCTACCAGATGTTTAAACTCGGTAACGCCCCAGAAGATTTGCCGAGCACCCAGGTGCAGCTCATAGCTGTCGCTGATGTGGCTGTAGAAAGCTTCACGCAGATCAAAGTGCGTGCGCTCGTCATCTTCGCCATCGATTCGAAAGAAAGGGCTGAGCGTAAAACTATGGCGGCGATCCGCCGAAGCCATGAACCAGTCGAATTGTCCGCTCGCTGACAGCTGCCAGCGGGACTGATCGGCTTGCCCAGTTTCAACATAAGAGCGGGACTGCAAACCCAGGTCGAACTCAGTTTCTACTCTGGCAGCATCAGCACGACTGGACTGTCGCAGCCTTGGCGTAGCAGTCTGTGCCGCCGCTTGGGCCACAGCATTAGGCTTCGCCGGGGCCGTCGCAAAATCGACTCTGGGACTCAGGTTCGGTGCGACGCGTTTTGCCAGCACAGGCTCATCGTCACCAGAACGCCAATACCAGGTTCGATGCCCCAGGGTCGCCGCCTGGACTTGGAGCTCGACTAAAGTGCCAGCCTCTGCGACGCCCGTAACCACCCGGTGCCAAACCAGGTCATCGCCATCAGCATCGGTTGAGCGAACGGTCGCAACCTCGATCTGCTGGCCTAGCGCCTCGCTAAGTAGCTGAGCAAAAGCACTGGCATTGCTACGCTGTTCAAAACTGCCAAACACTAAACGCTCGCTCGACCAGCTCGGCGCCGCCAGCAACAAACTCACAAACAGCAAGAGTGTGCGCTGCCGCGACGCCTGGCTCATCGCGCCCGCAGCAAACTGTTGGTTGAAAAATCCCGCTCAGCCGACAGACCCGTGGCGAACTGGAAGTCCCGCCAGCGCAACGCCGTGCTCTTGTTCGTCTGATGATTGGTCATCAGCATGCTCTCAGCACGCCAGAAGCGTTCCTCGTGGAGGCGAAACTCATCGGCAACCAGGGTCTTCAACGCATCGCCCCGGCGATCGAAATACACGACCTGCAACAAGCGGAACCCTTCTAGATCAACCCAAACCTCTTGCCGGGAGTAGCCAGAGAATTCGTCCAGGGGAATGCGTTCAATGTGGTAGCAGCTGCCGAGAGCGCAGCTCGCGGTACCCAGGTAACGATAGCGGTATTTTTCTACCTCTTGGGTCGTGAGATCTTCAAAGGCGAATTCGCTGCTTAAAAACGGGCCGGACTTGTTCCGCGCGGTGATTTTCTTGACCCGCTTCAGTGCTGGCAAATACAGCCATTGGTCGTCCTCTCTGCGCGCGTGGGAGTAACTGAGCAGTGCCGTGCCGCGTATCGCCTTAGGCGAGTCGAAAACCACCAGCATCTTGTCACCGTCATCTGCCACTTCGAGCTGTGAGATGCGCAATTCCCGGGCGTTCTCACGGTCCCGAGCGTCACGCAGCACCATGGTGAGCTCGACGTTGAGGTCCTGATAGCCGCTGTCCCGGCGGTCGGCCTCGGTCATAACCGCCAGACCCGCGGCGGCGGGGTCCATCTGGGCAATTTTCTCAGGAGATATCTGCGTCTCTGTGGCACTTGCAACAGCGGCGGCAACCGTAAGTAGCAGAGCCACAGCGCAATGCCCTACGGGCACCAGTTTCGCTGGGAAAAGTGAAAATAGCTGTATATACTTTCGCACTGTATATTTAACCAGGCTGAATACTTGTCCAGTTACGGTTGTCGAGTTGCTCATGCCGGTAGCAGATTTAGACGCTGGGCATCGTCAACACCGCCCAGCGCAATCGGCAGGCCATAGCAAACCTGATTCCGCGGCAGAAATAAACCGCCAAATCCGAATATGACGCAATAAATTGGCCTATAAATCAATACTGTACGCTACACAACTGAATAGGACTTGAACATGGGTTCGGACATCATCAATCCCGAAGAGCTCAACCTAACGCCTAGGCAGGCACAAATTCTAGACCTGATTCGCAAACACATCAGCACTACCGGATATCCACCGACTCGGGCCAACATCGCCCAGGAGCTGGGTTTCAAGTCTCCGAATGCCGCGGAAGAGCACTTGAAGGCCTTAGCCCGCAAAGGCGCTATTGAAATCATCCCGGGTACCTCCCGAGGCATCCGCTTGCCCGAGGAATCCGGCCTACCCATCGTCGGTCGTGTGGCGGCCGGTGCACCCATTTTGGCCACCGAGCACATCGAAGACCGAGTCGATTTACCCCCCGATTTCTTCCGACCGCGAGCAGACTACCTGTTGCGGGTTAGCGGCGACAGCATGATCGACGTTGGCATTTACGACGGCGACCTGCTGGCAGTTCACAAAACGCCGCAAGCCAGTAACGGCCAGATCGTTGTCGCCAGAGTCGAAGACGAAGTAACGGTGAAACGCTTGCAACGCGGCAGACAGAAGCACCGGCTCAAGCTACTGCCTGAAAATCCGGACTATGCGCCCATCGAGGTGGACCTGCGTACGCAAGAGTTTGCCATCGAGGGCCTTAGCGTCGGCGTGATTCGGCAGAACTTATAACAAATCTGTGCAGCTGAGCGGCCTACGTCAGGCCGCCGCCCCGTTTTCTTAGTCTTGCTCCGCTGTGGGCTTTGCTTTCGATTGCGCCCCGCTCTTCGCCTTGGCTTTGGCCTTCGTCTTGGCTTTTGATTTGGCCTTAGCTTTGGTTTTTGGCTTGGCCTTCGCTTTCGTCTTGGCCTTGGCTTTCGCCTTTTTTGCGCCAGGCTTCTTCACTTCACCCTGCTCGACCCAGCGCTTGCCATCGTAAAAAGCTTTCCAGCCTGAGGCTTTGCCATCGAGCTCAGACTGCACATACTGCTCTTTGGTCTTGCGGCTATAACGAATGACTGCGGGATTTCCTTCTGGGTCTTTCTCCGGCGCGGTTAGCAAATAGCTAAATTTCGGGTCCAGCTCGTTGGCATGTGGTTTGATTTCAGCAACCAAGGGTGCTCGGGTTTCACGATGCTTCGGAAACTGACTCGCGGCCAGAAAGATTCCGGATGCGCCATCTCGCAATAAATAGTAATCGTCGACTTTTTCGCACTGCAACTCCGGCATGGCAACGGGATCGGCTTTTGGCGGCGCCGGTTCGCCGCTGCGCAGTAGCTTGCGGGTGTTTTTGCATTCGTCACTGGTGCAGCCGAAATACTTGCCGAACCGGCCCGACTTCAACTGCATATCGGTACCGCACTTATCGCACTCAATCACCGGGCCGTCGTAACCCTTAATGCGAAACTGGCCTTGCTCGACCTTGAAGCCAGGACAGTCCGGGTTGTTGCCACAAACATGCAATTTGCGCTCTTCGTCCACCAGATAGCTGGTCATTGGCGTTTTGCAGACTGGACACTTTACCTTGGAGCGCAGCAGCTTGGATTCAGCTTCCTCATCGGCGTCAACATCCACCGCCTCCTCGCCTGGAATCAAATTGATCGTTTGGGTGCAACGCTCTTTTGGCGGCAGGCCGTAACCCGAGCAGCCGAGGAACACGCCAGTGCTGGCGGTACGGATCTGCATTTGGCGCCCACATTTCGGACAAGCGATGTCGGTATCGGTTGGCTCATTTGGACGCATTCCACCTTTGGCGCTTTTTGCATCGACCAACTTGTCGCTGAAGTCTGAGTAGAATTCGTCTAGCACGTTGTGCCATTTCGCATCGCCTTCAGCGATTTTATCCAGCTCCTCCTCCATTTCTGCGGTAAAACCGTAGTCCATGAGGTTCTGAAATTTTTCAACCAAACGGTCAGTGACCAGCTCGCCGACCTTCTCGGCATAGAAGCGACGATTGTTGAGTGACACGTAGCCGCGGTCTTGAATGGTGGAAATGATGGCCGCGTAAGTCGAAGGCCGGCCAATGCCGCGCTTTTCCAGCTCACGCACGAGGCTCGCCTCACCATAACGAGGCGGCGGCTTGGTGAAGTGTTGAATGCCTTCAGCCTGCACCAATGTCAGCTTCTCTCCCACCGTGAAATCGGGCAGCTCTTTGTCTTCATCTTTGCGCGCCATGGGGGGCAGTGCTTTGGTATAACCATCGAACTTCAGAATGCGACCGCGAATCTTCAGCTCGAATTCCCCTGCGGTAACCGTCACCGTGGTACTCAGATACTCGGCTGCTGGCATCTGACAAGCGAGAAACTGTCTCCAGATCAGTTCGTAGAGCCTTACCGCGTCATCATCCACGCCGCTTAAGTGCTCTGGCCGTGTCCCAACGTTAGAGGGGCGAATTGCCTCATGAGCCTCCTGAGCATCACCTTTACTAGCGTAAACGAGCGCTTCTTCAGGTAGGTACTTGTCGCCGAATTGCTCCTGTATGTAGGTACGGCAATCGCCCACCGCGTCAGCACTGAGATTGGTTGAATCGGTGCGCATATAGGTTATGTACCCAGCCTCGTATAGGCGCTGCGCCATGGTCATGGTCTTCTTCACGCTAAAGCTTAAGCGGGTCGATGCGCCCTGTTGCAGGGTTGAGGTAATGAACGGCGCGCTCGGTTTACTGCGGGTTGGCCGATCTTCGCGCGCAGTGACTTCAAAATCCCGCTGCCGCAAACGACCCAGGGCTTCGTCTGCCGCCTCGCCAGAGGTGGGACGAAAGTTCTCGCCTGCTTCTTTGCTGACCTGGAAGCGCGTGCTCTGTGCCGCCGCTCGCCTACCCAGATCTGCATAGGCTTCCCAATATTCTTCCGGCACAAAGGCGCGGATTTCTCGTTCGCGCTCAACCAGCAGGCGCACCGCCACCGACTGCACGCGCCCTGCTGACAACCCTCGAGCCACTTTGGCCCACAGTAGCGGCGACAGCTCAAAGCCGACGACTCGATCCAGGAAGCGGCGTGCTTGCTGCGCATTGACCCGGTTAATGTCGAGCTGACCGGGCGCTTCGAAGGCCGCCTGAATCGCCTTGCGGGTAATTTCGTTGAACACCACGCGTCGAAAGCGTTCTGGATCGCCGCCAATCGTCTCGCGCAGGTGCCAGGCAATGGCTTCGCCCTCACGATCAAGGTCTGTGGCGAGGTAAACTGTTTCTGCCTTCTCGGCGAGCTTGACTAGCTCGGCCACGACTTTCTCTTTGCCCGGCAACACTTCGTAGTCCGCTTGCCAGTCGTTGTCTGGATCCACGCCCATGCGCCGCACCAGCTGCAGACGCGCGCGCTTTTGCTTGTACGCCTCACGCTCTTTAGGTGGCAGCGCCCGCGTTTTGGCTGCTTCGGCGGCCCGAGCTTTGGGGTCGCTGCCGCGTCCGCCTGTAGGCAGGTCGCGAATGTGGCCCACGCTGGACTTAACGATGTAGTCCTTGCCCAAGTAGCGATTTATCGTGCGCGCCTTTGCCGGCGATTCAACAATGACCAGTGAACGGGCCATGAGCCTCCTGTCGAGTCCTAGGGCAGGCCGCAAAACAGCCTGCGCCCCTGTGTGGACACAAGGTTTTAAACAATCAATGAGCCCTTCCAGCCAAATCGACAACTAACTGATCGAAATTGGCCGAGCAGAGCAAACGGCGAGCGTTATACGGGTTTTAAAAATCCGCTGTCAAGAATCGTTGTCACGGCTTTGCGCTGTCAGCTGTGCTTCTAGATCCGCCAAGGCCCGTCCCATAAGCTCTAGCGTGGTGGCGATGTGGTCCACCGCAGTGACGTCAGATCCGGCAGATTCTGACCAGTAAACACCCAACTTGCGCGGCTCCACCACCAGCGCCAGGACATCTTGCGGCAGCTGTTCGGCCAGGATTTGGAGTTTTTCCCAAGATTGCGGCCAAGCAGACGCTGGCGGATAGGTCTGCTCGGGATCGAAAAACCACCCCGGCTCTACCGGCACTGCACCTCGACTGATGGGCCGCGCATTCTCGGCTGGGGCTCGATGCAGGGTAAAACCACTAATCTGCTGTAAGCGCTTTGGCAGGATCAGACTATAGACCGCCAGCAACTCAGCTGGATCCCGTCGCGCACCGCTGGACGAGACACGTTGTTCTGCGCTCGGGTTCAACAGCACCAGGGGCTTGATGTCCACCATCAGATTTTTGTTTCGAGCCCGCTCCCGCAGCGCCGTTAAGCGCTTGTCTTTTGCCGACGGCTTCAACCACAGGATTGGTCCAAAAGCGGCCAGTAACACCAGGCCTGCAATCAGTATCCAGCTCATAGGAACGCTTCTTGAGGGGGGTTAATATTCTGTGTATGGTCGCCGCAACGACGCTGAGGGGCAACATGTCGGAATATCAACGCATCGTAGTTGGCGTGGATTTGACCACTGAATCCTACCCAATTGCCGAACGGGCTATGGCAATTGCCAGAATGTTTGGTGCGGAACTGCACATTGTCCATGTCATCGAACCATTGTCATTGGCATACGGCGGTGATGTACCCATGGATCTGTCGTCCGTTCAAGATCAGATCCACGAGCAAGCGAAATCCCAGCTGAAAGATTTTGCCGGTCGCCTGAAGATCGCCGAATCGAATCAGCACCTCATCTTTGGACGTCCAGAAAGTGAGATTCAGCGCGCGGCAGCTACCCACAATGCCGACCTGATCGTCGTCGGTAGCCATGGCCGGCATGGCTTAGCATTGCTGCTTGGATCCACCGCCAACGGGGTCCTCCATGGCGCTAGCTGTGACGTGCTGGCGGTGCGCGTGGGCACGGATCAGGGCTAGCCCAGCAAGCGCCACCGACGAAGAATTAGCCGGACGCTACACTGGATCACACAGACCGGGGGGAACCCCTGTTACTCTCTTAGGTCCCACGCTCAATGAGCGCACGAAACACCGAACGATGTTCCGCAAATTAGCTGCCTGCTTAGTGATCATGTCGAACTGGACTGCGACAGCGTCAAACGCTGGCACGCTGACTGAGCCCGTGGCAACGCCGCAGTACGAGCTGCGCAGCGAATACGTTCAGGCCAAAGACGCCATTAAGCACGGCCGTCGCGGTGACTATGCACGCCATCGCGCGAACCTCGACGATTATCTGCTGGCACCTTACCTTGACTATCACGACCTGCGAGCGCGGATGGGTAGGGCCAAGTCGAGTGAGGTCACGAGCTATTTGCAAAAGCACGCAGAGCTACCCATCGCCCCGCTGCTTAAGCATCGCTGGTTGCGCAGCTTAGGTTCTAACCGTCAGTGGAGCACTTTTCTCAAACATCACGATCCAGCCGTGCAGCGCAGCGCAGAGATGCAGTGCTACCGCCTACGTGCGCTATATGGCAGCAAGCAAAAAGAACAAGCGCTGGCCGGCGTCAGCGAGTTGTGGACGGTGGGCAAATCTCAGCCGAAAGCCTGCGACCCGATTTTTGACGTGTGGATTGATGGCGGTGGGCTCACCGAGTTGCGGGTATGGGAGCGCCTCGGATTGGCATTGAAAGCCAACGAGCGCACTCTGGCTCGCTATCTGATCGGTTTGCTGGGCGATAGCAGTAAACCCCTCGGGCAGACTTACTACGGCGCCCATACTCGACCAGAACGTGCCCATGCTGCAGCGCTGTTAAAGAAAGACACCGTCCAGACTCGCGAGATTGTCATGCATGCGGCTGAGCGACTGCTGCGCCGAGACAAATCCGAAGACGCCGAAGAACTGTGGAACGAGCGGCGGCATTGGCAGTTCAACGACGAACAACGACAAATGTTTCGTGACGCGCTACTGGTTTCGCGCGCAACACACAACATCTACCCGGCGCCGGACGCACCGGACATTACCGAATCGGTCATCGCTCGATTGGCCCTCACAGCCATTCAGACCATGGACTGGGAGCAAGCGTATCACTGGATAGAGCGCCTGCCCGCCGAGACCAAAGCCAGCAGTCAATGGCAGTACTGGTTGGCCCGAGCGCTGCAAGAAACTCACGGTATGACTGAGCGCGTGACCCTGGCCTACGCAGCCTTAGCCGGGCAACGCCACTACTACGGTTTTCTCGCAGCAGAGCGAATTGAATCACCACCTATGCTGAACAACGAAGCGTTTGAGCCTGACCCACAAGTGCTGCATCGCTTGCGAAAGCGCGCGGACCTTGCGCGAGCGCTGGAGCTCTACGCCGTCGACGAACAGATCGCTGCGAAACGCGAGTGGCTCAAGCTCATTCCGAAATTGGAACCCGAAGACCAGGCTAATGCCGCCTACCTTGCCCGCGAAGTCGGTTGGCTGCGGCAGTCGATCCACGCCGCCAATGCAGCGGGATTACACAACGATTTGACGGTTCGCTTCCCCGTTGCCCACATGGTGGAGTTTCGGCGCATGAGCCACACCACGGGTGTTCCGCTCACCATGCTCCTAGCGGTCACTCGACAAGAATCCGCCTTCGATCCAAACGCTCGTTCCCACGCCAACGCTCGCGGGCTCATGCAGTTGCTGCCAACCACCGCAGAGTGGGTGGCACGCAGAGCGAAGCTGTCTCGACCCACGAACACTGCGCTGTATCGACCCAGCACCAACATCGAAATCGCCAGCCATTACCTGGCGATGTTGCTGCAACGCTACAACGGCAGCCGACCGCTGGCTGCTGCCGCCTACAACGCCGGCGAACGTCGGGTCGACCGCTGGATCAAAGAGCGCAGCGGTGAGCCGATGGATGTGTGGATCGAAAACATACCGTTCAAAGAAACCCGTAACTACGTGCAGAACGTCCTGGCATTCAGTCAGGTATACGCGCAAAAACTCAACGCCAACAGCGCAACCCTGAGCGCTGCAGAAGCCCAGGTTCCCGCCGTCGCGCCACAGCTCGGCCGATGATCGATATCGGCGTGAACCTGCTCAGCGGGCAGTATGATGCTGACCGAAACGCCGTGATCCAACGTGCCCGACAATCAGGCCTGTCTGCCCTGGTAGTCACGGCCAGCGATCTGCAGGAGAGCACAGCGGCACAAGTCTTTTGTCTAGAGCATCCTGGCTTTCTGTTCTGCACAGCCGGGGTGCACCCGCACCAAGCTGATGCCGTCGCTAGCCAGCCAGCGGAACTCTGGCTGCCGCAGATTGCACGCCTGTGCAACAGCGACGTGGTGGTGGCATTAGGCGAAATGGGCCTAGACTATTTCCGCAACTTCGCCACGGCAGCGAATCAACGGCGCGTGCTTAGCGCTCAACTGGCACTGGCCGCAGAACTACAGATGCCAGTGTTTGCTCACGATCGAGATGCCTCCGCAGATATGGTAGAACTGCTTCTCGGCAGCGGGGTCGAGCCGTCTAGTGTTGTCATTCATTGCTTCACCGGCGACGCCAAAGCGCTATCGAAATATCTGGATATGGGCTGCATGATCGGCATCACCGGTTGGCTATGTGATCGCAAACGTGGCGCAATGCTGCGCGAGTTGGTTGCCAGGATCCCGCTAGATCGATTACTCATCGAAACCGATGGCCCGTACTTGAAGCCACACAACGCCCCGAAGCAGCCGTTTCCCCAAGCTCAACCACAACCTTCCAGCCGGCGTAACGAACCAGCGCTGCTTGCCTACGTCGTCCAGGCGCTGGCCGACGCTACAGGTACAACGCCACTAGAACTCGGCGCTGCGACTTCTAGCAACGCTCAACGTCTGTTTCCCAAACTCAACGTCCAGCGCCCAGCTAGGGCGGCGCAGACGGAGCTTGAGCAATGAGCGCTAACAGCTGGGTTTCGTCAAACGGCCAATCTATTTGCCCAGCCCCGGCCTGTAGCACGGGTATGCGCTCAGCCAGCTCAGCGAGCAGCGCATCATCGTTGGCTATATCTACGGTGCGCAGACTCATGCCGCGCACGCAGTCTTGGTTCAGCAACCAGTCCATGGCGGTTTCGCAGACGCTGCAGTGCTCAGTTGTGTACAAGATGAGGCTCTTCGACATCGTTAGAGAATGCGCCGCAAACCTGGCCACAGGCAAGTCCTGCACGGTGGGAAAGCGCTATGGCTGAGACAGTCAATCTGCGCTGGGCTGACTCGCAGACCCAAGCACGCTTTCCAGGACCCTGCCAGCTTAGCGAGCGCTTGCGCCAAACTAGCGCAGGTATCGAACTGACGCTGCCGGCACTGTCACCTGCGGATATGTTGATTCCAAGCTTTGCCGCGCTGCAACCCGAGCCTTACGAGTTTCAATTTTCGTTAAACGGCATCGATCTGCCACCGGTGCCGAGCCGCGAACCCATAGCGGGCACTAAGATTCCGAAACAGGCCCAAGACCCTGCTGCCGCATTGCGCACGCACCTAGACTGGTTCGAGGCATTGGCACACATCGCCGACCCCATCTTGTCGCTAAGGCTGGCCCCTGAGCTGTTGACACGCCCACACTTGTTGAGCGTCAGCGTTCGGCCGATTCAACAAGCGTTAGACAGGGCGGCAGCGGTACCCACAGTACATGCGGGTACCCCACCAACGTTGAGCCAGCAGCTCGCAAGCGCCGACATCAGCGGCCGCATCTGTTCACCGACTGCGCTCGCCATGGTGCTCGATCACCATGGCTACCAGACCGATTGGCTGGAGCTCGTGCGCCAGTGCAAGGACCCTGCCAGCGGAATGTACGGTTTGTGGCCACTGTGCATTCTGCGTGCGGCTCAAACTGGCAGCCTGGGCGCTGTTCAGGCTTTTAGCAACTGGGATGAGGTC
>JBPCXR010000062.1:0-2632 GCA_051027215.1 Pseudomonadales bacterium | reverse complement strand
TTACCTTGCCGCGAAACGTCCAGTAGACGATCGCCGTGTAGCTAAGCACCAGTGGCATGCCGATCTGGCGAATACAAACATGATCCCCAGCGTAAACTGCCACCGCGACAGCATCACAACGTCCAGTTCTGCGAGTATTGGCGTCAGGACTCACTTTGCATTTCGGAATCTGGGGATTTCCGAAGCTGGGGATTTCCGAATCTGCGGATTACGGAATCTGGGATTCTCGGAGTCGTCAAACTGACAACCGTGGTATCAGTCTAGAGTTTAACCCTACGGATTGGATAGCCGTTGTGGCTTGGAGGGTTGATCGATCTCGACCTGCCGCCGCAGTACCGGTCGGTTTCGACTCAGGTGACTTGAAAATCTGAGACAATCCGCTACTGTGAACAGATTATCCCGGCATCATCAGATTATCCCGACATTACGGCGCTCGTCAGCGCGAGTCCATCATCAATAGCAACAAGCAATTATGGCAAAACAATCAGACACGAAACGGATTTTGCTGGTCGACGACGATGCGGAAATCATTGAATCGCTCCGCCTGGCACTGGAAGCTCACGAATACGAAGTGCTGATCGCCCGCGATGGCAATCAAGGGCTGGCGCTGATCGAACGCGAAGCACCCGATCTGGTGATTCTCGACATGATGATGCCCAAGCGGAGTGGCTTCTTGGTGCTCGAGCGCCTGAAGAGGATGGGCGAGAAAAAGCAACGGATCATCATGATCACCGCCAACGAAGGCGCGCGGCACAAAGCGTACGCCGAAATGCTCGGCGTCGACGACTACGTGCGCAAGCCGTTCCCCATGGATCGGCTGATCCAGAGTGTGAATCGCTTGTTAGGCTGATCGCCTTCGTGATTCGCCGAAACTCTGGCAATTTCCGCTACGCTCGACCGCTTGTTTTGGCTCGTTGCGCTGAGCGATGTCGACGACCTTGATCCAGGAGACTCGCCGCTGTTAGTAGCAGCGACCAAATCTACAATTGGCAAGTCGCTCGGGTCAGCGCCATTGATGTTCAAAGTGACTGTAGAAACATTGAAATCTCCAGCGACTTGCAACAAGCCGTCGTGTTTGGTCACAGTGCGGCTCATCGGCTTCGGTCATGAAAAAAACCCCTGGCTTGCGCCAGGGGCTAGGGAAAGATGCAAGTGCTGTGGAATGTTAGTTGCGCTTGCTTCGCAGTGTTGCGAATAGACTTGCGGCGATGAGCAGCATGAATGTCGTTGGTTCGGGAACTGCTGCTACCGACGCTTGTTGCGCGGCGAAGGCTGCCATCGCTTCGAAGTCGTCGAAGGAGGGCATCGTCTCTTCATCACCCATCTGTTGCTGCAGCGCGAGGAAGTCGCTGCCGTCGGAATCTTCGTCGCCGTCGGAGTCGCCACCTGCATCCCGGCTGAAAGCGTCGCGCCAGGCGGTCAGATCACGATCATCGATCCGATCATCGGGGGTGAAGTTGGCGAACGGTGCGCGGCGGGCAATGGCGCGGATTTCGTAATCGAAGAAATCGCAGCAAGGTGCTTCGTTGGCGCCTTTCATGAACAGCCACCGACCAAATTTGACGACGGTCAGATTCATCGGTGCCCCTTGACCCTCTTCTCCACGAAATTGGATCACGTCGAAGGGTGCCAGCACGGGAAGCGGTTTTCCTTTGAGTCCCGTCAAGTTGAGCGTGTCATCCAGATTGAAGGAGTAAGGCCCAAAGTCAGTTGGATTGATGGCCCGAGCTTTTACGTCGACGAATTTTGCATAGGGCTCCAAGCTAGGTACGGGTGAAATACTCGGCTCGTCGGAACCGTAACGAAAACCCTCGACCAACCCGAACTTCCCAAAAATGTTCGCCTCAATATCGAAGCCCGCAAAACCACCTTGAACGTGCAGAATGCTATGCCGTGGCAGAAATCGATAATTGCTGAGGCGGTCGGGCGGTTGAGCGACCGAACTGCTGACTGTTAATACGGCAAAGAGTGAAGCCGCAAACAAGTAAAAACTAGCTGCGTGGCGTAGCATGGCATCGCCTCCGAAAAGAACCAGCCCCCTGGCCCAAGTGTAATCAATGCTAATCGCGTGACCTGGTTGGTGTCAAGAATCTTCTATGCATGTCGTCGACACGCTTGCCCGCTAGTCTTCCCAGAAGTCCAGCAATCAGCAGCACGAATGTTGACGGCTCGGGGATATTTGATGAGGCCGAAACGGGTTTGATGCTGCCGTACTGACTTTCCCAGGCGAGCAAGTCGGTACCGTTGACATTGCCATCGCCGTCCACGTCTTTTCGAAAGTTGCTCTAGCCCGTGGCGCAAGCCTCGGGTTGGCCTGGGAAGAATTACCCCAGCGCGATGGTGCGCGCGAGCGGTTGCAGGACCGAATCGACCACATAGTTGTCGATAATCTCCCGCGATAGTTCGTAGAGACGATCGAGCGTTTGCAGATACGTCTGGTCAGCGGCGAGACTACCATACTGTCGGGCAGTGACGTAGACACTGATTTGGTCTTCCTGGTATTCGCCAGTGCGAATTTGGTAGGCGTTGGTGCGCGACTCGACACTCAAGCGGCATTGCAGCCGGCATTCATCGTCAATCGAAAAGGTAATATTGGGCTCGTTGCTGATGATGGTCGCGCCGGGCAGATTGC
>JBPCXR010000061.1:0-6588 GCA_051027215.1 Pseudomonadales bacterium | reverse complement strand
TATCAGTATCGATCTGAATGACCGTTTGCGCATCGTAATCCGGCGCAGCGCTACCGAACTCACTGACATACCCCCTCACTCGCAGCAAGTCTGCGGCGTCAATGTCGTTCAATCCCAAAGCTGTTGTGTCGATCTCGTAGAAGTCTGGATCGGCATCGCTGTCAGAGGTCATTCCCGTACCACTGAAGTCAAACGCCGTCGGTCGACGACCGTTGAGATAGAACAAACGCATAGCCAGTGGGCTCGCTTGCTCCACGCTGCCGGTGATCTGGTTGAATCGTAGCCGTACCCGTCCGTTGCTCGCATCTAAAGTGCGATCGTCTAGGAACTCTCCGAAAGCCGTGATGCGGCTGCCTACAGATATGTGCTCAATGCCGAGCGGCCCGTCAACGGTAAGTTGGGTAACAGCGGTATCCACGCCGATCTGGACGGTTAACTCACGCGAAAATGCCGATTGACCATCGCCAAAATCAATGCGCGCACCGCTGACAGTCAAAGTATCGCCCGCCCGAGCGGTAACCACACCATGGATGACGTCCTGATCAGCCCATGGCACGCTGGAGCCCGCCAGTACAGTGTGAGCAATCAGGGCACCCTCGCTCACCGTTAAGCCAGCGATAACCGGCGTATTCTCACTCAGCTCGGCCATGGCGCGTAAGCCATCGCTGCCCGACCAGCTAACACCGTCGATCTCGTAGCTGGTGTCGTCTTCAACCGTAAACTGCAGCCGTCCAAACTCACCCGTTCTATGGCGGAACGGACGAATCTTCAGAGTGATGGTGCTCGCTTGTGTATCCACCGCAGCAAGCAACCCGCGGCCACGATGAGCCCGGTCCGCCTCTAACTCTGGAGTGGCCAACAGCCAGGGCTCGACGGTAACCACCGCGGGTACTACGCTCAGATCAATCTCGTTCGACGCATCGAGGTCGAAGTCTAAGCTGAACGCGGCAGGCACCCCGGGTCTTATGCGAATCACATCGCTACCGCTTAGCTGCAAGCGAACCTCGGTGATGCCTGGTTCAGCACCCGAAGCGTCTTGTAAAACAGCCTCGACCGCTGCGCCACTGTCATCCTGCACCACGACCTCTGCCGTACTGAAATCCAGCGTCATGCTGACCGATTCGTAAGTCCCTGCTGGCACAGTCGCAAGGGTTAGAAACTCGGTTATCTCCGTGAGCTCGGTGAAATCGATGCGTGTCGTCAACGGTAGCGTCTCGACAACGTCGCCATTCGCTCGAATAAGCTTCAGCGATTGAACATCCACCGAATAATCGAGAAAGTCTCCCTCAGCGTCGGTGATGCCGACAAGCAAATCACCTTCCTCGGACGAACTGGTAGCGGCTATGGATTGTTGCGGCGAGCCGCCACCACCGCCGCTGCCGCAGCCAGGAAGCGCTAGAACGGCCAGTAGAATCAGGCTGGACGCCCAACCGATAGGGCCGAAATCCAGGAAATTGCGTGAAAGAATCATCATTGGACACTCCGATTTATCGGGACTACAGCGCCTAGAACGATCATTGAGTGGAATGGTTGACAAGGACGGCCGAAATAAATCAACCCAGCGCAGCTTCGCCCGGATTCGATGCCTTAGGTGATGCTCCGGATCATTTGTAGGAAGAGCACGGGAATCGCCAGCGCTAGTGCAATCAATACGATGGCACCGTACTGAGCCACCCGCCCCCGGCGCCTAGCTGGGGCACCAGTGAGCACCATCGTGTCGCGGATCACCCCATGCTCCTTGGGTGGCAATCGCTCCCCGCCAATGACCGCAGTGCCATACCGAAACAAATAGAGCGCCAATATTAGTAGTGGGGCGACGAAGAGTAGACCCAGCACCAGAAAGAGGAACGGTTGATCTGCAAGGCGCAACATTTGCCCCACGAAGTCTGCCGTTAGCTGTTGCCCGTACGGTCGCAGGCCCAGGGTTAGAAGGGCGATGACCAGTATCACAAACGCCAGCAGCCAAAGTATGCGCCGCCTTAGCTGCAGATCAGCCTGCTGAATCTCAGTCATTGCAACGACCTCACCACGTGGCTTTCTTAGCGCGCCAATTTATTGACGCGCACTTTACACAGTACAGCAAGGGATTCGTGAACGTTATCAACGCACCGAACGCAACGGTGCATTAGAGTGGCGCGTAATCACAGTTCTCAGATGGTGCCCGGTCGGGCATGGAAAAAGCAGTCGATTACTATCAGGTTTTGCATGTCAATCCGGATGCGCCATTGGAAATCATCAAGGCGAGCTACCGGGCGCTTATGCAATCGCTCAAGCATCACCCTGACCTCGGCGGTGATCAAGACAGCGCCGCGCTGATCAACGAAGCGTACGCAACGCTTTCAAAGCCAGAGTCTCGCGAAGCTTACGATCGTTTGCGAGCTGAACAATCCCAGCGGTTCCACAGCGCAGCGCACGAATCCCGGCCTGACTCACGGGAGAGATCCACGCACTCAACTACAGCGACCGAGAACGCTCGGATATCTTCACCTCAAGCTTACAAAGTACCCCTGCGTCTAATTTCCGCCAGTCGCTGTCCGTTTTGCCAAGCCGCGAACGACAACAGTGGCGGAATTACCCATGATGCCAGCTGCGCGCAATGCCTGAGCCCGCTAACTACCAAAGAGCGAGAGATCAGCACCCAGGCTGGGCTACGCGCTATAGACCGAATGCCGAAAGAACAAGACATCGAGATCTACACACAGTGGCCAGGATCAGCACTGTACGGTCGAACGCTAGATATCTCACTCAATGGCATGCTCTTTCAAACCCGAGCTGAAATGAGCTTGCAGCAAATCATCAAGATCAGCTGCACGTTGTGCGAAGCGACGGCTCGCGTGGCGCATGTCGGCGGCGCCAGCGAGGTGGCGAAAATCGGCGTAGAGTTCGTCACATTGCGATTTACCCAAGCACGGGGTTCTTTCGTCTCAACTCGGGCCTGATCTCTGCCGCTACTCGTTGTTTGCCTATGAAAACTATCCCCAAAGCGGTGCTCGCGAATCCACAGAATGCGCTGGCATTGGACTACCACAAGCAGCTCAGCGATCAACCCGGCATGGTGCACCCTGATATCGAGGAAAGATTGGGTGAGCTACAGCAGTTACTCAAAGAATCGCAACTGCTCGATCTTGGAAGACATCAGGTCGTGGTGCTGAAACCAACCTCAGTGATCGTGGCTTTCGCACTGGGTACTGCGTATTTCATAAACACAGGAACGCAGCACCAAGAGGCGCTGGCGGCGGGCATGGCCAGCAACAATCGCTGGTCTAGCGGCGAGGTTCTCGACGTCAGCGTAACCTTCGGTAACGATTGGGTTGTGGGTGGGTGGCACGCGAACGAAGCCCGGTGGATCCAAGAAGGAAACCACTAGCCCACTCTGGCGCATCCATGTATTACCATTTGCTCTCGGAACATTGAGAGAGCTGTTGCGTGAAAGACTACCGCGACCAGATCGTTGCAACCGAGGACCCACCCTCCAACGGGGTCAACAACCCCATTCACGATGCCCTCGGCGCAGATGCGGCAGGCTACAAAGCCGCTTTGGTCACCGGGGTACGAACCTACGGTTGGGCGGTACAGACCCTAACCCAAGCACTGGGTACCCAGTGGCTGGACAGCGGCTGGGTCGACTTTCAGTTACGGCGCCCGCTATACGCGGGCGAAACGCTAAGCATCCGACTACATCAGGCCGCGGACCATTGGATGCTCGCTTGCAGCGCAAAGGACGCCGAGCAAGAACGCGTGGTTTTGGAGGGTTCTGCAGGCAACGGTGTAGCGCCCTGGCTGCAAGATTTGGATCCGCCGCCAGTCGCAGCACCATTAGAGGCCCTGGCCGATCTACCGAGCTATGATCTGAGCAGTGTTCCGCTAAGAGTTCCGCTGCGACCGTTAGGGGCTTACGTTAGCCGTGAATCAGCCAAAAACATGGTCAGCGAAGATCTTGGGCTATCGGTCGAACACTACCTGGGTGATGGAACCGCAGGCTACATACACCCCTACTTTCTCGCTGGGCGCGTGGCTCCGCTGACCCGTCACAACTTCACCTATGGTCCGACGATTCACGCGCGTAGCCAAATCCAACATGTTCGCGAAGCTCGCTCAGAACGCGAAACAGTCATCGGCGCGCAAATCGTCGATGCCTATGAGCGCAATGGGCATCTATATCACGTGCTAGACGCCGTGGTCAGTGACGACGACGGCGAACTCGCACGCCTGCGCCATACTTCGATATTCCGGCCACGAGGTACCTAACGCAACCGTTTCGCAACCACAGCAATCGTCAGTCGATTTCTCGAGCGACCGAAATGACCTTCTCACCGAATTCGCTCAGACGATCCATACCCCCGGGACCGGCAAAAAAGAAGGCGGGGATCATGATCCGGCCCACACCCAGTTTTGCCAGCTGTTCCACGCCGGCTACCGGATCGGCCATTTGCGCACCGAACATCGCATTGATCTCAATGCTATTCGGATCACGATCTGCCTGTTCAGCCGCTTTACGTACGCGGCCCAGCAGCTCACCCAAGCGCTGCGGATCACCCTCGCCGGGGAAGTAACCATCAGCTATGCGGACCGCCCGCGAAATAGCCGCATCGGTATCGCCTCCGACCAATACCGGAATGGAACCATTGACGGGCCGTGGACTACAGGTAGCGGGCTCAAAGTCGACGAACTCGCCATGATATTCCGCCTTAGGGCCAGACCAGAGCGCACGCATTGCGGCAATGTACTCATCGTTACGCGCGCCGCGTCGCTTCCAGGGAACGCCAAGGGCGTCGAACTCTTCTTTCATCCAGCCGACGCCCAAACCTAGCTCAACGCGCCCGCCAGACAGCTGATCCAGAGTCGCCAGCTCCTTGGCCAAAATCAGCGGGTTACGTTGCGGCACGATCAAGATACAGGTACCCAGACGCAACTTCGGTGCAGCGGCTGCAGCAAACGCCAGCCATATGAGCGGGTCTGGAATGGGGGTATCGGGCTCAGCCGGAATCTTGCCATCAGCGGTATAGGGGTACTTGGAGGCAATCGATTCCGGCAGGATCACATGCTCACCCCCCCATACCGACTCAAAGCCGGCTTCCTCAGCACGCTGGCAGATCTCCAGCGTTGTGGCGTTATCGATTCCAATGCTGCTCGCGAAGGCTAATCCTACTTTCATGACTTCCTCAGTTTTTTCTGTCGTTACGCCATCCTACACCGAAGCGTGAGCGACAGCTGTTCATTGTCTTGGGAGCCATTAAGATACAGTCCATTCGTTCAGGCAACCAGGATTGGAGACTGACCATGGCATTGCAGGTAATCGGTGCAGGGTTCGGTCGCACAGGTACGCTGTCAATGAAAAGCGCGCTGGAGACCTTAGGATTCGTAAAAACCCACCACATGTTGGAAGTTTTTCCCAGCAAGCAACAAGTGCGCCTGTGGCACGACATCGCCCACGGCAAACCGCCACAGTGGGACGCCGTGTTCGAAGGTTTCCAAGCGAGCATGGACTTCCCCTCGAGCGGCTACTACCAGGAACTGTGCAATCACTACCCGGAGGCGAAAGTGGTGTTAACTGTACGCGACGCCGATGGTTGGTACAGGAGCGCTAACGACACCATTTACGCAATGGGTAAAGCTGTTCCAACTTGGCTCATTGCTGTAGTGCCTCACGCGCGCAAGATAACGGAGATGGTCAATGCCGCGGTGTGGGAGCGTGTGTTTCATGGGCGTTTCGAAGATGAAGCATTCGCCAAAGAGGTGTACCTCAATCACATAGAGGCAGTCAAAACAGCCGTGCCTCCAGAAAAATTGCTGATCTTTCATCCCAAAGAGGGCTGGGAACCGTTGTGCACTTTTCTAGGGTGCGAGGTTCCCGCTACCGAATTCCCGAATCTGAATGACTCTCAGGAGTTTAAGCGGCGCATCAGCGTGCTAAAAGTCATCGCCAAGCTGCCGCTGATTCTTGGTGGAATTGCGCTGCTTGTGCTGCTCGCACGATTCTTCTGAGTCAGCTGAGCTTTACTCAGCGACCTTTGAACTCGGGCGCGCGCTTTTCGACAAAGGCTTTCGCGGCATTGGCATGATCTTCGGTCATCATGGTCCGCACCATGTGCTCGGCCTCGAGATCTAACACCTGGGAGAGACTGGCTTCATCCGCAGCGTTGAGGTTGCGCTTCATGTAGCCGAGCGCAGCAGTCGGCAAGGCAGCGAGCTTCTGCGCAAACGCTTGGGCCTGATCGTGAAACTCTGCCGCAGGGTACGCATGGTTCACCAGACCCAGCTCGAAGGCTTCCTGCCCCGAGATAACATCTGAGGTGAAGTACAACTCCCGGGCTTTGGCAGCGCCCACCAGGCGCGGCAGAAAATATGAGCCGCCGTAATCACCGGATGCGCCGACTTTTGCAAAGGCGGTAGTAAGTTTGGCATCCGCTGCCGCCACCCGCAGATCGCAGGCCAGCGCCAAACTCAAACCAGCACCGGCAGCCGCCCCGGGAATGACGGCCAGCGTCGGCTTTGGCATCTCGTGCAGCAAGCGTGAAGTTTCCATGCCTATGCGCAATCCGTATACACGCTGTTCGATACTGACCGTTGCACCGGATGCGCGCTCAG
>JBPCXR010000060.1:0-91485 GCA_051027215.1 Pseudomonadales bacterium | reverse complement strand
CTGCAGGACCGCGACGATCTCGATGCGATCCATATAATCTCCCACGGCAGTGACGGTAGCGTTCAGCTCGGTAACACAGCTCTCGATGCACACTCTCTTGAACAGAACAATCATGATATTGCGTTGTGGGCTAACTCGTTTGCCGAGACCGGCGACATCCTGGTTTATGGTTGTAATCTCGCAGGAAGCGAGGTTGGGCAGAGCCTCATTAACAGCCTTAGCGATTTGACGCTGACCGATGTCGCTGCGTCCGATGACCGGACCGGTCACGAAAGTCTCGGCGGCGACTGGGATCTGGAGTACCAGGCCGGTGAAATCGAAGCCTCGGTCGCGCCGAGTGGAGAGTTACAGGCCCGTTACGAGCACATACTGGCCGTCATCAACGGCACCGCGGGCGACGACGTGCTGACGGGCACTGCTGCGGCCGATATCATCTCCGCCGACGCCGGCAACGACACGCTCGATGGCGGCGGCGGCAGTGACCAGTTGCTGGGCGAGGCGGGCGATGACGTGTTCGAGTTTACCGTTGCACAAAATGGTGATGTGTACACGGTCGACGGCGGCACCGAGAGTGACACCATCGACCTCAGCAGCTACGCCGCGAGCGCCGCGACCTTCGGCGACGGTACGATGACGATCGACATGGGCGGCGGCCAGTCGTTCCAGGTCGACTACTCAAATATCGAAAGTATCGTCTTCAGCGATATTACCGCGACGGTGTTGAGCGCTAACATGACTCAGGCCGGCTTCAGCGGTACCGGCGTCTGGATCGACGGCGCCGAGGCGTTCAAGGTCGACGTCGGTGGTGCGGGCACGCTCGACCTCGCCTACAACGTGAGTTCTGACACGTTTTCGGTTACCGGCTCGACTGGCGTCGATGCCACGAGTTCGTTGGCGATCACAGATCTCAACGGCACTGACCTGGTGGTCGACCAGATCATCATCGATGACGACTTTGGTGATCTGACAACCAATACCGGTGTCGGCAACATCGGCCTTGCCGGTTTGTCGAGCGATATCCACGGCACCTTCACGATAGGCGGTGTCCTGGGGTCGATCAACCTGTACGCCCTCGCCGGGACGCTCGACGTCCAGGGTGACGCAGGCACGATCCACATTGCCAACGATCTCGAAGACGGCGCATTGCTGAATGTCACTGGTGACGTAACGACGCTACAGGTCGATGACGACATCGGCGGTACGGTGGTGATCGGCGGTGACGTCACCACGTTCGACTTGACGGGACTCGACGAGGGCGGCAGCAAGGTTCAGGCAACTGGCAACGTCACCGTGACCGGGAATGTGACCAGCCTCCACCTTCAAGACGATATGTTGGGGTCATTTGTGATCGGTGGTAATGCAACGACAGTTGTCATCGACGCAGACGTCAACGGGTCACTTTTCACCATTGGAGGTAATGTTGGGACGTTCACAGCGCAGAGTCTCGTTTCCGATCTGACGATTAGTGGCGACGTCGACAGCGTGACACTGGCCTCCGTGGCTCCAACGGCGAACTTCTCGGCAGCTCAGGTCGTGGGTACTTTGGTGCTTGACGTCGGTGGTACGGATCATGGAGACACTTACATCAGTCCAGTCGTATACGTGTTCGACGGCGTCTCCCAGACGGCGACTACTGCCTTGACCAGTAGCGCGCAAACCTTATGGATGACAACCGAAGAGGATGTCGCATCGCCCAGTGGCGCGAACGGTCTCGATAGCTGGTCGGGCGGTTCGGTGCTGTCCTTCGAAGATCCCAACCTGGCCTATGGAGCGGGCAGTACGGACGGTACGCTGAACAACGTCTTGAACCTGGATCTCTTCGTCCAGGACGGCGACTCTCGAATCGATGCGACCCACTACGTTGGCACTGCCATGACCGTGGGCAGCAACTCGGTTGCATTGCAGGCCGGCGATATCCTGCTGTCATCGGTTTTCCCTGAAACTCTGGTGAACTCGGATACCTCAACCTTATCCGTGACATCAAGAGATGTTTTCATCTTCCGTCCGGACTCCCTCACTAATTATTCACTTGGCGGCACATTTATTAAATTGATCGATGGTGCAGACATGTCGGTGGAGATCGAGGGTATCACGCTCGTTGAACAAACCACGACGGTCGGCGTCGGCGGCGGTGCCACAGTGCTCGATGCGGGTGATTTCCTGTTTACCGACCGCGATAACGATAGCACGATCTATCGCCTGCAGCCGGGCGTGCTAGGCGACGGTGCAACCAATAGCGGTACCGTCACGGTGCTGGTCGACGGTACCGATCTCGGCATCAATCAAACCATTCACGGCGTCGAGTTGGTCGAGTCGAATGTCGTGGTTGGTGACCGGGTACTGACCAGTGGGCAACTGTTGATATCCCTCTATGCCGATGATGTCGTCGCGGGCACTTCCGTCAGCCGCTCCGATATTTTTGTTCTGAACGTGACTGATACCGGCTCTGCAACAATCGCGACCGCCGAAGCGTTCTTCACCGGCGGTGACATCGGTTTTGACACCTGGCAGGAAAGCCCTTGGGCCGTTTCTTTGGTTCCGACGAACGCAGATCCGGTATTTACCTCGTCGAATACGTTCAACGTCGCGGAGAACACTACCGCAGTCGGTACCGTGGTCACCTCAGACGCAGACGGCGGCGCACCCCAATACACGCTCGTTGGTGCCGCCGACGATATTCTGTTCAATATTGACGTTAACACGGGTGTTCTCAGCTTTATTGCGGCACCCGATTTTGAAGCCCCAGTGGACATTGGCGGTAACAACGTTTACAACCTGACCGTGCAGGTAGATGACGGTAATGGCGGGATTGCCACCCAGAACATCGATGTCACGGTTACCAATGTTCTGGAACTGGTGGTCACCACCACAAACGCGACAGGCACTGGTTCGCTGCACCAGGCCATCATGGATGCCAATGCCAATGTGGGTGTAACCGATACCATCACCTTCAATATTGGCGGTGGCGGCCCGCAGACGATCAGCGTTGATTCTGCTGGCCTGCCGCTGATCACCGATTCCGTTGTGCTCGATGCGACCACGCAGCCGGGCTACAGCGGTACGCCGCTGATTACATTGGATGGTGCAGCCACACCTCCCGCTTCAGGCATCAATGGCATCACCATCCGTGCTAACGACAGTACCGTTAAAGGGTTCATCGTCATCAACTTTGCCGATGAGGGCATTGAGATCGATGGATCGACTGGCTTTGGTGACAACAATACCATTCAGAACAACTGGGTTGGTATCGATAAGGATGGAAACCTCGCCGGTGTCGCTGAGCACGGCATCATGGTCAGTGTGGACGCGACCGGCAACCTGATTGGTGGAACAGGCGCTAATGAAGGGAACGTTGTTGGGGGTAACGGATTTTCAGGAATCATTCTTCGACAGAATGCGGATAACAATATTGTCGAGGGCAATATTGTCGGTCTCAAGGCCGATGGCATCACCCCAGCAGGGAATGGCCAGCACGGCATAGTCGTCGAGACTTCGTCGGACAACAATCGAATCGGTGGTACGGCCGCCGGTGCTGGCAATACCATTTCCGGTAACACGCAGTATGGAATTCAGCTCAATGGCGCTACCGACGTCACCTACACCACCGCAATTACCGGCACGCTGATCCAGGGAAATTACATCGGCACCGATTCATCCGGCACCGTAGCGCGTGGGAATGGCAACGCCGGCATATTTGTCGAAGACGGTGCGACGAATAACACCATTGGCGGCGCCGTTGCCAACGCGGGGAACGTCATCTCCGGCAACACCGATGGCATCTTCCTGCGAGATGCCGCAACCACCGGCAACCTGATTCAAGGCAACTTAATCGGTACTGATGTAAGCGGTACGGCTGATCTGGGCAATAGTGATAGGGGCATTCAGATCGAGTCCGGCGCCTCGTTCAATACCATCGGTGGAACCACCGCGGCGGCCCGCAATGTGATCTCTGGTAATGATAACGACGGCATCATCATAGCCGATTTCGATGGGTTCGGAACTACGGGCAACGTGATTCAAGGCAACCATATTGGTACGGACATTACCGGCACTGTGGCGCTGGGTAACTCGGGACATGGCGTGCACATCACGACGCCCGATAACAACACCATCGGCGGAGCGGAAGCAGGCGCCGGTAACCTGATCGCGTTTAACAACTGGTCGGGGATACTGGTGCAGAACTCCTCGGCGGCCGGCAACGCCATTCTTGGCAATGCGATACACAGCCAGGGCGGTCTAGGAATCGATCTTGGTGATGACGGCGTTACCAGCAATGATCTGGGCGATGGAGATACAGGATCGAATAACCTGCAGAACTTTCCGCTGATTACGAATGCGTCGACCGATGGCGCAACAACGATTACGGTAAGCGGTAACTTTGGATCCCAGCCCAGTACGACGTACCGCATTGAATTTTTTGCCAGCTCGTCACAGGATGGAACCGGGCACGGTGAAGCTGAGCGATACCTGGGTTTTGTCACGGTAACAACGGACGGTTCTGGGAATGCCACGTTCAACCAGGCGTTGGGTGCTACCGTAGGGGTTGGCGAGTACGTTACTGCAACTGCCACAGTCGATCTGGGCGGTGGCAACTATGGTGATACCTCTGAATTTGCTGCCAATGTTATTGCGATTTCAAGTAACACCGCCCCCACCACGTCAGGAATCGCGGACATAGTCCTGAATGAAGATCCGGGATTCTCTTTCCTAGACCTGAACGCGGTATTTGCTGATGCTGAAGATCCGGATTCCGCTTTAACTTACACCATTACGGGCAACACGAATCCAGCGCTGTTCGACTCGTCTTCTATCAATGGTTCGGGAACGCTGACCCTGGATTATGCGGCAGATCAGAACGGTTTCTCGGATCTGACAATTCGCGCCACGGATACCGGTGGCTTGTTTGTGGAGACGACCTTTACCGTCACGCTAAATGCAGTGAACGATGAGCCGATCAGGTCAGCTGGCTCGGTAAGTGACCTGGTGGTTGCAGAAGACTCCGGCTTCACCTCGCTGGGCCTGGGTAGTGTTACCTACGCGCCTGGCGGTGGCGCCGATGAAAGCGGTCAGACGCTGACCTACGAAGTGACAGTCATTCCTGACTCCAGCTTCTTCGGCAAGATCTATCTGGCCGACGGTATTACCCAGGTTGGCACCGGCTTCTACTCTCTGGCACAGATTCAGGGCATGCAGTTTGCGCCGGAGCCGGACGTAAACGGCGGCCCCTCGTTCTTTACCTTCCGCATTACAGACTCTGGCGGAACCGCCAACGGCGGCGACAACGTCCTGACCGAAACCATTCAGCTGGACATCACGCCGGTCAATGATGATCCCACGGTTACCTCATCGGCGACCTTTATGGTGGCAGAAAACAGTACTTCTGTCGGCACTGTCACGAGCTCTGACATCGATGGTGGTGCGGCTCAGTACACCCTGATCGGCGGTGCGGATGACGGATTGTTCAGCATCGATATCAATACTGGCGCACTAACCTTTGATTCCGCGCCGGATTTCGAAGTGCCCGCTGACATTGGTGGTGACAACGTTTACGACATCACAGTACAGGTCGACGATGGCAACGGCGGCGTTGTTAACCAGTCGATCTCGGTCGTTGTCACCGATCTAGCGGACGGCATACGGGTAACGCCGCTTTCCAGCGTCGCACTGGGTGACGAAGTCCTTGTCAATACGACGACAACGGATAACCAGCATTTATCTGCGAACACGAACCGGTCGGTTGCCACAGATGCCAATGGTAACTATGTAATCGTCTGGGACAGCTACAATCAGGACGGTGATGCCTTTGGCGTCTACATGCAGCGCTTCGCTGCGGATGGCACCCCCCTGGGCACAGAGACTCTGGTAAATGCGGTTACCGCGAGCGAACAGCTGCAGTCTTCTGTAGCAATGGATGATGCCGGAAATTTCGTGGTGACCTGGGCGAGCTACAACCAGGATGGCGATGGCTACGGTATTTTCGCGCAACGATACGACGCTGCAGGAAATCCTCTCGGTGGTGAGGTACAGGTCAATACCTACATCACCAATACGCAGATCGGGCCCACCATTGCCATGTCGGGTGATGGTCGTTATGTGATCTCCTGGTCCAGCACCAATCAGGACGGCAGCGGCAGCGGTATCTATGCACAGGTATATGATGCCAACGGCATCGCCCAGGGCGGTGAGTTCTTGGTGAATACCTACACCGGGGGCAACCAGCAGATTGCGTCTATGGCTATGGACGATGCCGGAAACTTTGTCGTCGCCTGGATTAGCGATGGCCAGGATGGCAGCGGTTTTGGCATCTACGCCCAGCGCTTCGACGCTGACGGCAACCAACTTGGCGGCGAATTTCTGGTTAACACCACCACCGACAACAGTCAGAGCTACCCCAGCGTCGCGATGGCGCCGGATGGTGAGTTCGTGATTGTCTGGCAGAGTAGACTTGCCGGAAACACGACGTACGACGTCAATTTTCAGCGGTATGCGGAAGACGGCACTCCCATTGGTGGCGAAACACAGGTGGTGAGCGCCAGCGCAACTGCACAACCGATTCCGGCGGTTGATATGGATGCCAGCGGCAATTTCACCATTGTGTGGAACCGCTATGACGCCGGTACCGGTTATGACGTCATGGCACGTCAGTACGATGCCCAGGGCAATGCGCTGGGCAGCGAATTTGTCGCCCACGCCGATTCCACCGGAAACCAACTCTATGCAGACGTCGCCGTAGCAGACAACGGTCAATTTGTTCTCGCCTGGGGTGGTGAAGGCGCGGGCGACGCTAACGGCATTTATGCCCGGCGGTTCGGTCTGGTGACTGATGAGGCAGGTGGTACCGCCACATTCCAGATCTCTCTCGAGGCGGCGCCAACTGCGGATGTGACCATCCCAGTCAGTGTCAGTGACGGTTCCGAAGGATCTGTGTCAGTGGGCTCTGTGACCTTCACTACAGGGAATTGGAACACACCACAGGTCATTACCGTTACCGGTCTGCAGGACTATGTTAATGATGGTGACCAGACCTACTCGATCATTCTCGGTGCGGCTATTAGTTCAGACGCATCGTTCAGCGGCCTGGACGTGCCGGATCTTCGCGTCACCAACGTAGAGGTGCCGAATACAGCACCGGTAAACTCTGTGCCCGGGGCCCAGGTTACCGACGAGGATACCGCGCTGGTGTTCTCCTCAGGTAACGGCAATGCGTTAGCAGTCTCGGATACAGATGCCGGTAGCAATGCACTGGAAGTGACTTTGACAGTCACCAATGGTGCATTGAGCCTTGCCGGTGTAACAGGGCTCACGTTTTCGAACGGTGACGGCAGCGCCGATACAACCATGACCTTCACGGGTACCACTGCGGCGATCAACACGGCATTGGACGGACTCACGTTCGATCCGACTGGCGACTTCGCGGGTGCTGCACAGCTGACGATATCTACCAGCGACCTCGGCAACAGCGGTACGGGTGGTGCGCTTGTTGATGTGGACGTTGTAAATATCAATGTTACTCAAGTAAACGACGCGCCAGTTGTCTCCACCACAGGCGGATCCATAAGTTACGTTGAGCAGACGATTCCGATTCAGATCGATCCTGGACTTACTCTATTGGATCCCGACGGCTTCGATGGTGCGAATCCTTCCGATCAGTTTGTTGGGGTAGTTCAGATAACCGGCAATTACGATCTTGGTGACATACTGGCATTTACGAACACGTCGAACATCCAAGGAGTAGTGAGCGGAGACACTCTGACTCTGTCAGTCATAGGTGGTCAAACGGCTACCACAGCCGAATTCGAAGCCGCCCTTCGCAGCGTTACTTTCTTTAATGGTAGCGATACCCCCAGCGAGCTGGATCGCACGGTCAGCTTCAGTTTTGACGACGGTGTGGATAGCTCCAATGTTGCAACCAGGGTTGTGCAGGTTTCAGCGGTCAATGACGCGCCGACATTCACTTCCACGGCGGTAATCGGCGCCACCGAAGACAGTCCTTACACTTACCTGATCACGACCAACGATCCCGATGGTGATGCGGTTTCTATAACTGATGTGACCTTACCTGGCTGGTTGACCCTAATTGACAATGGTGATGGGACTGCGACGTTGTCCGGAACGCCGGGCAATTCAGAGGTTGGCCCCCACAATATTGAACTTCAGGTCTCGGATGGAAGCCTCAGCGCATCTCAGAACTTTACGCTGACTGTCGCCAATACCAACGACGATCCGGTATTCACCTCGGCTAACGCCTTCAACGTTTCTGAGAACAGTGCAGCCGTTGGTACGGTGACTACCACAGACATAGACGGCGGCGCGCCCCAGTACACGCTGGTGGGGGCAGCGGATGATGGCTTGTTCAACATCGACATCAATACGGGTGCCTTAAGCTTCAATGCCGCTCCGGATTTTGAAAGCCCAGCAGATGGTGGCGGCGACAATATCTATGACATCACGGTTTAGGTAGATGATGGCGCTGGTGGCGTCGTTACCCAGAACATCGCGATCACCGTCACCAACGTCGACGAGTTTGACGTTAGCGCAATCATAGACAGCGACGCTACCGCAGATACGGTGAGTGAAAGTGCCAGCATTGGTGACGCTGTCGGCATCACCGCGTCTGCCACTGACGCGGATACCCCGGACACGGTGACCTATACCCTGGATGACGACGCCAGCGGCCTGTTTGCCATCGATCTGAACACTGGCGTGGTAACCGTTAGCAGTGCTCTCGATTACGAGACTGCGACCAGTCACAACATTACCGTTCGGGCTACTTCAACGGATGGCTCCTTTAACACAGTCATCTACAACGTCGGCGTATCTGACGAGAATGATACTGCCCCGGTGGTTACTCCAGGACAGACGTTCAACGTAAACGAAGATGCTGGCGTGGGTGATCCGGTCGGCACAGCAGTGGCAACTGATGCCGATACCGTTGGTAGTCTGCAGGGCTGGACGATTGTTGGCGGCAATGCTGATGGTGTATTTCAGATAGACAGCGCCACCGGCGCAATCACGATCGCGGATGACACCAATCTGAATTACGAGGCCACAAATCAATACAGCTTGATGGTGCAGGTGAGCGACGGCGCCTCTAGCTCGCTTACCCAGGCCATCACGATCGACATAAACGATGTGAATGAAGCTCCGGTGTTCATCACGGCGCCGGTGACCGCCGCCACGGAAGATTTGAGCTATACCTATGCGATAACTACCTTGGACGTCGACGGTGATGGCGTAACAATATCGGGGGTCACTGTTCCGGCCTGGTTGACCCTGACTGACAATGGCGATGGAACCGCGACACTCAGCGGCACACCCAGCGATGCTGAGGTCGGGCCACATAGCATAGAACTACAGGTGTCGGATGGCAGTCTGACTTCGAATCAGAACTTCACTCTGACTGTCGCCAATATCAATGACGATCCGGTATTCACCTCGGCTAACGCCTTCAACGTTTCTGAGAACAGTGTAGCCGTGGGCACAGTGACCACAACAGACGTAGACGGCGGTGCGCCCCAGTATACGCTGGTAGGCGCTGCAGATGATGGCCTGTTTAACATAGACATCAATACTGGCGCCTTAAGCTTCAATGCCGCTGCGGATTTTGAAAGCCCAGCTGATGGTGGCGGGGACAATATCTACAACATTACCGTCCAGGTAGATGATGGCGCCGGTGGCGTCGTGACCCAAAACATCGCGATCACCGTCACCAACGTCGATGAATTCGACGTCTCCGCGATCCTAGATAGCGATGCTGCTGCAGATACGGTAAGTGAGAGTTCCAGCATTGGCGACACTGTTGGAATAACGGCATCCGCCACCGATGCGGACACCCCAGATACAGTGACTTACACTTTGGATGATGACGCCAGCGGTTTGTTCGCCATTGATTTGAACAGCGGTGTGGTAACGGTTAACAGCGCCCTCGACTATGAGACTGCGACCAGCCACAACATTACCGTTCGGGCCACTTCAACAGATGGCTCCTTTAGCACGGTAATCTACAACATCGGAGTATCCGACGAGAACGATACTGCCCCGGTAATCACTCCCGGGCAGACGTTCAACGTAAACGAAGATGCTGGCGTTGCTGACCCAGTCGGCACCGCAGTGGCAACCGATGCCGATACCGTTGGCAGTCTGCAGGGCTGGACGATTGTTGGCGGCAATGCTGATGGCGTATTTCAGATCGATGGGGCGACCGGTGCAATCACCATAGCCAACACGACCAACCTGAACTTCGAGGCTTCGAATCAATACACCCTGACCCTGCAGGTGGGTGACGGAAGCAATGTCTCCACCACAGAGACCGTGGTGGTTGACATCAATGACGTTAACGAAGCGCCGACCTTTGCCTCTGCGCCCATCACATCGGCTACTGAAGACGTAGCCTATAGCTATCTAATCAGTACCAATGACCAGGACGGCAACCCGGTAACGATTACCGATATCACGCTACCTGCCTGGTTGACGCTGGTCGATAATGGCGATGGCACTGCAACCTTATCTGGCAATCCAACCAACGCTGAAGTGGGTCCGCATAGCGTAACGCTGCAGGTCTCCGACGGGTCGTTGACCAGTAATCAAAATTTTACCTTGACTGTCGCTAACGTCAACGACGATCCGGTATTCACTTCGGCCAACGCTTTCAACGTTCTTGAAAACGCTACAACCGTGGGCACGGTGACCACCACAGACGTCGATGGCGGCGCCCCACAATATTCGCTGGTGGGCGTGGTAGATGACGGGCTGTTCAATATCGACATGAACACCGGAGCGCTGACCTTCGCCGCCGCTCCCAACTTCGAATCGCCAGCTGACGTGGGTGGTGATAACGTTTACAACCTCACCGTTCAAGTAGACGACGGTGCTGGCGGCATAGTTACGCAGAACGTCTCGGTTACCGTTAGCAACGTCAACGAGTTCGCGACTTCCGCCATCACCGATGCCGATGGCACCACAGATTCTGTCAGCGAAAGTGCCAGTATAGGTACTGTGGTAGGCATCACTGCCAGCGCCACCGATGCGGATGCTCCAGATACGGTCACTTACACGTTAGACGACGACGCCGGTGGCTTATTTGCCATCGACCTGAACTCGGGTGTTGTCACTGTCAGCGCTGCACTCGACTACGAGAGCGCAACCAGTCATAACATCACCGTTAGAGCTTCGTCGACGGATGGATCTTCGACGACGCAGGCATTCACCATTGGCATTGGCGATGTGAATGACAATCTGCCTGTGGTAACGCCCGCCCAGAACTTCAGCATCAATGAAGACGCCGTTCTTAATGACGTGGTCGGCACAGTGCTCGCGACCGATCTGGACACCGTTGGTAGCCTGCAAGGCTGGAGTATTGTCGGTGGCAACACCGATGGGATCTTCCAGATCGATGCAGCTACCGGTGTGATCAGCATTGCTGACCCCAGCAATCTGGACTTCGAATCGACCAACCAGTACACCCTCGCAGTACAGGTCGGCGATGGTAGTAACGTCTCTGCCAGCGAAAGCGTGGTTATCGACATCAATGATGTCAACGAGGTGCCGACGTTTACCTCTGCGCCCCTCACTGCAGCGACAGAAGATCTACTTTATAGCTATACGATCACGACCAGCGATGTGGATGGCGATGCCCTAGCGATCACCGACACAACGCTACCGGCGTGGTTGACCTTGGTTGATAATGGCGACGGTACCGCTACCTTAAGCGGAACGCCGGGTAACGCGGAAGTTGGTCCCCACACTATCGAGTTGCAAGTCTCCGATGGTGCGCTGGTGAGTACCCAGAACTTTACTCTGACGGTAACCAACGTCAATGATGATCCGGTGTTCACTTCCTTAAACGCCTTCGTTTTGGCGGAGAACATTGCTGCAGTAGGTACCGTGACCACGGCCGACGTAGATGGCGGTGCGCCTCAATACACTTTGGTTGGCGCGGTAGATGACAGCCTGTTTAGCATCGACGTGAACAGCGGCGCATTGAGCTTCAATGCTGCTCCGGATTACGACACACCCGGCGACTTAAATGCAGACAACATCTATAACCTCACCGTGCAGGTGGATGATGGCGCAGGCGGGGTGGTCACCCAAAACGTTTCGGTCACCATTACCAATATCGATGAATTTGACACATCCGCGGTAAGTGATTCAGATCCCGCCGCCGATAGCGTTAGTGAAGATGCATCCATAGGTTCGACGGTGGGTGTTACCGCATTCGCCGACGATGCGGATGCGCCTGATTCGGTCACCTATAGCCTGGACGATGATGCTGGTGGCCGCTTCGATATCGATTCGAATACAGGCGTAGTCACGTTGAACGCGGCTCTAGATTACGAGCTGGCCACCAGCCACGACATAACGGTTCGAGCCCAGTCGACGGATGGCTCCTCCTCTTTGCAGGTGTTCACCATAGCCGTCGGTGATGTAAATGATACGGCGCCGGTGGTTACGCCGGCTCAGACCTTCAACATCAATGAAGATGCCGTATTGAACGATGTCGTTGGTACGGTACTCGCCACCGATCAGGATACCGTGGGTAGCTTGCAGGGTTGGAACATCGTTGCCGGTAATACCGATGGGGTATTCCAGATCGATGCGGTTAGCGGTGCAATCAGCATTGCGGATCCGAGCAACCTGAACTTTGAAAGCGCCAACCAGTATACGCTGACGGTTCAGGTAGGCGATGGCATCAATCTTTCAGTTACCGAAACGGTGGTCGTAGACATCAACGATGTCAACGAAGCACCTACCTTTGTCTCGGCACCAGTGCTCAGTGCGACCGAGGACTTACTCTACAGCTATACCATCACCACCAACGACGTAGATGGTGATGCCTTAACGATCACCGATGTCACTTTGCCCGCTTGGTTGACCTTGGTTGATAACGGTGACGGAACGGCGACCCTATCCGGCACGCCGAGCAATGCTGAAGTCGGGGCGCACAATATTGAATTGCAGGTGTCAGATGGGATTCTGACTGGCTCGCAGAATTTCACGCTCACGGTAGCAAACGTTAACGATGCACCGGTGATCACATCACCCAATACCTTCAACGTTGCTGAGAATGTCAGCGCCGTGGGAACCATCACCTCCAGTGACGTTGATGGTGGCGCACCGCAATACACCTTAGTGGGCGCCAATGACGATGGCCTGTTCTCCGTGGACGTTAACACTGGGGCGCTAAGTTTCAACGCGGCACCAGATTTCGAGTCTCCGACGGATTCTGACGGTAACAACGTCTATGACCTGACTATTCAGGTGGACGATGGTGCGGGTGGGGTGGTTACTCAAAATGTTGCCGTCACCATTACCAATGTCAATGAACATTCCACCACACCGATTAGCGATACCGACGCCTCCGTAGACGTGGTTGCGGAAGACGCCGCGATTGGCTCTATTGTGGGCTTCACCGCCTTTGCTGACGATGCGGATGCTCCTGACACTATCACCTATTCGTTAGATGATGACGCCGGTGGGCGCTTCGCGATTGATGCGCTAACTGGTGTGGTTACAGTCAATGCCGCCCTGGACTACGAGGCAGCCAGTAGTCACAGCATCACGGTGCGTGCAACGTCAACCGATGGATCCAGCAGTGTTGCGCTGGTTAACCTGGCGGTAGCGGATGTCAATGAAGGACCGCAGCTACTCGACTTAGCGGGCGGCGCAGTAGATGAAGGCGTCGATGCCAGTGCTGGCTATATTGTTGGCCAGTTGACGGCCTCTGATCCTGACGCAGGCGATGTTCTTACCTACAGCGTTATTGGCGGAGTCGATGCTGCTGCATTTAGCATCGGTGGCCCTCAGGCTGACGCGCTAGTCATGACCGTTGGCGCGCTAGATTTCGAAGTGCAGAGTAGCTACGAGGTGCAGGTTCGAGTTACGGATGCTAATGGCTTGTTCACTGATCGTACGTTCACCGTGACAGTGAACGATCTGAATGATACACCCGTGGCAGTCGTTGACAGCTTACAGACTTTCGAAGACACCGCGCTGCAAATCAATGTCGCGACAGACCTGCTAGTAAACGATTCCGATCAGGACGGCGACAGCCTGACTCTGGTCAGCGTCTCCCAGCCGGCTAGCGGAATTCTGATCGACAACCTCGACGGCACCTTGACCTACATGCCTGACGCCAACTTCAATGGTGCCGATCAGTTTCAGTACCAGATAACCGATGGCAACGGTGCAATGCAAACGACGAGTGTCGATGTGCAGGTTATGTCAGTTAATGACGCACCGCAATTGGTAGCGCCGAGCAGTATGAGCGTCAACGAAAACGCGACTGGTCAGGTTCTTCAAGTGCAAGGCACTGATGTCGACAATGAACCAGTATCGCTCAGTATTACCGGTGGTGCTGATGCAGCGGCGTTCCAGCTTGACGCCAATAGTGGCGCCTTGAGCTTCGTTACTGGGCCGGATTTTGAAAGCCCAGGAGATAGCACATCAGACAATCGCTATGAGCTTGAGCTGACGGTAACCGATGGATCCGGTGCATTCAGTACGCAGCAATTGCAAATAGACGTGGCAGACGTCAATGAGTCACCCTCATTGGCACCAGCTACTTTTGTCAGCGCTGAAGAGTTCACCGGTTCGATCGGTACCGTAGACGTGTCTGATCCAGATAGCGGAGACTCGCTGACCCTTGCGATCACCGGAGGCAATGCCCAGGCGGCATTCGAGATCGATTCCGTAACCGGAGAGATCATGCAGAACAATCCGGTGGCAGCCGGGGTGTACACGCTTGAAGTGCAAGTTGCCGATGCTGCCGGTGCAACTTCTACTGGAATGTTGACCATCAGCATTCGTGCCCAAGAGCCGTTGATTGTCGGCTCGACCATGAGCAGTGCGGCGGAATCCGTCGTTGCCACCACTGAATCAGAGGTTGGCGGCCCGCAGAAGTCCTTTGACTCCCGACCGACTGAAGCGGCCTCCGCGGTTGCCAGCGAGGAGAGTAGCACCGGCGCAACTGCGGAATCTGAGGACTCGGCAGAAGTAGCCACGGGCACGGGCAGTGCGCAGTCCGATGCAGCGCGTTATGAAGAAGCCTTTGCAGCTCAGAGCGAATTGGAGACGCCATTGGCTGGTGATCTCGACCGCGAAGCCCTGCCCAGCAGCACAAGCAACGTCATTCGTGGCTACGAGATGCTGTTGGAAATTCTCTTCGAGGAAGCCGAAGAGGGAGTTGCGCTGTTTTCGGCTTTGGCAGACTCCGCCCAATCCACGGTAATTAGTGCGGCCTTGTCGCCAAGCATGCTCGGTGCGCTGGATTCCATGCGCACCGATATGGACGAGCAGCAGCGGGAAGCTGAAGAAGAGCTGCAACTGGTGGTGAAGTCGGGAACCGTAGCGACCTTGTCGCTGACGGCGGGATTTGTGACCTGGTTGTTGCGTACCGGCTCGTTGCTGGCTACGGCGCTATCGACCTCGCCCTTGTGGCGAACCCTTGATCCAATTCCTGTATTGGCGGTGCTGGATGAGGATAATGATGACCTAGATCTCCCGGAAGAGCGGAGTTAACGAGATGCGAGTACGTGAAGACTGGCGGTCTTTCTGGCGCTCACGCCCACTAAAGTTGGCCTGCAGCATCCTAATGCTGACCATGAGCGTGTTATTCATTGCAGACTTTTTCGATCTGCGCGGTGACGATCGCTTTGGTGAGCGCGAGGCCCGAAAGTCCATTGCCGAAGCGCTCGCGGTACAACTGTCGACGCTGGCCAGTGTCTCCGATCGTGCAGGCATCCGCTTTTCGATATCTTCTTTCGTGAGTCGCAACCAGAGCGTCGTAGCGGCAGCATTGGTCACCGCCGAAGGCGAGAGCTTGGCGGAATTCGGCGATCTCGTGGCGTTGGAGGCGGTGTCTGCCGCTTCAACGTTAGCCCATATTACTGTGCCGATTTTTAATGCCAATCAGCCATGGGGTGAGGTCAAAATCGCGTTCGCTTCAACGCGCCGCGCAGATTTGGAGTTCCGCTACTTTACCTTCATCGTTGCTGGCTGCTTTCTGCTCTACCTGCTCTTTCTCAGAAAGGCGCTGGCGCAACTGGATCCGGGTCGAGTGGTGCCTGGTCGGGTCAATTCGGCGTTCAATTTGCTCTCCGAGGGCGTGGTCATACTCGATGACCAATTGCGCATTTTGCTCGCGAACGATTCCATGGCCGAAGCTCTGAACAAGAGCAAAGAAGAATTGGTTGGTCAGCGGCTCGATGATTGGTCGTGGCAGCGCTCCGACGATTGGCAGGCACCCTGGGCCACCGCCCTGCAAAGCGGTTTGAACGTTGCCAACCAACCGTTGAATCTAATTTTGGATGATGATCGCACTCAGGTGTTCATGGTGAGCTGCGCCGCAGTGGGCAACGAGAGCGAAGGGGTGCGCGGGGTCATGGTCACCCTAGACGACATGACCGCCATCGAACAGAAGAACCGCGAGCTGGCCGTTACTTTGCGTCAGTTGCGCCGCTCTCAGGAATCGATCAGCCGCAAGAACAAGGAACTCGAAGCGCTAGCCACCCAGGATCCGTTAACGGGTCTGGCGAATCGCCGTGCATTGTTGGCAAACTTCGAGCGCGAGTATGCGAAAGCTGGTCGCGAGTCGCGGGCACTCAGTTGCATCATGATCGACATCGACTACTTCAAAAAGATCAACGATTCCTTCGGTCACGGTGTGGGCGATGAAGTCATCTGTGCGGTGGGCAATACCCTGGTGGCTCAGTGCCGAGAATACGATACGGTTGGACGCTATGGTGGTGAGGAGTTCGTGGTGGTCCTACCGGACATGGCGACCGCGGAGGCCGAGGAAATTGCCGAACGACTGCGCGCGGCGGTGCAAGGCTTAGGCTCGGATGTGACTGTGCCAGTGGATAAGCTCAGCGCCAGTTTCGGTGTGGCGAGTCTGAAGCCCGATGTTCGAGATCTATTGGATCTACTGGACCAGGCGGATCAGGCGCTATACGCAGCCAAGCAGGGCGGTCGCAACCGAGTGGTCGTCTACGATCCCAAGGTGATCAAGCTTGAGGCGGCCAATCCAGCAGAGACGGTTAGTGCGCCGCCGGAAGAAACCTTGTCGCGCGTGGTGGAATTAGAAGCGATCGTTGACCAGCGAACCCGCGATCTAGAACAACTGCGCGAGTACGATTCTTTAACAGGCATTCCCAAGCGGGCGCTGTTTCTGCAAAGAATTGAGACTGAACTGTTACGCGCTAAGCGAACCGAAACCAAGGTCGGTTTGATGTCCATCGAGATCAAGGATCTGAACAGACTGGTCGGAACCTTCGGTCATGCCGCCTGCGATCGGCTTATTGTTGAGGTCATCGAGCGACTGCAAGAAGGCTTGCGCAGTACGGATGCGGTTTCAGAGATTACCGATGAACATAGCTTGTCACGAATTACCTCGAACGAATACGGGGTGTTGCTCGCTGATCTAGAGAAGTACAGCAACAGCATGCCCGTCGTCACTCGGCTACGCAGGCTCTTGACTGAGACCTTTATTGTGGGCGGCCAGAAAGTCTATGTCGGGGTGAACATCGGCATAGCCCTGTCGTCAGAGGAAGATGACAGTGCGGTGAAGCTGCTCGCATCCGCGGGTAGCGCGCGAGTGCTTGCGTCCAAGGATCCGGCTAAAGTGTCCCACAGCTTTGCCTCTCAGAGCCTAGATCAGGATTCCAAAGCCTACATTCAGCTCGAGTCAGACTTGTTCGAAGCCTGCGAAAGCGGTGACTTCGAGGTTTATTACCAACCGATGTTGGATTTGGCCAAGCAGCGCATTGGTGGCGCCGAAGCGCTGGTCCGCTGGCGTCATCCAACGCGCGGCTTCATTTCTCCGGAAGAATTCATTCCCATCGCCGAAAGCAACGGTCTGATTCAAGATCTGTCGGCGTTTGTGCTGGCTAAGGCCGTAGCCCAGCTAGCCACTTGGCGGGCCATGGGCTGGACGGAACTAAAAATGTCGGTGAACGTCTCGCCTGTGCAGTTGCGTTCTCGAACACTCGTGTCCGATCTGCTTGCGGCTCTGGCGAAGCACGAGGTGCCAGCGGATCGACTCGAAGTGGAATTGACCGAATCGTCCATTATTGAATCGCCCCAGCGTGCGCGCGTCACCTTGGGTCGCATGCGTGAAGCGGGCATGCGAGTGTCTATGGATGACTTTGGCACAGGCTACTCGTCATTGTCGCTGTTAGCCGACCTGCCGCTGGATGCGGTCAAGATCGATCGCTCTTTTGTCGACGCGATGCTCACCAGTCAGCGTAGTCGCGCCATCGTCGAATCTGTGGTCAACATGGCGCAATCGCTGCAACTGCATGTTGTTGGAGAAGGCATCGAGACCAACGAACAGCTAGCCGTCCTCACGAGCTTGGGTTGCAACGAGATTCAGGGCTATTTGATCAGTCGGCCAATGCCAGCCGATGAGGTCACGGAGTTCTTGAAGCAGCAAAGTCGTGATGAGGTCGGTGCGGCCTATTAAGCGCCAGTAGAGCGCAGATAGATCACAGGCGCAAAACCTCCACCCGGGGAGCGGAAGTTGGTGGTTTGTCCTTGGTATACGCGGGCAGCGCTGAGCAGCGGAGCACCGGCGTAGGTATACAGCCGCACGTCGTACTTCATGAGCGCTGCGCTGCCTTCTGCGTCCACGCTGCGCACACCAGGAGGAACATAGCTTTGCGCAACGTAGCCGCCGCTGGCGATCTGGTTCCAAACCCGGTGCGTTACCTTGCTACCGCGGTAGGTGGCCTTGCTGCCGAACCCGCCGTTGGGTTTAAAGAATAAGGCTTTGCGCTGTGACCACAGCGATTCCGCGCTGCCGCTTGAGACCGGCACCGTGGCGGGCAGGGCGCGCAGTACGCGTTGATGCGCGGCGCTCACTCCCCAGTGCTTTAACTGTTCTGGATCACAAAGCAAACTCAGATTGCGTTTGTCGGCCAGCAAAGCATGGTGCGTTGGGTTCGGGCTGATGACTGTCAGGTCCTGCTCTAATGCCTCTTTCAGTGCCGCGCTTGCCGGCTCGGCCAGCTGGAAGTCCGTTAGCCGGTTGTAGACCATATCGATAGCACGATCACCCCAACGCAGCCGCCCGCCATCAATATGCAGCTCATGACTCGCGACGATGGGCGCGTCAATGCCCGCGTTTTGCAAGAGCGTCTGGGCCAGCAACATATCTGGGTAGAGATACTGCCCAGCTGGGTCGTCATCGACGATGGCCAGTACCGCGGGTTGATCGTAACGACCTGCTTGTTGCCACTCGGTGGTGAACATGTCTAGCAATCGCTTGGCCACTTGCACGGGTGGATCGATCATCTGCACATCGCAAGGCGCAATCTGCGAAAGCACAGCACTCAGCAGTGCCTGCACAGCGAAGGCGCCGCCAGCATTGGTGTTGACCTCGATGAGTTTTGGGCCGTCTTCGGTGAGGTGGAAGTCGTAGCCCATAAGCAGCCCGGCTGTAGTTTTACCGGGCGCTGTGATTAAGCTCGCGTCCCGTGCCTGGATGGTGGCGTGGTAACCGGGAAGCCGGGTTACCGCTTCGATGGCGGTAACCTGTGCCAGCATGGCCTGATGATCGGCAGCGCTCAGAAACACCGGTGTGCCCGCAAACAAGTGGGGGCGTTGCTCTAGCAACTCGGCAAACCCGACCCGCGGGTTCGAAGTGACAATGTGCTCATCAATCTGAGTCCTAGACAGCGGTAAGCAGTCGCAGACTCGGTTCAGCCTGTCTGAGGAGGCGCCGACTGCTGGCGGACACCGGTTCATGAGCGCAGGGCCTTGAGCAAGGGGTTACAAATGTCACGATCACCACCACAGCAGTCCTTCATCAAAAACCCTAGCAGCTGGGACATGGCTTGGAATTGCGCCCTATAGATAATGTGCCGTCCCTGTCGGTTGGCGTTGACCAGGCCAGCGTTCATGAGCACCAGCAATTGTGCCGATGCGGTTGGCGCGTTCACTTGGGCAGCCCGAGCCAGTGAGCCGGCAGCTAGGCCTTCAGGGCCTTTCTGAATCAGCAGCCGCAGCAAGGTCAGGCGGCCCTCGTGGGCAATGGCGGAGAGGGCTCGAACTGCATCGGAGGTGCTTATGGCGGCGTTAGACTTTTTCATATTTCATGAATACATGAAATGTCAGTCGAACGCAAATGTAAATCCTGACAACTGACAATAGCTTTGTCTTCCCAAGCTCTAGCCTCAGAGCTAGACTGGCCGTGCCTGCAATCTCAAAGCAAAAAGTTCTCGTCAGATCGCTCTGGATCGGTAGCAATCCTACAAATAGAAGGCCTTAGGTCGACTGTTGGGTAGGTGCCTAGATGGCCAGAGAGATAGAAGGAACACGGCGGGCAGAACTAGGACACTTGGCACTTAAACAGTTAGCACGACCAGAACCCGTGTAGCGCGAGATCGCTGCTGGCGTTGGTGTGTTGTTGTACACGAGGTTGATGCATGGCGACCTGGGGGTACTCCCTTCGTCGGCGCAGCACAGAGTGTGGCGTATGGGGGTGGCTGCGACGTCAGCGATCGCGCTCGCTCGTGGGACTGCTCGGGATGGCGCTTGTGCTGGCCAGCGGCAACTCGTGGTCAGAGGGCGTGCGACCCATCGTTGGCATTGCCAAGCAGGCCAGCGTCACCCGTGCCAATAGCGACGGCAGTTACTCCGTCGACTTTAACCTACGAATTCAGAACCCGGGCCCCGAGCCTCTAGTCACGGTACAGATTCGCGATGAGTTGAGCGTTTGGCTCGCGCCAGCGACGGTATTGAGCATTAGTGGCTTGCGGGTTGAGGGTGCTTTGACCGAAGTGCGCGACGGTTTCGATGGCGTCAGCGAGAACTACCTGCTTAGCGGCAACGAACGCTTGGAAGTGGGTGAGGAAGCTTTCGTCTATTTCACCCTGCGCTTTGATGCCCAGGGCAATCCGGGACCCTTTGAAAACCGTGCTATGGCATGGGTTGCCGGCGGCGATTCGGGTAAAGAAAAGGATGAGTGGTCGCAAAATGGCACGGATCCGGATCCCGATACGCCATCCGAACGACCGTTAGACAACCCCAACCCGGAAGACAACGACGAGCCAACACCCATCGATCTGCCTGCCCCAGCCGGCCCGGAGGGCAATCCAGCGGTAGGACTGGCCAAGTCCGCGACCCCGACTCGAACGATTGTTCCGGGAGAGTTCGCGCGAATTCCCGGCTCGGGCGGTGGCTTAGTGGACCCGGCCGATGTGTTTCCCTTCGTCACCACCATTACCTTGAACGTTGCCAATGTTGGTGACATCGCGCTGCAAGAGCTGCAGTTACGCGATGACCTGGGTGACACCTTCCCGGAGGAGGTGTCGTTTGCCGTGCTTGGCGCCATTAGCAGCAGCAGTGGCTTAACGGTCAACCCTGGCTTCGATGGCGCTGCAGATACCGCTTTGCTTAGCGGCGCCGATGCGCTGGCAGTGGGCGCCAGGGCCACACTGAGCTTCGATGTGGCGTTCGATCCAGGGGAACTGCCCGGCCCGTTTTTTAACGTTGCACACGCCAGCGCGCGTCCGGACATACCTCCCGCCAGTGAGGAACCTACGGTAGAGGTTGGAGACATCTCCGATAACGGCACCGATCCCGACCCTGATGGCGACGGTGATCCCACGGAGCCCGGGGAGAATGATCCAACACCCATCGATGTGCCTGCCGTAGCCGAACCCGAACCCGTGATCGGCTTAGCTAAGGCCGCCGCTGAGGTAGAGGCCTTGGCCGGCTCTGAGTTCGCAGTGACTATCGACTTGTTGGTTGCCAACCTCGGCGCAACCAGAATCGAAGCAGTTCAGGTGAGCGATGATCTCAGCGCAACCTTTGCGGATGCGCAAAGCTTCCGCATTTTGGATGCGCCCACCAGTGCTGGGTTGCCGGTGAACGCTGGTTATGACGGCGCAGCAGATATCGACCTCTTAGGGCCCGGGGCCGCGCTCGACACCGGCGAGCGACAAACCGTGAGCTTTCGTGTGGCCTTTGACCCCGGCCTGGCTGCTGGTCCGTTCTTCAATAGCGCCTTTGCCAGTGGCGTCAGCCCCATGGGCCAGGGCACCGAAGATCAAAGCACCAACGGTAGCGACCCGGATCCAAACGGCAACGGCAACCCGTCAGACCCCGGAGAAGACGAGCCCACTCCCATAGCCGTGCCCGCTGGACCCAGTGGTCCAGGTGCGCTGGTAGGAACGGTGTTTTTCGATGCCGATCACGACGATCTGTTGTCGGCTTCTGAGGAACGTCTGCCAGGCTGGCGGGTCGTGGTGCGGGACGCCGATGCCGAGGTCATAGCTGATCCCGATACGGATGCCGAGGGCGACTACTCGATTCAGGAACTTCCGGCGGGTGACTATCAGGTCCGCTTCCTGCACCCCGATACGGGGGTGACTTGGGGGCAGCGGACGGTTGCGGTGGTAAACGAGCAGACGACCCGCGTCGACCTGCCGGTAGATCCCCAGGGTCGCGTTTATGACAGCTTTACTCGGGATCTAGTGCCGGGGGTCAGTGTGCGCATTCGCAATGCCGAAACGGGCGCCGAGTTGCCGCCGACCTGTTTGTTGCCCGATCAGCAGGATCAGATCATCGGTAGCGACGCAGCCTACCGATTCGACATAGTCGCCGGTGCCGATGGCCGTTGTCCAAGCGCCAGGACCGGCTACCAACTCGAGGTACTCGATGCCCCGCAACCCTATATTGTCGCGCCCTCTACGCGCATTCCGGCTAATCCTGAAGCGCTGCTCGCTAGCCGTTGCAGTGTAGATCCGGATGTTGCTCCACCTTGTGTGGTTCAGCCCAACCCGTTGCCCCCAGAACCGGGTCAGCCCAGCGACTATTTTCTAGAAATTGAGATCGCCGCTGGAGACCCGGATGTGGTGAACAACCACATGCCCATTGACCGACCGATTGCCGAAGACGCCACGGACCTTGTGGCGATTCAAAAAACCGCGTTGACCCGGGAGGCCAGCGTTGGCGATCTAGTGTTCTTTGAGGTTCGGCTGCAGAACCTAACGCTCAATGACCTGGCGGATGTCTTCCTAGAGGATGATTTGCCCGGTGGCTTGGCGCTCGAACCTGAGTCTGTGGTGTTGCTAGACCCCGGCGCCGATGGCCGCACCGGTACTGCCGATGATGAAGCCCTGGGCATAGAGATCAATGGCACCGATCCGGTGTCGTTCGGACCCATTGTTCTACCGGCCAATGAAACCCGAATATTGCGCTATGGCGCCCGGGTGAGCACCGGGGTAACGGTAGGTGCGCTGCGCAATCGAATTTCACCACTGCAGGACGGCATACTTATTGGCGCTGAAGCCGCAGCCACGGTAGAGATCGTTACCGACCCAACGTTCGACGACACCACGATCATCGGCAAAGTCTTCGACGACCGAGATGCAGATGGTTGGCAGGATGCTGCTTACGCCACTGGGTTGGTGATCTCTGGCGGTCCGTTCGAGCGTGCGCTTGATTTACCCGACCTGCGTGGCCGACGTTCCGTTAGCGATCCACCGCCGCGCCTGCAACTGGACCTGCCACAAGGCGTTGCGCAGCAATGGCCAAGCAGTATTGAGCTGCGTTCCGGGCAAGGCTCCGTGTTGATGCTGGACCCTAGCGGCAAGATCAGTGAACGGCCGGAAGGGCGGCTGGCAGATGGACGCAGTGGCCAGGATCTGCGCCTGCGAATGGAGATTCAAAATGGTCAAGCGCGCTTATTGATCGAAAACCATGGCATTGAAGAACGTGGTGTACCGGGGGTAAGGCTGGCTACCGTGTCGGGGCTGGTGATCGAAGCCGATCAGCACGGTCGCTACCATTTGGCCGATGTGCAAACCGGTAGCAGCCAGCGGGGTGCGAACTTCATACTCAAGCTCGATGCCGCGAGCTTACCCGATGGCGCTCGAGTCGTTAGCGAAAATCCACGAGTCGTGCGCCTTACGCGAGCGCTGATGACGCGAATCGACTTCGCGGTGCAGATGCCAGCGGCAGCGCCAGTCGCGTTGCCTGCAGAGCCTGGCGAAGTCTTGGAAATCCTAACTCGTCGGCAGATCGCCGATCTGCCAGCGGTGCGCTTCGACACAGGCAAGGCGCAGATTCCACCAAGCTATGGCCAGCGTTTGCGAGAATTGCTGGCAGCCTATGATGGTTACCAAAACTTGCGCATGACCTTTGTCGGTCACGCTGACCCTCGGCGTCTGTTGGGAGGCTTGAAGAAGCGCTTTGGCGATAACGTTGGCCTATCGGAAGCCCGCGCCAAAGAGGTAGCGACCTTTGCCCAGTCAGTGCTTGGCTTGGATGAATCGGTGATTGGTTATGAAGGGCGTGGTGCTCGAGAACCGGTTGCGCCCAATACCGGCCCGCTAGGCTGGACGGCCAATCGCCGGGTAGAGATTGAGCTGAGTTGGACAGAGGCTCGAGAACGCAAATTTGAGGTGGCCAGTACCGCAACACTTCCGCAGATGGGTAGTGTCGATCGTCAGCGAGAGCTGACCCGACAATTGCCGAGCATGGCGTTCGACTCTGGAGACACGACTCTGGATCCAGCACTGCTGGCGACAGCGGAGCGCATGATTGCCTCCGCGGGTGAACAACCGGTGCGTTTAACGTTGATTGGCCACACCGACAACCAACCTTTAGGGGCCGAGCAACGGCAACGCTACGGCGACAATCAAGGCCTGTCACTGGCGCGAGCGCAAGCAGCTGCGCAACTGCTGCGCGAACGGCTAGATCTGCCTGTTGATGCGGTGGTCGCCGAGGGCCGCGGCGCCAGTGAACCGGTTGCAGCGAACGACACTGCGCTCGGTCGAAGTGCCAATCGTCGCTTGGAATTGCAGGTGACTACCTTAGAAAACGAGCATGTCGAACGCCGCTGGCTGCGGCCTATTCAAGATGCCGAAAGCAGTTATCTGCCCCACGGCGGCTCGATTTGGGCCACAGAACAACCGCTTCTAGTCACACCGAAGCTAGATGTACTGGCGAGCCAAGAACAATGGCTGCCGAGCGAACCTGCACCCCAGTTCCACACCTACAATAGCTATGCGGGCTTCATCGGTCGGCAGGAACTGCGCGTTTACGCCGGGAGTGACCTGGATCGGGTGGAGCCGCTGCTGGTGCTGCCAGTGGCCACGACGGGATCTTTAGTCACGCTGCCGGACCAGGCGGCGGCAACGCTTACGAACGCCGCCGCGCAGCGCCGCACGGGCGGCCACCTGCAGTACCTCCTGCGCGCGTACGGTCAAGGCGATGAAGCCGAGATCTGGGACGAGACGGCGCCGCGCTTGTTGGGGTTGAGTCGTGCAGAGATCGGCGCGAGCCCTGCTCCGAGACAGCGTGCCGGCAACCAGGTTGGTGCCAATCCGGTGTACGGGCATAGCAATCTTGCTCGACAGCGCATCAGTACCCAGGGCTCGCGAGTTCGTGTTCAAGGGGTGGACGTGGATCCACGCATGCAACTGACGGTAGCTGGGCAGGTGGTGCCGGTGCAGGCCAATGGCACTTTCGTTTGGGAACAGCAAATGCCGGTTGGCGAACACGAGTTGCTGGTCGAGCTATTGGACACCGAGGCACGCACGCACGTGCGGCGCTTGCCAGTGCGGGTCGATGGCAATTACCGATTCGCTGTGGCGCTAGCGAATTTAACCGTGGGGCAGAATCAGCTACAGGGCTCAGTGGAGCCGTTAGCCAATGACGACCACTTCGATGAGTCTGTGTTCGTCGATGGCCGCATCGCCCTGTATGCCAAGGCAAAAATTCAAGGTCGCTTCTTACTAACCGCGCAATTGGACAGCACTGAAGACGAGCTGAGCAACCTCGGCGACAACCTCAAGCGAGAAGATCCCCGGCGCCTGTTCCGGCAATTGGACCCGGATCGTTACTACCCGGTCTATGGAGACGACTCCAGCACCGTGAGCGATGTAGACACCCAGGGTGCTTTTTACGTACGACTCGACTTTGACCGCAACTCGATTCTTTGGGGCAACTTCAATACAGGTTTGACTGACACCGAGTTTGGCCAATACAACCGCTCGCTCTACGGTGCGAAGCTGCGCCATGAAAGCACCGCAACGACCCGCTATGGCGATGCTCGTAGCGAGCTGACGCTGTTTGGCAGCGAAGCGCAGAGCGCGGCCGGCCATGTAACTTTTGCGGCGACTGGTGGATCGCTCTACTACCTGAAGCACACGGACATTGTGCAAGGCTCCGAAAAAGTCTGGGTCGAGGTTCGCCGTCGCGACAGTGAGCAGGTGTTGGACCGGCAGATTTTGGTTGAAGGCCGCGACTACGAGGTAGATGCGTTACAAGGCCGGTTGCTCCTGAGCCGCCCGCTTTCGCAAGTGGTGAACAATCGTGGCCCAGGAATCATTCGCAGTACGCCGCTGGAAGGCGATAACGTGTTCTTGCTGGCTGATTACGAGTATGTGCCTGACCGCTTTGCTGCAGAAGATGTGACGGCCGGTGGCCGCGGCAAACTCTGGCTCGGCGATCACCTGGGCGTTGGTGTTAGCAAGGTCATCGACGAGCGTTCCGGTACCGATTACGATCTCGAGGCCGTCGATGTAACCCTGCGCGCGGGCCAGGGGACTTACTTGCGCGCCGAGTATGCGCGCAGCGAGGCGCAGCAAAACTTGGCGAATTTCACTTCGTTCGACGGTGGACTGACGTTTCAGGCAGTGAGCTCTGCTGGGCCCGGTAGCGACGGTGAGGCCATTGCGATTGAGGCTCGGGCGAATCTTGCTGAGCTAAAGTCTGATCTGCGCGGCGACGTGCGCGCCTGGTGGAAGGATCGTGATGCGGAGTTTTCTGCGGGCAGGTTGGTGCACGGTAGCGCCACCAAAGACGCCGGAATCGATTTGCACTGGTCGCCGAATGAACAACTCGACATTAGCGCTGGATACAGCGAGTTGGACCGCGACGAACTCGGCACGGATACTGTGGGACGAATGCAGGTCGATGCCCGCAGCGGCCGCTGGCAGGGTGGCATTGAAGCACGCTATGAAGACATCGAAGCTGGCAGTGTAGGCTCCCTACCGTTCGCTGGTGCGCCGCTCCGCAATCCACCGCTATTGGGCAGCAGCTCGCGCTTAAGCGGTTTGCCAGGCGACGGTGAAGCATTGCTCATCGGCGCGCGGGTAGGTTATCAAGCAACCGTGCAAACCCAGGTTTATGCTGCGGCACAAACGCTAGCGGATGATCAAGGCGCATACGCAGACAACGATCTAGTCAGCATCGGTACCAACACGCAGCTCAACGATCGGGCGGCGTTAGGTCTGGAAGTCTCGGACGGCGATCGGGGCAACGCAGTGATGGCTGCTGTGGACTTTGCCGCCGTCGACGGCCTCAATTTGAATGTGGCCAGCGGCTTCGGCAGTGGCGCCATTAGCCAGTTCAGCAGTCGCTACAGCTATGGCGAAGGTCACGAGTTGTACGGTAGCTACGCAGTAGACCCGGACCGTACCGAAGGCCCTCGGGATTTGCTCACCCTAGGGCAGCGCCGGCAGCTGGGAAATCACTCCAACGTCTTTACCGAAACTCAGTTCGGTAAAGGCGATCGCTATAGCAGCACAGGCCACTTGTTCGGCATCGACTACGGCGGCATACAAGATTGGTTGTTCACGGCAACCGCTCAGCAAAGTGACAACGAGCAGTTCGACAGTGACTTCGAGCGCTTGGCCGTGTCCCTGGGTGCGCGCCTGGAGCGAGATAACTATCGCCTAAGCTCGCGCCTTGAGTATCGGGAAGACGAAGGCGACAGTTTCAACAGCCGTCAATATTTGTCCAGCAACAGCGTTAGCTGGCGTGTTAACGAGAGCAGCCGCTGGTTAGCGCTGCTGAATCTTTCCTGGACCGACGATGAAGTGGCGGACGAGCGAGATGCACGTTTTGTGGAGTTCGATCTGGGGCACGCCTATCGACCGCTGTGGAACAACCGACTGAACGTTCTGGCGAAGTATTCCTACTTGTTCGATTTGCCCAGTGAAGGTCAGTTTTCCGGCCGAGCAGATCAGCGAGCTCACATCTTCTCTGCAGAAGCGCTGTACGATCTTAGCCGTCGCTGGGAGGTTGGTGGAAAGCTGGCGTTTAAGAAAGGCGAAGAGCGCATTAATCGCGACACTGGCCAGTGGCTGGACTTCGGCGTGCGCTTTGCTGCACTGCGCGCTCGCTACCATGTATTGCGCCAGTGGGACGCGGTACTTGAGTATCGTTGGATTGCCGACTGGCAGCGCGACACCGAACAGCAAGGTGCGCTGTTGGGGCTATATCGCCACCTTGGAGAGCATTTTAAGGTGGGTGTCGGCTACAACTTTGCCGGTTTCGATGATGATCTCAAGCGCGAAGACTACGATAACCACGGCTGGTTTATCGATTTGATCGGTAAATATTGATTCTTTTGGGAAGCTAAGAGTTATTCCAGTCGGCTATACCGCCCGCATATCTGCCTGGGGTATGCTCCAAAATCAACCCAGGGGAGCGCATGAGCATGGCATTCACAGCAGCAACGGTTTCGTACATGGCGAGGACCAAAGCCTACTATGCTGCCCAAGGCTACCCGGACGCGTATCAGTGGGCGCACAACGATGAAGTACCGTTTAGTCGTCCGCGTCGCACCTTGGCCGAATCTCGCATTACGCTCATTACCACGGCCAGTCCGATTGCAGGGCGCAAGGCGGGCGACGGAGTATCACCCTCGGGTGAAGCACTGCTGCTTGCTAAAGCCTTGTACCAGGGTTCCATAGAAGATCCTCCTGAGGCGCTGTTCACCGGTGACCTGTCTTGGGACAAAGAGACTACCCACACCGAAGATCTGCAATCGTATTTTCCGTTAACTCTTTTGAAGAGTTTGGTGGCTGAGGGAATAATTGGTAGCTTGACCCCGAGCTACTACTGCGTGCCCACGGAGTACAGCCAGAGACAGACCATTGCCGAGGACGCGCCGGCCATTCGTGAAAATGCTCTAGCGGAAGGTGCGGACGTCGCTTTGCTGGTGCCGTTGTGACCCGTCTGCCACCAGACCGTGGGTCTGGTCGCTCGAGAGCTCGAAAGCCATGGTATTGCCACGGTAGTGTTGGGCTCTGCGCTGGATATCATCGAATACTGCGGTGTGCCCCGCTTCTTATTCACCGACTTCCCACTGGGTAACCCCTGCGGCAAACCCTATGATCGGGTCATGCAACGGGCCATCGTTACCCAAGGTTTAGCACTGTTGCACGGGGCGCAGCAGCCGAGCACTGTAGAGCGCACAGCGTTTCGTTGGAGTCAGGATGAAAGTTGGCGCGAACGCTACGCGCGAGTGGATGATTTCAATCGGGAGAAGCTTAAGCGCGCCGGTGATGAGCGGCGCGCGCGACAGGCTCGGCAAAAACAAAGTGCCTAGCTATGGTGCCCAATTAGGACTCATGGGTTGGCGTTAGGGCGGAGTGACCGCCTCCTCGACGCCGAAGAACAAGATGACGCTGTCGGTATCGACGAAGTTTTGTGCATCGTTCGCTTGGTCTTGTTGCATTTGCTCTGATTGCATGGCGGCGACGGCACTGTCGTAGTCTGGCCAGTGCAACTCCGTTACCCCGTCGAATGGCGGGCGCGCAGCTTCGTAGCAATCCGCTAGTGGGTGACACTGTGGATAGTAAACCGCGTCTTGAGTTTGCGCCGCGATGGGTGCGTGGCGATGCCACCAATGCGCCTGAAAGTCGGCGATGCTGAGATCGGCGCGACGGCGAAACGGAAAGACACCCTTGATACTTGGTTGCAAGTGATGCGCAGGTAAGCGGCTGACGACGCGCTGTAACCCGAGCAATGAAGCTCCCAGCTGCACATGCTTGTGGTTCCACAAAGGGCTTAGCATGCTGCAATTACGATAGACGTCTAGCGCAGCGCTCTTGGAGTCGAAGTAGACTTCCAGCGCGCCGGCATACGCTGGGAGCGCATCTTCTAGTTGGGTTGGCAGGGCTCGGGTTTGCACATGAGCCACGCTTGTGGGGTAAATCGATTGCAACAGCGCCGCTGCCGCTTGGCCTTGGGCGCTAAACACATCTTCCGCCGCGCAGCCCTCGGATTGATCTAACGCCTCAAGAAAACAGTAGAGCTTGTACATAACGGTGTTGCCCAACGCGTACGCGGCTTGGAGTCATTGCAGTTTTGCTGCGGTTTAAGTGGCATCGCGTTGCCGCAATGCAAATGGTACCTTAACCAATAGTTGGACGAGGCGCTGCAAGGAACTTAAGAATGTACGACATTGAACCCCATGCCAGTTGGCTACCGCTCGCGGAAGCGGCCCAAAAAGAAACCGATCCTCGCCGTCGAGCCCTGATTCAGGAAGTGCGGGATCACATGGAAGCCGAGATTACCGGAAATCTCGATGCGCTTATGGACACCTTAACTGCGGAGCCGATCTATCATTTTTGGGGTAACGGTGAACCGATGGTGCTGCAGGGTCGGGAACAGGTACGGGGGTTTTACAGCGGTATGATGGCCGTGGGTGGTGAACAGTTTGAGGTTGTGGTTGAGCGGGTCATCGCAGGATCGGATCACGTGGTGACCGAAGGCCAGGTAAAGCAGGTTAATTCAGCTGAGTCCGTGCTTGCGGCAGGAGTGACCGAGGTTAACGGTGTGCCTGTGAGCGAGCATGAATTCTGGCTGAGCAATGCGCAGCTGGTAACGGTGTGGCCAGCGGATGCCGAAGGTAAGCTCATTGGCGAAGACATTTACTTTGGCCAGAGCCCCTACAGCACGCTCAAGCCCATTGCCCGAGAGCAGATTCCACCCTATTACAAGTTTGCCGCTTAACGGCAAGCGCGCCTTGCGCCTGCTGCAGATCTGCAAACAGGATCAGGCAAACAACCCTAGCGGCGGTTGTGCTGAACCGGGTGTGTAGAAGCGCCGAACATTCGGCAGCACTTGATCCAAGTCCGCGTCGCTGACGCCGAGCCATATGGCTAAATCGGCAAAGTACTCATCCACGGCCGTGGTTGGCACGAAGACTCCGCGTCCGGTATCTAACGGGCTGTTGGCAGATAGCTCGGGGTAGTCGCCGAACATGGTTGCGCCATTGACGGCACCGCCCATGACCAGGTGATGGCCGCCCCAGCCGTGATCGGATCCTTTGCCGTTCGAGGTTAGGGTTCGGCCAAAATCGGAGGTGGTGAAGGTGGTCACCGCGTCCAACATGCCCAGCTCAACTAAGGCCGCATGGAATTCAGTCAACCCCTGACTGATGGCCGGAAGCATGGCTGCCTGATTGTCGAGCACCTCGTCGTGATGATCCCAGCCACCGACCAAGACAAAAAAGGTTTGTCGACAGGCTCCAAGGTCGGTGCGTGCGGAGATTACCCGGGCAATCTGTCGCAGGCTTTGGGAAAAAGGTGATGGGCTAAACGGACTGGTGAGCGTGGGCGCTTTTTGCAGCGCGTCGACGAACACGGCTCTTGCGTCAATAGCATTACGTAAGCGGTTCCCATATTCCTGTCGCAGCAGATTAGTTTGCGGCGCGGCGAGTAAACCATCGATGATGGATTTTTTGAAAGTGCCGAACTCGGTGCCATCATCGTAAGCGTTGACGCCAATAGCGCCGTCTTCTTCAGCTGTGATGGCGTACTCGGTGCTCTGCTCGCCGCTTTGGAAAACGTTGCTACCGCCCAGGGAGATGTTCATGGAAATGCCGTTGGCGAGGTTCACGCTGTTCATGCGATCGGCGAGCCGGCCGCCCCAGCCTTCGGCGATACGGTCATCTGGGACCGCGGTTTGCCACTGAGCGATTTGATCGGAGTGAGAATACAAACCCAGCGGGACCTTTGCTCCAGCTGCGATTGCTGCGGCGTCAACGGGATCGATTAGGGTTCCGACATTAGCGACTATGGCCAGGTCTCCGCTGTTGTACAGCTGCTGCACGCCAGCCATGCCAGGATGCAGACCGTAGTTGCGGCCATTCCCAGCGGTGCCGTTCAAAGGCAGCAGACTGGCTTGGGGCAAAGCAAGGTCCGAGCGCAAGGCAGCATATTCCCCGTACTGGTCTGCATCGTTAGGCACGACCATATTGAAGGAGTCATTGCCGCCGGCGAGCAATACACAAACCAGCGCGCGGTAGTCAGAAAGGGTTGCTGCAGCCGCTTGGCGGGCAAGGCCCAGTTGTAACAGAGAGCTAGACAAAGTTGCAGAAGCCACGCTCAAGCGGCAGCTGTGGGTAACGAATTGACGTCTGTTCATGGCTGCCGCTCCTAGCTCTGTACTGCGTAGTCAGGCGAAATCAACAGCAAATAGATCGCCATGCGGGTGCGAAAGTTGACGTCTTCAACATCCTGAATGCTGTTGATAATCGCGCTACGGGTGCTGTCGCTCAGCTGACCGTAGGTGAAGACCAAATCAAGCCGGTCCAGTAATCCATCTAAGTCATCGGCAAACGCGACGTAGTCCGAGAAGTCTAGCGAGACTGTTTCGAACGGTGGTTGTACATCGGTAACGAAATCAGCGTTGATGCCGAAATCCACAACGTTGGTCATGCCAGCGATGGTGGTGGCTGTGGTGATTTGGAATTCCGGAGCCTTTAAATCGGCATCTGCCAATGTGCCTGCGGGTGTGTGATCAGGCTGAAAGAAATTAAAAACACTCGGCGATGATTGCGGATGCTGGCGCAATACGTTTTGCAGGTAGAAACCATAGTTAAAGAGGTAACCATCCGGGCTGCTCGGGTTGAATGCTCGCACAAAGGCGATGTAGCGCAGAATTGGTTCTCGAAGTTTGCCGCCTTGGTCCTGATCCGTTGGTGTGCTCGCTTCCTGATCGAGCAACATGGCGCGAATGACCGCTTGCAGATCGCCGCGTACGCCAGCGCCATTGTCATTGAAAATACTGGCAATTCGGGAAATGTAGGCGGGTGATGGGTTGGAGGTAACCAGGCGCTGAATCAACAGCCGGGCCATGAACGGGCCGACGTTGGGATGATTGAAGAGGTTGTCCACTGCAGCATCGATGTCCTGCTCGCCAGTCTGACCTGCTGGCACAACCTGACCGCCCAGCAATGTTTTGCTCCCGGGCTCGTGAAAATCATCGAACATGATCATCGGCAGCTGATACACGGGCTCGGGGTTGCCGAAATAGGGCGCATCACCGTCATAAGACAGCCCGGTAAAGATCTTTGCGAACTCGCGAATCTGCTCGTTGCCGTAGGTGGGTAGAGGATCGCCGTTGCCATCGAGTTTAATGCTGCCATCCAGGTTCAGCTCGAACAGGCCAATAGAGAACAGCTGCATCACTTCCCGAGCGAAGTTTTCGTCTGGGAAAGTGTTGTTCAGCGGATCAGCCTTACGGTTGTTGACATGACTCAGGTAGATTCCCATTGCTGGATGCAGCGCCACTGCTTTGAGCAGGTCGCGATAGTTACCGAAGCTGTGGGTGAGCAGCAAATCGTAGTAGGTGGCTAGTGCGTAGGGATTGATGATCAGCGCATCGACTGTGTCGGCGACAACAAAGATCTCGCTTAACGCAAACGCCACTCGTTGCCGCACCAGATCCGGGGCACTGAAGGCCCGATGCCACCAGGCTAAGCGGCGACTGAGGATCAAGAACTCGAGATCATCGGTGATCTCGGCGTACTCACCAGCGGCTCGGGCATTGAGCAACTCGTCTACCAGCGACTTGTGTGTGGTCACCGGCACCGCGAACTGTTCATCCAGCCATGTCTCCGGGCCAGTTTCGGCGATATCGACGATGGCTTCGTAAGTCAGGCCGAAAGTACTCTGGGCGGCGATCATGGAGGCACTGTTGAGTTGCGCCTGGGTGAGAGGCTGGGGTGGTGCGGGGTTGCCGATTGGCGGCGCAGGGTTGTTGCGAGATGAGCCGCCTCCACCGCCGCCGCACGCACCGAGGACCAGCAGCAACAAAGCGCTGAGGCCCAGGCGGGTCATCGAGAGCATTGAAGTTGTCATGCTTGCCTCCACCGGCTGGATATGCACCGGCATGGTCAGAGCCTACAGTGTAATTTGCACCTCAACGTGAACACGAGGCGCAGATCAAAGACCCGCCGCGGAACCTCCACGGTGAGCAGAATAGTTAGTTTATTTGCCTAAAACTAGGGGTATTGATACGGCAGCGGAAGGGCGCGTTGCCCGCAACCGTCGCCTTGCCAATCCCAGGCGATAACTGCGGGACCAGAGAGCTCAAACAGAATCACGCAATCGGTGGCGGCGAGTGCCAGGGTAGCGTCGCCGTAGGCGATCGGCGTAGGGGTATCGTCGCTGGCCACGGTTTGCGGTACGGCGTCGAAACGAAAGGCATAAATGCGGTTGTTGCGGGCATTGATGAGGATGCCTGCTGGATCTCCGAAGGCCCGGTTTAAGCGCTCGAAATTAGCGCCGACCCAGACCTCGGGCGTGTGAGGCGTTGCGCAAGCCAGTAGCAGCAGGCTGATAATCGCCAATGCCAGTATGCGACTAGCTGGTGGCAGATGGCGGCTCATCGACCTCAACTGCAGGATCGTCGGTTGCTTCGTTCGTGGCTGCGGCGACGTCTTGGCTTACCAACTCCTGGTCACGCAGGAGTTCTTGATCTCGATCGCCGTAGCTCTGTTCGAACATTTCCCACAGGGTGATGAACAGGGCGGCAATTAGCGGACCGATAACCATGCCGGAAATGCCAAACAGCGCGAGCCCACCGAGGGTTGCCAGCAATATCAGGTAGTCGGGCATTTGTGTATCTCGCCCGACCAAGATGGGTCTGAGCAGATTGTCGGCGAGGCCGATCACAAAGATGCCAACGCCAATCAGAATGAGCGCGCTAACCCAGTCACCACCGGCGATGAGCATACCGGCAGCCGGTACCCAAATGAGTGCAGCACCCACGGCGGGGAGCAGCGATAGCATGGCCATGACCACTCCCCATAGTGTCGCTGCTCTGATATCCAGCAGCGCAAAGGTTATCCCGCCGATCAATCCTTGAATGGCCGCGATGACAAATGTGCCCTTTACCGTTGCCCGAACGACAGCGGCAAAACGATCGAACAGCTGCCGTTCGCGCGCATCACCCAGTGGCAGAATCTGAATCAAGCGCTCAACGTTGGCGTGGCCATCGCGCAGGAAGAAAAACAGTAGGTAGAAAGTGAGAAGCAGCATGACCATAAAGCGCAGCGCGTTCTGCCCCAGATTTAAGGCGTGGGAGGCAATCCACTGACCTGAGCTGAGTGCAGCGCCAGAGAGCTTCTCTTTAAGCCCGTCCGGTTCGATACCGACGCGTGCGGCGTAGTCAAACAACAGCGGTGCCGACTCGCGGCCCCAACGGACAACCGCACCCGGATCGATGCTGCCGTCTTCAATAGCTTCAATCAGACGCACGACCTCTTCGGTAACAACCAGGCCCAGCAACATCAGCGGTAGCACGAGGGCTAGCAGGATGAGCAATATGGTCAGTAGCGATGCGAACCCACCACGACCGCCGATCGCCGCAGCCATGCGGTCGTTCAGCGGCTCGAACAAAATGGCTAGGGCAGTGGCCCAGAACAACGGCACGATGAAGGCATTTATGACGCCAAAGAATGCCAAGGTCGCAAGCGCTAACAAGCCGAAGAAAAAGATGTGTTCTATGGAGCTGGTCATCGCGCCTATGCTAACTCAGTTAGTGCCTGCTTGGCCCGTAGATGGGATTCTCTGCTGCGCTGTTCAGCGCTAAACACACCTGCTCTAATGGGCATATGAGTGCCGCAACAGATCCTCCGAGTTTTTCTTCTGGTCCAGAGGCGCCAGCCTTTCCCTCTCTTGACTTTGACAACCGCTTTACCCGCGAGCTGCCTGCTGACCCCGATGCAAGCAACAGTCGCCGGCAAATTAGCAATGCGTTGTATGTGCGAGTCAAACCGCAACAGGTGGCGGCCCCGCGCTTGGTTGCCTGTGCACCAGAAGTCGCGCAGCTCATTGGCTTGGGCGCCGAAGCCTGTGAGTCTGCTGCCTTTGCAGAGGTGTTCAGCGGCAATCGGCTCCTTGCCGGCATGGATCCTCACGCCACCTGCTATGGCGGCCACCAGTTTGGTAACTGGGCAGGGCAGCTCGGTGATGGTCGGGCGATCAATCTGGGCGAAGTCCGAGGGGTTGATGGAAGCCTGCAGATGTTGCAGCTCAAAGGCGCTGGGCCGACGCCGTTTTCTCGTACAGCCGACGGCCTTGCTGTGCTGCGCTCGTCGCTGCGAGAGTTTCTGTGCAGCGAAGCCATGCATCACCTCGGTGTGCCGACGACCCGTGCGCTGTCGCTGGTTCTGACCGGCGAACAGGTGATGCGTGACATGCTCTACGATGGGCACCCGGCGCTGGAGCCAGGCGCGGTGGTGTGTCGCGTTGCCCCCACTTTCGTGCGCTTCGGGCATTTTCAGATGCTCTCCGCCCGGGGGGAAGAAGCCCTACTGCGACAATTCACCGATTTCATCATCGTTACAGAGTTTTCGCATTTGTTTCCTGGTCGCGATTTACAAGTGGGCCAAGTAACCGTCGATGATTACGTGGTTTGGTTTCGTAATGTCTGTAAGTTGACCGCGGCGATGGTTGTTGAATGGCTGCGGGTGGGTTTCGTGCATGGGGTGATGAACACCGACAACATGTCTGTAACCGGTTTGACCATCGACTACGGGCCCTACGGTTGGTTGGACGACTACGATCCGGACTGGACGCCGAACACCACGGACGCTGGGCAGCGACGTTATCGATTCGGACAACAAGCGGCGATCGCGCAGTGGAATCTCATGCAGCTTGCGAACGCCATTCTGCCGCTATTAGGTCAGCCGGAGCCTCTGGAGGAAGCATTGGCAGAGTACGCCCGTACCTATCAGCAACTCGCGGCCAACATGCTCGCCGCCAAGCTTGGGTTGCCAGCTGTGGATGGCGCAGAAGATATGGCGCTGTTTGAGGATTTGGAGAAAACGCTGTGCAGCGCCGAGACAGACATGACGCTGTTCTACCGTGCGCTGATGCAGATCAGTCCGGTAGATACCCCTGACTCAGCATTGGCAACGCTCGGTGTCGCGTTCTATGACGCTGATGCAGTAAACGGTTCAATACGATCGGGGTTTCTTGGCTGGCTCGAGCGCTATATTGGGCGCATCAGCGAGCTTGAGCCCCAGGCTCGGCGCTCGCAGATGCAGCAAGCCAACCCAAAATATGTGTTGCGTAACTATCTCGCTCAGCTGGCCATCGACGACGCGGAACAGGGCGATTTCGGCAAGGTTCATGAGCTGCTGGACCTGCTCCGACGGCCTTACGATGAGCAACCTGAGCATGAGCAGTACGCGGCTCGGCGCCCAGATTGGGCGCGAACGCGCGTCGGCTGTTCTCAGCTGTCCTGCAGCAGCTAGTTCAAGCCAACTGTAGACTCTCGAGCCTCTTTTGCCAGCTGTTCCGCGGCGACCCGTTGCGCTTGTGGGTAGAGCTTGGCTGTTGCATCGATGAAGACCGTCGCACGGCTATCCTCGGCGAGTTTGAATGCCGGAGGCCGCGAAATGTTGAGTAGCTCTGGCACCGCCACCGACCGGTCTTCAGCCATTAGTGGCAAGGCATAAGTTGTTACCAACATGAGCGTTGCCGGCAGCAGGGCGATCCAAGTTCGTGCTCGTCGCCGCAGAAAAGTAGCTAACCCCAGCGCGAAGTACAGTGAGGCTACCACGACTGCAAAGTTAAAAAGCGCATCCAAGAAGCGGTGGGCCTGCATGGATTGCCAATTGAAACCGACGAATCCCAGTAGTTCATCCAGCAGCGGCATCACTGCGACCGTGGCAACACCAACGCACCAGTGCGGCCAGAAGCTGAATTCTCCTCGTACCAATTTATTGACTGTGCCCCAGAACAGCATCCACAACCCTGCCTGTAGGCCAAAATCCATGATGCGCCGTACAGTGATACTGGTGCTGTAGTCGCCGCCGTAGTGTAGGTAATCAAATAGCAGGAAGATGCTGAGCCCAATGGCGGTGAAGCCAAGGAGCCAGCGCGGGGTGCTAAGCCGGTCTCTAAGTTGTTCCACGTTTGAAGGCGAACGGGCCGGTCCGACATCGTGGTCCTGACGGAATACTCGTAACCTGGTGTGGCCCAGTATCAGTGTATCCCCGGACTCGAGCGCTATTGGAACGCCGGGATCGATGGTCTGGCCGTTCACACTGGTGCCGTTTAGTGAGCCGAGATCGCAAACCACCAGTGCACCGGTTTCATCGCAACCTACTTCCAGGTGAACCGCTTCGACTCGCGGATCCGCAAGTACCAGATCGCAGGCGAACGAGCGACCCAACGTTGCTGGACCGGCACCGAGGTGCAATCGTTGCACAGGCTGGGCCGGACGACCCAATATGGTAACGGCTAGTTCCACCCAAGCTCCTGGAGAAAGCGGCGTAGAAACGCGTCGGCAGTGGCTTGCTCGACACCGGCTAGGGTGTAGTGGGCGGTCAGCACCCGATCTTTGCGGCTGTGTTCCCCTAGGAACAACACATCGTAGAGTTTCTCCAGCCGCGTGTAGGTACGTACGCAATAGCTGCCCTTGGTGAAGCGAGCCCCCGGCAGGCCGGTCGTATCGGTCTCTGGTCCAGTGAGGAAATCGCTAGTGCATTGATATGGCGTTACCTGGTCGATATTCGCGCTGTTGTCTGCCGAGACGCGTTGTTGGCCAATCAGTGCGTGAAAGCGATAAGCAGAAAGATCTAGCGCGATCTGATTGTCGAACGAGTAGTGGATCTGCCCTGTGTTTAGACGTTGACCCAAATAAACGCTGTTTCCTGATGTGCAGCTAGTGCGATGGGTGCGCACATTCGCGTCTTTGTCCTCGTCGTTGCTGTTGCCCCAACACTGAAAGTCACTTCGCAACTCATCCAGAATCTGGTGTTCCCCCAGCGTTGTTGTTGGCCAGGGTCTGGCGAGCAAGTCTGCGAAACGATCCTGTTGCCAATGTCTTAACTGCACGCTGATCTCTGTGTGGTAGCTGTCCTCAGACACACTTCGATTTGCCGAAAGCAGCTTTCGCAGCGCCTTAAGTGGAACCAGAAAGCTGAGCTGGCTACCAGCGGTCGCAACGTTAACGCCTACCACCTCTCCTGCTTCGTTCAATCCGGGTCCGCCGCTCATGCCTGGATTGAGCGAACCGGAAAACAAAATCTGGGGATCGTAACTGTGCTCCACCATGCCGTTGTTGGCGCCAAACACCAAAGTGATGCCAAGATCATGGGGGTTACCCAGGGCGTAGATCAGCGCACCTTTGGTTAGCGGCGTAGCGGCGAGAGAGAAGTGCTTGGGTGTCGGGGCTGGGTGCCTTAGCAAAGCCAGATCGTTGATGACGTCGAAGTCCAACAGCTCCAGCGCACCGCTGTTGCCCTGTTGATCAAGATACTCCAGTCGGCGGTTCTCTGGGGCATTCACGTATCCCGCAACCACATGGAAGTTGGTTACGATTAAACCGTCGGCGCTGACTTGAAAGCCGCTGCCAATAGACGACTTTGCTGCGGCGCTGCGGGCAATGTCGCGGATTTGATAAATGAGATCGTAGTGCTCGGTAAATCGCTCCGTCGCCGGCTGGGCGGTGCTGAGTCCGGGACAGAAGGTCAGCAGGGCGATGGTGCCCAGAATCCAATACTGGATGTCCGACAATGTGTGGGGCCGGGTCGCTGGCGAGAATGCGCGCAAAAGGTTGTTCTAGAGCTCGGGTAGGCAATTATGCAATGAAATTGCGCGGAACAGGCACTGATCTGGGGTTCTAATGCCGATCTGGCTTCGGTTACCCCGGATAACGTGTCCCAGCCTATGAGCTATGCTTTTGTATGGCCTCTTAAGTTGATGAATTTGGGTCACTTGTAACCCAACCTTGGCAACGGGCAAACAATTGAGACAGAGATTTTACAGTCGTTTGCGTACGGATCCGCTCTCGATCCTTACAATTCGCGCCCGTAGCATTCTTTTAATAGACGATTGATTTTCTGGTGGGGGGCACTCAACCAGAGAGTTAAGGAGGACACGAAGTGGCTAAATTTTTTGACTCACCGGAAATGCGCGAAGCGATTCGTAGAATCATCCGCTCGCGAATGGCGCTCAAAGGCGTTGAATATCGTGAACTGGCGCGCCGCCTGAGTGAGCTGGGGGTTGTCCAGCACGAGAGCAATTTACGTTCGAAGGTCAACAACGGCTCGCTTGGGGCGCAGCTGCTGTTGTTCATTCTAATTGCCCTCGACATGGAAGCCTTGGACCTTGGTGAGGTGAGCGCACTGGTGAACGAAGTGCGGGCCCAGGACGATTCCGAGGAGCCTGCGGCGTTGAAGTTAAGCAACGTGGGCGCTTGACGCCAGGACCGTCGGTCGTGCCGGTATTGTCGGCGGTCCGTTAACTCTGTTCTGCCGCAATTGAGTCGCACCATTGGCCAGGCCAGTGTTTGGTCTGACCAAATACATAGCCTTGAACTGTTTCACCAGATTCCCTATATAGTGGGTATCCATTAAGTAATGAGGCTAGTCATGGCTCAAGAGCCCCGTTTTCGAACTTCACAGAGCGCTGTTGGCGCTGCGACCGCTGGGCAAACCACCGGCGGAGTGCAGATCAACAGTGTATTGCGCAACACTTATATGTTGCTGGGTATGACACTGGCGTTTAGCGCAGTGTGTGCTTATGTCGCCATGGTCATGGGAGTGGGTCGTCCGCCGTTCCTGGTCATCCTGGCCGGATTCTTTGGCCTGTTGTTTCTCGTTGAGAAAACTGCCGATAGTGGCTGGGGATTGCTCACCTGCTTTGTCTTTACCGGGTTTCTTGGCTTCATCACAGGCCCCGTCATCGCTTACTACATGAGCACGACCAACGGACCGGCGCTGGTGACGTCGGCGTTCGCAACCGCCTCGGCTGCCTTCGTCGGGCTTTCAGCCTTCACCCTGATCACCCGCAAGGACTTCGGGTTTCTCGGTGGATTCCTGATGGTTGGGTTTTTCGTGTTGATGGGTGCGGTGCTGGTGAGCTGGTTGTTCAACCTCTCCGCCATGCACACGGCCATCTCTGCCGGCTTCGTGATCTTTGCCAGTGCCGCCATTCTGTGGCAAACCAGCGCGATTATTCACGGCGGTGAGCGTAACTACATACGAGCCACGGTCAGCTTGTTCGTTTCGTTCTACAACCTGTTCATGTCGCTGTTGCACATCTTCGGTGTGATGGGCGACGACTAAGCGTTATTTGGAGAGCCGCCTTAGGGCGGCTCTATACCCCCTACCGAACTCAGCTCAGCTGGCTAGACGCTCGTAAACCTTGCCCAGTGCGGCGGGTAATTCATCTACTTCCTCAATGATCAGGTACTGATCACTTGGGCACATGCGTGACAAGTAATCGTGACTAGAGCGGTCTACGGTGATGCAGAAGGTTCGGATGCCCGCGCGCTCGGCTTCTTCCAACGCTTTAGCAGTATCTTGCACACCGTATTCATGCTCACCTCGAGTGGGCCCGTAGTCGCTGTCTTGGGGGAAGCCATCGCTGAGCATGATCATCAGTTTCATCGCATGCCCTGAAGCCAATAGCTTGCGAGTGGTGTGTCGGATCGCTGGTCCCATACGGGTGCTCCGGCGAGGCTTCATGGCCGCGATGCTGTGCAGCGTTTTTGCCGTGAATGACTGGCCGATTTCCTTAGCGACGTAGTACTCCACGCAGTCTTTGCCGTATCCGGAAAAGCCGAATATGCCGTATTCGTCACCAAGCGACTCTAGTGCAGCGGACATCGCCAGCATCGCCTCCCGTTGCACGTCGATGATGCGCCGGGTGCTGGATTTATCGGCAGTCAAGCTCGCCGGATCGAAGTCCACCTCAAACGGGTCGCGTAAGTTCACATCGGCGCCAGCTTCGAGCTGATCCGGTTCCGGTTCAGGGGCTTCCATCGGATCATCGGTAGAGGCAGATAGATCGATCAGAAACGCCGCGCACAAATCTCGCTGCACTCGATCTCTACGACTATAGACACGCTCGCTGGGTGTAAGCCCGGCGGCGGCATCTAGTCTGCTATCGAGCACAGAATTGAAATCTAGCTCATCACCGTCCTCGACTCCGCGTTGGCGCAAGTAGCCCAGGGGTTTGATTAAACTCAGCCGACGCCGAATTTCATCGCGCCACTGCCGCACCCGCTGGCCCAACTCCGTACCATCGAGGTCCGGGTCAGGGTTCAGCTGTTCTTCGAACAGGCGACACCAGCTGCGTAGATAGCGATTGTCTAGATAGTGCCACTCGTCATAGCGATAGCTACGCGCCAACGATCGATCTTCACCCAAAGCATGGCGCAACGCGGCGCGTTCCATGTCTAGGCGGCGTTGTAGTTGCTCGGGGTCCGCTGGCGCAGCATCTTGTTGTGCGATGGTGTTCAGATTGGCGTCATCAGGACGGATGTCGCCGTCGAGACCATCAATGGCTGCTACATCCACATCCTGAGGATCCAGCAGCAGGGCATTCATCATCTGTGTTTGGGCGCTGGCTTGTTCTTCCTCCCAATCGATTAATCTGGCTTCGCGCTCCAGCCAATCCGCGCTGGTTTCCACCTCTTCCTCTGTGGTGAGCGCGATACCTTGGGCGATGGTCGCCGGATCGTATGCTTGCAGTAGCAGTTTGTAGATTTCATCGGCGAGCACAGCGCTGTCGTAAACGCTGGCATCGTCGTTATAGAGCGCTTGCAAATTTGGGTCGGTGCAATGTTCGCCGGGGTGCGCCAACATCACTCGGTGTTGCTCGCGCCAGTCGCTTTGTAGCTGTTGCAGCGGGTCGATGGTTAGCGCTGAGTCTAGACTGGTAGCGCTGTAGTAGCTCACGAAGTGCTTGCCCAAGCCTGGAAAATCCCGCAGCGTTCGATAGTCCAACCGCAGGCGCTCGGCGTTTTCAAATAGAGCCTGAAATAAGCCCGGCCAACGATACCGTTGCCGCAAACGCTGCAGCTCACCCATGCGCAGTGCTGTGTCTTTTGCTGGTTGATCGCCTGGGGAGTCGCAGCGTGTGAGAAACTGCGCAATTCGAAAATCAAAGGTACCGTAGAGGCGCATGCTGATCTGCTGCATGGCCAGGACGCGATAATCGGAACGCGTGCCTTGGGGTAATTGTTCTGGCAGATAGATCGCGTCTACAGATTGCGCCGCGAATTCGGACAAGCTGGTTTGCCCAGCAAACTGCGAGTCGGGTTTGACGTGTAGATATTGACCGGCCACGCCTTCAACGAATAGCGTTAGCGATGCTTCCAGATCTGCCAGTTCGATCAAGGCAAAACCGCATCGACAATGTCGCTCACGGCAATCTGTACAGTGGCGTCATCGGAGATCGCGGTAACGATGGCGCTTTGCGCAGCGCGTCTAGGTTCGATGCCACCCTGGATCAGGTTTGCCGTATAGATCAACAGCCGCGTGCTCACGCCTTCTTCGAAGCCGTGTTCCCGCAGGTTGCGGACCTTTGCGCCGATCACGGCCAGCCGCTCAGCCATGGCCGCATCGACGCCGCTCTCGTGGGCGATAATCTCGGCTTCCTGGGCTTCGCCAGGGTAGTCAAATTCTAAGCTGACAAAGCGTTGTCGAGTGCTGGGTTTGAGGTCTTTGAGCACGCTTTGGTAGCCAGGATTGTAGGAGATAACCAACAGAAAGCTCGGATCGGCGTGTACCAGCTCGCCAGTTTTTTCGATGGGCAGAATGCGCCGATGATCGGTGAGCGCATGAATCAACACCGTCGTGTCTTTGCGCGCTTCAACGATCTCGTCCAGATAGCACAAGCCACCGTTGCGCACAGAATGGGTGAGTGGACCGTCAGCCCAGCGTGATTCATCGCCCAGTAGTAGATAGCGCCCTACCAGATCGGTTGCCGTTAGGTCTTCATGGCAGGCAATGGTGGTGAGCCGATATTCCTCCTGATTGGGGAACAGCTCATGGGCCATGGCTTCGACAAAACGCGTTTTGCCGCAGCCTGTGGGGCCTTTGAGCAGGACCGGCAAGCGTGCCTCGAATGCTGCGCGAAAGATCGCGACTTCATCATTGATGGGCAGGTAATATGGTTGCATGACTGATACGACTGACGAATTGCTCGATGCTACCACAGCGTTACTGCCGGCTCTGTTAGCAGGACTCGGTGCGCTTTCACAGGCAGGGCGCTATTTGCACCCACCCAACGTCTCTGCTTTGGCGCAGGAGTTGCGTGATCTGCAGGCGCCGTTAGCTGAAGGTCGTTCCACTTTCGAAGCGGCGGCGTGGCCCGAGCATCTAACCGGGTTTCGCGATTGCGCGCTGGAAGCCGCCCAGTTGACCAGCCGTGGGCTCTCGGAGTTTTCTCGCAGCCCCGGTACTCAGCAACCCATCATGACAGCCTATAAGTCCTTGGGAATGCTCAGCAAAGCGTTGGATGCGCTGTACCCGTTGACCCGTATGCTGCCACCGGTCAGCCGTTTCTATCTCGAAGAGGGGGCGGTCAATGCGCGGGCGGATCTCGCAAGCCTCGGATCCGAACCCGTAGAAGCGCTCGCGCAGATTCTTAGCGAAGCACCAGAGCAGCCCCACACGGGTGTGTTGCATGCGGGCAACGATACGAAACAGCGTGGTGGGTTTTCCTTGTACGTACCGGAGGATTACGACGAAGAGCGGCCGGCGCCGCTCATTGTGGCGCTGCATGGCGGTAGCGGTCATGGGCGCAGCTTTCTCTGGAGTTGGCTTAGCGCGGCGCGCAGTTGCGGTGCTCTGCTATTGGCGCCGACTTCCGCAGGAACGACCTGGTCATTGGGTGAGCCTGAGGTTGATGCAGATCGACTCAAAGCCATGCTGGAGTTCGTCAAAGAGCGCTATGCCTTGCGCGACGACCGGCTGCTGCTCACCGGCATGTCAGACGGTGGCACTTTCTCTTATCTTGCTGGATTCGAAGCGACCGCGCCTTATACCCACCTTGCGCCAATGGCGTCGAGTTTTCATCCGCTGGTACTGGAGGCGGTGGACATGGACCGGGTTCGCGCTGTACCGACCTATCTGGTGCACGGCGCCTTAGATTGGATGTTTGATGTCGATGTGGCGCGGTTGGCTAGGGCAACCTTGGAAAAAGCCGGTGCGAGTGTGACCTACCGGGAATTCGATGATCTTTCCCATACCTTCCCCCGGGGCGAGCTACCTGATTTGTTGAACTGGTTTCTGGGCGAGTCTGTGACCTAAACGGAGTTTGCTCTTCGCTATTCAACTTCTACTTCCCCGCGCTCGAACGCGGCTAACCTGTCCAGGTATAGGGTTAGGTTTTTGTGTAGGTGCACAATCGCGGATTCGAATCTGCCAAACGTATAGTGCTTGTTCGCCCCCGATCCGATAGCGGCTTGGATATCCTGAATGACTTTCGCGTCCTCTTTCAGACCCGTATCAGCCAGGAACGCCGCATCTTTCTTCGCCTGGCTCACTGCATCGGCTGAAGGGGCTGCGCCGTCCTTTGTCGGCGTCGTCATCCTGTAGTTGTAGTAGCGCGTGCGGAATGGGGACTCGGGCTCGGCAAACGAAATTGTGAAATGGTCAGAAAGTCGGGTGATTGAAGCCGCTGGAAAAATGTGGTTGACGAGGGTCACGGTGCGTCCGAGTGCGCGTGCATCACTGGGTAGCTCTCGTAGCTTCTCGATACGTCGGAATGGGAAGCAAACGCGAACGTTTGGGCCCTGTGTTTCGATTACGTTTAGGTTGTCGAACCCGTACGGATAAAATGTCTCGGGATGAGCATGCTTGATGTGGTATCCCTCCAGCGTACCTTCCGCCTGTAGCTTCCAATTAACTTCGTTGACCGTTTCACGGGAGTCGAAAATGACCTGATCCTGTGCAAGCAGGTCTGGAAGAGATTCAAGCGCGCCTGCACCAATCGGCGCGTCTTGAGTTACGAAAACCAGGCCACCTTGCGCCGCGACGTCGTGCACGGGCACTAGACCGTTCGTGCTTTTGTCTAGGTTTGGAAATCCGTATTCGTCTGGCACATATTCAAGCCGTCCGTCGAGGCGATATGCCCAGCCGTGGTAGGTGCAGCGGAAAATCTTCGTGCAGCCCGAACCTTCGGCCAACTGCATGCCACGGTGGCGACAGGCATTGCGAAAGGCACGAATTTCACCATCAAGACCTCGTATTACCACGATCGGCACACCGGCCGACATCCTTGCTACGTATGATCCTGGTTTAGAGAGTGCGGCCAATGGGCAGAATGCCACCGGTAATCGACGCATTAATCTGATCTCGGCCTCGAATCGTTCCTGCGAGCTATAGTTTTCAACGGGCTCAAGCCAATCCTCATCGCCCACATCCGTAGCATTGTGGTCAATGAGGCTAAATATGTGCTCTATGAGCTGCGCGTCCGATCGCATGAGCGGCACTCCCATGACAGTTAGATCACCAGATTAATACCATGCTGAACAAATACAATCGCTTTTCAGTTGCTGGTCAATCCAAACTTGGCACTGAAGCAAACCACCGATCAGAATCGTATTGAGTACTTCTGGCCCGGTCATGGAACATCAGCTTTGCCGTCAGTGTGACCTGGGTCGCCAGAATGTAGCCTTATCCCCGTTAGCCAACATTCGCCAGCGCAGCTCGACAGGTGTGGATCAGCCAGTGGTACAATTCGGATCCACTTAGACTAAGTGAGGATGCGGTGGAGAGGCCAAGCTGGTTCACATCTCGCAGGGAGGTGCTCTTGGCGGCAACCACCTCACTCATTACTGCGATGTGGCCCCAACGTAGTACGGCATCCGACAAAACCTTACGCCACCTCCTACCCACCGCCACCGATACACAATTCTCTATCACGCTGTCACTTTGGCAACCGCGTCATTCTATTGACCTGCTGGTAGGGCGGCGGAAAGTGTCTGGTGTGCAGGCGGATAGCGAGGGGTATCACTGGTCTTTCCACGCCAACTCACTCAACCCGAACACGACCTACCAACTCCAACTAGTCGACGATAAAGGGCCGTTCTACGAACCCTGGCCACTGAAGACACTACCCGATCGAAACAGCATGCCTGCATCCCTCAAGCTTTTGGCGTTCACATGCGCCGGCGGCGGAGATGGATTCGGTACGCCCAGAGCGCAGTTCTTTAAACCACACAAGTTCCGCCAGCGCATGTTCGACGCAGCACTCGCAGAAAAACCTGACGTTGCCCTTGCGATCGGTGACCATATTTATTGGGACCTACGCGGGGGTGGATCGCCGCGGATAGCGCGCAGTGCTGCGGCTGCAGAAGCCATCAAGCAGAAATACGGAGAATTTGACCGCGAAACCTCGGTGCTCGGAACGCGCAACGAAGCTGTGCTAAAGCGGATCGGGAACGAACAGATCGCCGATCTCTACGGAACGCGATTTCGTTCAACCCCCATCTACTTTGTGGCCGATGATCACGATTATTTCGAGAATGACGACGCCGAGAAGGACATCGTCACTTTTCCCCCAGACAAATTCAGCGCCGAAGCTCATGCAGCAGTCGCCCAACTCTATTATCCGCCTTTGCCTAATGCGCCGGTAAAAGATAAGGAACGATCATTCGGTGCGCTGGTATATGGGCGACTATTTGAAACACCCATATTCGACTGTGCAGGTCACCTCAGTCTGGGCGGCGACACGGCGGGTCTGGTACCTCCCGACATTGAACAATGGATCAACAATCGGACCACTAATTCACACGCTACACACTTTGCTTATACGCCATCGCATCCTTTCGGTTGGACGGCAGGTAAATGGCGTGAGTGGTATCCAGATGTGGTTGCACCAGAAGGATTCACGGGTGTCGTAATCAACGAGCTGCTGGGTGACACCAAGGGCCGTCTAACAGTAGAGGCTCAAAAGTATCTCTGGCAACAAGGCTGGTGGGATCAGCATCAGCGGCTGCTGGAATCCATATCGAAACGCACAGGCTCGCGTTTCACGCTCTCTGGAGATATTCACGCTCAGGGCGCTGTTGAAATCACTAGCAGCGGTGATCTGGATCTACGTGACAGACCTGTCAAGTCATTGCTGGTGGGCCCAGTGAGCACTTCCGATGTGACCTGGCCTTCATCTGCACGCGGCATCGCTGTGGCGACTCCCGCCTGGCTGGAGACTCGTGAGTTATCTGCCACCAAGGAAATCAACGGCTTTACGATATTTCGCTTTACCCCGTCAGGTGCAGACGCGGTGTTCTATGACTGCGGCGGCTACGATCGAGCAAAAAACGAAAACGGTACCCCGCAAACTATTACCCATATCGACCTTGCTTGAGTGACCAACCTTCGAGGATAAAAGATTGTTTCGGGTCGACAAGAGCCGGTCGCACCAGCATCGCGAACGTCGGCTTTATCGTTAGGCGACGTCCCCAAGCACAAATTGACCAGCACAAATCGGCCAAGAGCGGACAGGTGTTTGCCAAAATCAGACGAACTCTGCCGAGGAAGATCCGCCTTATGAAAATGGCGTCACCTCAATTCAGCATATAAGCCCCATCCACCGACAGCGTTGAACCAGTAACAAAGCTCGCGGCGCCCGAGCACAGCCACATCGCCGCGTTGGTCACTTCATCCATGGTACCTAATCGACCAATGGGTTGGTGGGCAAGCATCTGCGCTTCCAGATCGGGCGTCTGGGCGATTCCCCATTCCATCATCTCCGTTTTGACCACGCCCGGTGCGATGGCGTTGACGCGGATATTCTGATCCGCGTAGTCGAGCGCCGCAGTCTTGGTCAATCCAATAATCGCGTGTTTTGAAGCCACGTAGGCAGCGCCTCCAGGCGTTGGACCCAGGCCCGCAACAGAAGACATGTTGACGATGGAACCCCCGCCGCCATTTTGCATCGCTAAGATTTCACGCTTCATGCAATAAAACATACCGCTCAAGTTGATATCGATGGTCCGGCGCCACTCCTCTTCGTCATAGTCCGCAAATGAGGAAAATGCATCACCTGGAACTCCAGCCACGTTGTAGGCCATGTTCAGCTCACCGAACTCGGAAACTGCTGTGTCTACCAGCCTGGCGACATCGCCACTTTGGGTGACGTCGCACTGTACGAATCGGCCGGTACCGCCGCCGCTGGCAATCAGGTCCGCAACCTCGGCGCCCTCCGCTTCGCGACGGCCGCCAAAAACCACACGTGCGCCCGCTTCGGCGAAGCGCAGCGCCGCATTCCGACCCAACCCTGATGTCGCTCCGGGAATCACGATTACTTCACCGTCGAATGTCACCTCAGCTCCCATGTGTTCCTCGGTTTCGCCCACATTACGAGCGTAGTTCGTAGAAAGGAATCCCAGCGAGGGTCGGAATCGATCACTCAGCTAGAATCATCAAATGGCGGCTTTCGGCCAACGAGCGACGTTGAACCAATCTAAGTATCAATTTGATTTACCTGGTAATGCCGGGTCGCCCTGAGGTTGATTTCGCCCCACTTTGATTCTCTGACACGCGACTGATGCAGATCGAACGCGTCTTTGTTCTCGAATTCCTCGTATACGTCGAACACGCAGGGGCGGCTCACTCGCTGCTTAACTTGAAATTCAAGGCACCCGGCCTCATTCTTTGTGACCGAAAGATGGTTCGGTAACTCAACCAGTAATGCAGCCAGGTCCTCTTTTGGGACTTCAATGTGCACTTCGAGAACTACCTTTTTCATTTTCCAATCCCCCAATACCAAAGAACCCCTAAAGAACTGATGCCTTCCGGGGTTCCCAGCGGGAGGCACTAGAAAAGCGCCGTCCCAGAATTCTGAGCAGCGCCTACCTGATAATCACGACGTAGCTAATTTCGCAAATCATGGGCACAGCCTAATTGTTGGAATCGCACAAAACAACACGGAAGTGAAAGACAGGTTCGGGTCGGAAGTGAGCCTTTCTGCAGTCACCATGGTGTGCGCTTTAACCACAGATTCGAAGTAGATCACGAACTGCGAGCGTTCCCGCTAAGGGACGAAAACCCAGCCGAATCGTACCGCCGGGTACGGCCAGAACCCGACACGCGAGTGAGTACCATGCGCTTACTTGCATGCCGGTTTTAGGCCCTCAAGGATCGAGACCCCGCGCTGTCTGAATCGTTTATACTCGCAGTCGAGCAGCTCAGGGGTTGGCGTTGGACAAACCGTTTTCAGCGTATCGTGGAACGGATGCGTATGTTTTCGTTTGTTACGCGCATGGGGACAGCGCCACTGTATACCCCCAGCTGACCTGGCTGCGCGATCACGGGGTCAACATCTGGTACGACGAGGGCATCAGCCCGGGTCTCGAGTGGTCTGAGGCTTTGGCGCACGCCATTCAGGGCTGTGCGCGTTTTCTGTATTTTGTATCTCCGAGCTCGGTGGTTTCCGAAAACTGCCGGCGTGAGCTCAACTTCGCGCAGGAAGAAGGATGCGACGTCATAGCCGTTCATCTAGAGCCTACGGAAATTCCCCCTGGCCTTCGGCTCAACCTGAACAATCGTCAGGCGGTCTTGCGCCACGAGCTCGCTGACGATCTGTACTTTGCGGCTCTCCTAGTAGCCGCACGCGGTGACACTCCAACTGCACCGCATTCGACTGCGACCGCGCCAGGAAAGCGGAGGGCGCCGCTCGTTATTGGGGCTGCTGCTTTGCTTCTGCTCATAGCGGTGATCTTCATATTCTATCGCTCATCTCCATCTCCCGCCGTGCAAACGCCGACCACTGTTGCGCCAAGCACCGACGTCGCACAAGCGGTGCTTGCAAAATCCATCGCAGTCCTGCCGTTCGAGAATATGAGTCCAGATCCGGAGCGATCCTATTTTGCTGCGGGTATTCACGGGGAAATCATCAATCAGCTTAGCAAAGTGCGTGATCTGGCGGTGATTGCGCGAACGACCATGGCGACTTACGCAAATACAGCCAAATCGATTCCTGAAATAGGCCGGGAACTACGCGTAGGTTCGGTGATGGAAGGTAGCGTTCGTTACGCCGGTAACCGGGTGCGGATTACGGCCCAGCTCATCGATGCCGATTCCGGCACTCAGCTATGGTCAGACGCGTATGAAGCAGACCTGGAAGACATCTTCGGTATTCAGCTTGCGATGGCCTCACGGTTGTCGGAGGCGCTGGAAGCGGAATTCTCAGCGAGCGAACAGGCCAGCATTGGAAATGCGGCAACCTCGGATCCCGAAGCCTATTCGCAATACCTGCTGGGTATGTCACTCACTGGCGACTTCGCAACGATGGCACCGGTACACGAGGCACTCGAGAAGGCGGTTGCGCTCGACCCTGAATTCGCCGATGCCTTAGCGTTCAATGCCATGATGTACGGGTTTGAAGCCAACTACGCTCAGTTCACGGGCGAGTCCTACAACGCGGAGACTTCTCTTCGAAACGCGCAGTTGGGACTTGAGAGCGCGCAGCGTGCGCTGCAACTTGATCCCGATCAGCCGCTTGCGCTACTTGCGACCGGCGACTTCGAGGGCGCCTATCGGATCAACCCGAACGACTACCGCGTGCTCTCGTCGCTGGCATTCCGACGCATCTGGGTAGAGGGACGTGTAGAGGAAGGTATTGCGCTGTTGGCTCGCTCCGCTGAGATCAACCCGGCCGACACTGCGAATCTGTGGTACTTCAGCGATCACCTGTTTGGTTTGCAGCGGTGGGAGCACGCAATCCGAGTTGCCCGGGATGGGACTCGGGTAGCGCCCGAAGCGGCGTTTGGCCACGCCAATATCGCGCGAATCGCGGCGGCTGCCGGCGACCATGCGCTTGCACGCACCAGCGCGGAAAAGGCAGAATCACTGGATCCTGGTGCATACGCCATGGTCGACATCGCAACCGCTTACGGGCACATTGGCGATTTGTCCGCGGCGCGTGAGGTATTCGAACGGGCCTGGCGCGAAGGGCGCGCAGCATTGCAGGACCCATTCTGGCTGTATCGCATGCACCTCGCGGTCGGCGAAGTTGACGTTGCCCTGGATCACCTGGAAAAGGTCGTGACAAGTCGATGGCCGATTGCCGGCCTGCACGAGTTTGAGTACGGAAAGGATCACCCGGTGTTCGACCGCGTGCGCAATCATCCGCGTTTCGAGGCGCTGTACCGTGAGGTTGCGTCGCTTGGACCCGTCGCAGAAATTTTGTGACGCTGATGCGCATTTTCTCCCTTTGAGCAACGCCAATTGTCGCGGGCAGCTGCCGGCCCTATTCTAAGTGTCCACGGAGCTGGGGCAAAACCAATGGATCGAAAGGAGACACGGCCTTCAAATTACTCAGGCCTGTGTTCGGCCAGGAGCAGACGGTCGCTCAAAGCTTTTTAACTCGCTTCGAAGACGAACCCCTCGTAACCGTTGGCGGCCACCTCTGATATGCGCTGAAAGTACAGCGGCCCTCCAAGGTGCACGGTGAACTTGCGCGGTTTGCCAGGGATATTGGCGCCGGTGTACCACGAGTCTGTCTGCGGGTAGAGCGTTCGATTGGCGAGGGTGTTTACCTCCTCGCCCCATATCGTCTCGGCATTCGTCGTCGGTTCCACGGTGCTCAAGCTTTTATCCTTCAGGCGTTGAATGCAGTTGCCGATCCATTGCACCTCGCGCTCCGCACCTAGAGGCATGTTGTAGAGCACACCTGGTGTTCCCGGGCCGTGAATCATGAACAGATTGGGAAACCCTGAGATCATGATGCCGAGGTAGTTGTCGAAACCATCTTTCCACTTGTCTTTGAGGCTGACGCCTCGCCGCCCGATCGGGTTGAGTTTCAACATGGTGCCGCTGATCGCATCGAAGCCTGTTGCCAGCACCAGCATGTCCAGGGGATGCTCGCCCTGTGCAGTGCTCACGCCTGACGGAGTGAAAACTTCGAACGGGTCCTCGCGCAGGTCTACCAGGGTGACGTTGTCCCGATTGAACGTCTGGAAGTAACCGTTGTCGAGTATGGGTCGTTTGGTGCCCACGAAGAAGTCGGGCATGAGCTTCTCGGCGGTTTCGGGATCGTCGACAGCCTCGCGGATTTTGCCGCGTAGGAAATCCGCCACCCAGCCGTTGACCTCGTTACTCATAAGGACATCTGAATAGTTTGCGAAAAAGAAGTTGAGCGTTCCCTCCTCCCAAAGCTCCTCTAATCGCTCCTGTCGTTGTTCCGGTGTGTGCACGTATGCGGAGTGGGTATCGAACAGAAACGGAAATCCGCCGTTGTTGACCGCCATCACCTCGCGAATGCTGTCCCAGTTCTCCCGGGCATGAGCTGCCTCCTCAGGGGTGACGGCACGATTGCGGGCAGGAACGCTGTATTGGGGTGTGCGCTGGAACACGGTCAGATGCGCTGCTTCGCGCGCGATCTCAGGAATTGACTGCACTCCCGAAGACCCTGTTCCTATCACACCAACACGTTTCCCGGCGAAGGACACGGGTTCGTGCGGCCACGCGCCGGTGTGATGGACCTCTCCCTGGAACACATCGAAGCCGGGGATATCGGGTATGTGGGCGGTGGAGAGCGCGCCGACCGCGCATACTAGAAATCGCGCCGATACGCGCTCGCCCGCACTGGTCTCGATGGTCCAAAGCCCAGACTCGTCACTGTAGCTGGCGTCGGTCACCCACGTGTTGAATTGAATATCACGCCGGAGATCGAACCGGTCGGCCACATGCGCCACGTACGCCAACACGTCCGCTTGAGTGGGCTGCGTTTCCGCCCAGTCCCACTCCTCCATAAGCTCGTCCGAGAACGTGTAGCAGTAGTACGGGCTGCCAGGCCCGTCCACCCGGGCACCGGGGTAGCGGTTGTACCACCAAGTGCCGCCGACATCGTCGGCGCCGTCGTACACGCGTATCGAGAGCTGCAGTTCGTCGCGCAGATGATGAAGCGCGTACAGACCACTCACGCCCGCGCCAATCACAATTACATCGTAGTCTGCCAACTGGCTCCTCCTTCTCTTCTTTCCTATCTTCTCCATCGCCAGGAATCAATGCCCAGATTGAGGTAATTCCCTACCCCGGAAAGCTAACGGCCTCTTTGGCCGTTGTCCAAACGTGCCTCCTCTTCCTCCAGATCCGGCCACGTCCAGGTTCATCGCCCCTTCCCAGACCAAGATGTTTGAAGGTTACCTCACTAAGGAGAGCCTGCGTAGCGCAGCAATGGGTCAATAAGCGCCGGTCGCACCCGCATCGCGAACGTCGGCTTTCTCGTTAGCAGTCATTCAGCGAACGCGGATCTACTTTCGAGTTCGGCTAGAAATGGATAAATCGCTCAGGCGTCCTCTAGCATCTCTATGAGCTGAATAAGATTGCCGCAGGTGTCGTCGAGAACGGCCACCTTCACGCTACCTGCTTCCGTTGGCTGTTGAGTGAAAACAACACCTTCGTTGCAGAGGCGTTCGTATTCAGCATCCAAATCGTCCACTTGGAATGAGGTTGCCGGTATCCCGTCGGCAACGAGAGCGGAGCGGTAAGGCGCTACCGCTGGATGCGCGCTCGGCTCTAGCAGAAGTTCGGTTCCACCGGGTTCACCCTTACCCGTAACCGTGAGCCAACGGTATTCACCCATGGGAATATCGCGCTTTTTCTCAAAACGCAGTCTTTCCGTGTAAAACTTCAGCGCTTCACGCTGATCGTTCACGAAAACGCTGGTGACGTAGATTTTCATACTTGCAGACCTCACGCTTGTGGTTTTCGTCAATGTGAATGATGGCTACGAGTCGGATGCCACCATTAGAACTTAAGTCTGAAACCACTTATCGCGACCTACGTCGCTGGTGGCTCTGAATAGCTCACTCAGGAAGCCGATTAGCCAGCACCGCCCTGCGCGACCCCTCACGCTCCCTCAGCCGCAATCGATAAGACTCGAGCGTTTCCGGCAACGTAAACCCATAAAACACAGCCCACTCCAGTGTGGTAGCGAGCATGATGTCGATGCCAGTGAAATGCTCATTGAGGGCGTAGGAGTTTTGCCCGAGCTGCTGCACCGCAAATTGAATCTGCTTGTTAAAGCCATCTATGGCGGTGGCTACGGCAGCGGGTGCCTCGCCGTAGAGTGCGGTTAGATCTCTGTGCTTTCTGAGCACATACAACGTATGGGCATCTAGCTCCATCAAGATGTAGCTCATCCACTCATCGTAGCGCGCTCGCTGCACTGGGTCCGTGGGTACCAGTGGCTGTCCAAGCTGTGCGGACTTTTGCCCATACCGAGTGCCGAGATAGGTGACGATGGCGCCGCTCTCCGTCAGCACTAGATCATCGTCCACCAGCACGGGAATCTTCTCTTTGAGATTCAATGCCTGAAAGGTTGGCTCCTGAGTTTCTCCAGTACGGGAGCCGACAGGCTTTGTCTCGTACTCAAGACCCAGTTCCTGCAGCATCCAATGAGCGCGAATGGTTCGCGCCGTACCTGCTCCCCAAAGCGTCAACACGTCGACTTATCCGACGTTCGGTGCGGGAACTTCTGTAGCGTCGTAGAACAGCGCGGTGACTTCCCGTGGTGGGTGTGCACCCATGGCTGCCTGAAATGCGGCCATATGCGGCGTTGCGAAGTGAGCCTTCAGCGATGCTTCGTCATGCCAGCGCTCGGTAATGCGCAGTACATTGGGATCGTTCAGCTCGACGCTAAAGGTGTAATCGTCGCAGCCTGCTTCTGCGCGACTGGCGGTTTCCATGGTTGCAATGGCGCTTTTCATGGCGGCGATGGTGTTTTCGTCGGCGACGATCTTGGCGTTTACGATGATCATATGATCCTCCGGTTCAGCTGACTAAATTGACCACTTCGGCTGCTTGTTCAGTATCCTCAAACAGCTTCGGCTGTAGCGGGCTGTCACCCTGGCCAAACTGCTCAACGGCAAAGGCGACCCGTTCCTCAACCGGTCGATAGAATTCGTCGAGCGATTCGATCAAGCGCAGTCGCGGGAGTAAGCCGCAACCGTTAGCGATCTGGATGGACAAACCAGGTCGGGCGTTGAGCTCCAACAATAGTGGCCCTTTGTTCTCATCCAAGACGATATCGCAACCCAGGTAGCCGAGCTGAGTTACTTCATAGCAGCGCGCGGCTAGAGACAATAGTTGGTACCAATTGGGAACCTGCAGCTGCAGTAGCGATGCTCCTGAATCTGGATGCAGCTCGATGGGTTCGTTGTACTGCACCGCTGCAATTGCGCGTCCTGAGCCGATGTCCAAGCCCACTCCCACGGCACCCTGGTGCAAGTTGGCTTTGCCGTCGGATTGCTTGGTGGCTAGACGCAGCATGCCCATAACCGGGTAACCCTTGAACACGATCAAGCGAATATCGGGAACGCCTTCGTAGCTGTAGTCGGTGAAAATTGGATTGCCGATAACCAGGGTTTCGATAATGGCGACGTCTGGTCGCCCGCCCAGTGAGTGCAAGCCGCTAAGCACATTGGTGAGGTGGCGCTTTACGTCGTTCAAGCTCAACACCGCACCGCTGCTTTTGACGAACTCCTCGCCCTGCTTGGCGACGATTACCAGGATGCCTTTGCCGCCACTACCCTGGGCGGGCTTGATCACGAAGTTTGAAAGCTTGATGAGCTCATTTTCTATGTGTTCGATTTCACGTTGGCTGCGAACCACGTGCAGCATCTCTGGGGCGTTCAGTCCAGCCTTGGCGCAAATGATCTTAGTTTTGAGCTTATCGTCCACTAGGGGGAAGCGCTCGCGTTCGTTGTAGCGGCCGATGTAGTCGCAATTTCGACGATTCATGCCCAGGATGCCGAGCTTGGATAGAGTGCGTGGCGAGATCCACCTCATGGCAGCCCATCCATTTGCTTGAAGTCCGAAAACCGCAGCAGCTCCAGCAGGCGATAACCAGTGTAGCGACCGAGCAACATGACGATGGCCAGTACGCAAAGGTGCAGTTCCGGAAAATTAAAAGCCAGGTGCTCGATGAGCGGTGTATCCATCAACAGGTAAGCGAGGATTGCGACCAGCAGGCTACCGCCGCCTTGAATCAACACCTCACGTGGGCCTTCTTCTTCCCAAAGGATCGACATGCGCTCAATTGTCCACGCCAGAATGATCATGGGAAAGAAGGATATGGTTAGCCCGCCAATAATCCCGAGCTCGTAGCTCACCACGCTAACAACAGTGATTATGCCAATGACGAGAATGACCAGCGTCGCGATTCTTGCCACCAGCAATAGATTGAGCGCAGACAAATAGGAGCGTATGAGCAGGCCAATGGCCACAACCAAAAGCAGGCTGGTGACGCCGGGTATGAGTTCAGTCTGGAGAAACGCTAAAGCGATGAGGATTGGCATGAAGGTGCCGGAGGTCTTAATGCCAACCACCAGACGCATGAAGACGACCACCAGCGCACCGATGGGTAGCAGCATGATGAGTTTGAACATGCTCTGCTCGCCGATGGGCAGGCTGTACAAAGACAAACTAAAATCATCGCTGTTTTGTTGAGCGACCGTCAGCGCCGAGCGGGTCTGGCTAATCATGGCAAAGCTGACGCGGCTGTTTACCCCGCCGATGACTTCAAGAACCGAGGGCGTATCGGTTTGCCATAGGTACAGTTCTCGCCGATCGATTACCTCGCCTTCGGTGGGGTCGAGCAAGAGCCAATGGTCCACGTCCCAAACCTGCACATAGCCTTGGAGGTTCTGTCGGCGCCGGGCGTCTTCTAGTTCCAGGACCTGCACTTTTCTCGCGGGTATGCCCGCTGTGCGCAGCAAGTTGCTGAGCAGTGTATCGGGCTCATATTGATCCAAAAGCAATGACAGGTTCTGGTCCAGAGGCTCGGTATTGCTGGCTCGGATGATCTGCAGTGCCAGGCTCTTACCGTCAGCAGACAACGGCCGCAGCGAATCGATGACCTGTTGTGCCGCCGTTTCAAAAGGCTCGATCAGGTCCGCGGGTTCAGGGCTGGGCGGCGGCTCGTCTTCGACAACGAAGGCTTTGTCGCGAATTAGCTCCAGCTTATAGAACAGAAACTGATTGCCCGCGGGGCCGCTCTTACTCCATACGGCCCGTCGCTGGGCTTGAGTTTCGACACTGTAGCCGAAACCTGAGGAGGCAGTGGTTTCGCTGACGATCCGGTAGCCGCTTTGAATTGGTGGCAGCGTTAGCTTGACCTGGCTGCGATCTTCGTCCGCGGTGTACTGAATGCGGGCCTCGACCTGCCAGATCGACTGCTGGGTGCCCGGGAAAAAAGGCAATCCGAGTTCTTGATGACGAAACCCAGCAGTGACCGCGCCGCCGATGAACAACAGCGCCACCAAAAACAGAAAGGGCCCCATTCGACTCATGGGCTACTTGCTGCTTTTTCTGCTGGGTTGAATGAACTGGCGGCTGACGTCGACAACAGCAAGATCAGTGAGAAAATTACGCCCCAGGTTAAGTTGGTGATCCAAGTGCGATCTATCGGCCAACGAGAAATCGAAATCGTCTTCGGTGTCGCCAATGCGTAGCCGCAGCGAAACAACCGGGCGTCGGGTGCCTTCGGGGTCGGCCTGTTGCACCACTCGTACGTAGCGCTTAATGGGACGTTCGATGGTGGTGGTTTCCCCCTCGATTGACCATTCGAAACGCACCCAGTCGTCACCATCGCGTTCGAATTCAATCAAGTTCTGCGCGTTGACCGAGCTTGAATCAGCGCCGGTGTCGATGCGGGCAATCAGTGCTATGCCCGGCGGCTCAAGCCACACGCGCTCTAACTCCCCTAGAACCATTCGATCATCCTGCTTGATCACCAATGGTTCTTCGCACTTTGGTTGTGTGGGTTGCTGTTGCTGGGCTTGGCGACAAGCAGTAACTACGGAGCCCGGCAATTTGCCTAAGCGCTGGTCCATTTTTTTCAGGCTGCTGGCAATGGCGGTGCCTTGCTCGGCTTCTTGGGTAGAGAGTGCAAGCAGCGAGTCCTGGGTGCTACTGAGCTCGTCACGCAGCACTTCGATTTCACCGCGAAGGGCATTGATGCTCGCGGTCTGTTGCAGATCCGGAACCGCCTGGCAGCCACCCAGCACAGCGAGTAACACCCAGAGGAATGCCGCGCGGCTTGTCCTTAAACGCGGGGTGTACAACTTGTGCCCGAGCGCTACGCGCATGTGCGGCCTCTCCATGAATCAACCGTTGGTGTTTCTTGTGCTCGCGTTTTCTCGCCGCATGGTTAGGCGGCACTGGCCACACCCATAGCGACGCGGGTACTTTGCGTACTCGCCGCGGTGCCAATGTGCCCGTGTCCCAGCTTCGTGCCGCGTCTAATGCGCGATTCGGAAGCGTCCCAGGGGGCGAAGTCTAAAGACCTCATCGATTGCTTGATACTGTATATACATACAGTTATGGTAAATCAATGAGTGATGAGCAAACAGCCACAGGCTCTGGCCGGAGCGCTGATCCAAAGAAAGAAAAGAAAGGGCAGGGCGCCCAGAGCAATGTCGAGAGCCGTTTTCTGCCGCTGCGCACGGAAGCCGTCGATGACGGTTGGTCCGACGAAGCACAGGCACAAGAGGTTAGCCAGCGTGTGGCGGTCGAGCTTCTGCCGGATCGAACAGTAAACCTGCTCACCCGTAATCAATCCCCAGACATCCCCTTTGATCGTTCTATTAATCCCTACAAAGGTTGTGAACACGGTTGCATCTACTGTTTTGCCAGGCCCACCCATGCCTATCTCGATCTGTCGCCGGGCTTGGATTTCGAGCGCAAGATCTTTTACAAGACCGATGTCCAGGCCCATCTGCGCCAGCTGTTCGCCAAGTCGAACTATCGCTGTGCACCCATTGCTATGGGTACGAATACAGATCCCTACCAACCCGCAGAGCGCGATCGGCGGGTGACCCGACAAATTCTAGAAACGCTGCTCGAGCACCGACATCCGGTCAGTATTGTGACCAAAGGGCAAGGGGTTTTGCGGGATATGGATCTGCTCACCGCGCTGGCTGAGCTGGGGCTGGTGAAGGTGATGGTCAGCGTTACGACTTTGTCGCTAAAGCTAAAAACGGGCCTGGAACCTCGAACCGCGAGCCCCAACAAGCGCTTGGCCATCATCGAAGCACTCAACGCAGCGCGCATTCCCGTTGGCGCCATGGTCGCTCCGGTCATACCATTTTTGAACGACGCGGAGTTGGAAGCCATTGTTGATGCCTGCGTGGCGCGGGGCGCGCGGGAGCTCAACTACATTCTCCTGCGCCTGCCCCTTGAGGTGGCTGAGCTGTTCGAAGAGTGGCTGAAGCTGCACTACCCACTGAAGGCCGAGCGGGTGATGAACGTCATCAAAGATACCCGAGGTGGTAAAGCCTACGACGCCAAGTGGGGGCAACGCATGCGCGGCAAAGGGCCTTTCGCGCAGTTACTAGCTGCGCGATTTCAGCGCGCGCTAAAGCGGCACGGGCTACACGACGCCAAGGTGCCACCGCTGCGAACGGATTTGTTCCGCCGTCAGTCCGAGCGCACAATTCCGGCGGTATTGGCACGTAACGCTCAGCAAGCGGATCTGTTCGCCTAATCTTCTGCGCCAGGCGCGTTAAGATGGCTCGATCTAAGCGCGGAAAAGACAGTTGAGCGAATCTTCGGCAGGCCCGGCGACGGGCGATCAGCAGTTAGGCAGTCTCGAAACAGAGCGGCGATTCAAATTCGAGTACCGTGAGCGCCCGTTCGAGGTAGTCGTCACCGCTCAAGGCACATTGCAGCTGTTTCTCGATGGCATTCTGCGCAAAGACCGGCCAGACAGCGGCAAAACGCCGCAATATGTCTGGACCAATGTCGAGTTGCAGTGGGAAGAACACCACTACGTAGAGGTGCGCTACTGGAACACAGATCGACGTCTGCTGGTGACGATCAACCGCACACCCACTCATGAGTTGAGGCTCTAGGCCCGAATCCGACTCAGGGTTTAACCAGCACTTTTCCTAGGGCCTGTGGCGCCGCCAGGCGCTCGAATGCGTCGGCTACGCCGGCGAGCTCAACCGTTTCGGTAATGAGCGGCTCAATGGCAAAGCGGCCATCTGCAATGCCGCGCAGCGTTTCTTCAAACTCGGCCAAGCTGTATCCCAACACAAACTGCAAGTTCAGCTCTTTGTTGATAGCGATGAGCGGCCGCAGTTGGTCCTGTTCCAGGCAAACGCCCACGACCACGATCCGGGTGTCTTGGGGCACATTCAGAAACAGCTGGTCGAGCATGCCAGGCACGCCCACACACTCAAACACGGTGGTAGCCGGCCGTTTCAGTTGAGCCGCCTCGACAAACGGGTCGGTATGACCGGGATCGACGATGGCGTGTGCACCCTGGGTCAGAGCCAACGCCCTGCGACCAGGGGAATAATCCGAGGCAACGATGGGGCCAGCGCCCTGGGCACGCAATGCCGTAATCACCGCCAACCCGACCGGCCCGCAGCCAAGGACAACAATGGCCTCCCGGCCAGTTAGCTGTGCTTTGCGCACGGCGTGCAGGCCCACCGCCATGGGCTCTGTAAATGCAGCATGCTCGGCGGGTAGATCTCCTGGTACCGGCAACAGCAATCGTTCGCTGAGCAACATGTACTCTGCAAAGCCGCCTGGCGCGTCGGCCGAGTAGCCTACCGGGGTGGGAGTGCTGCGAGTGAGTACGGGGACAGAGCAAACCAGTGTGCCAGGCGCGATCTTGCGCTCAGTCTTCGGCCCATAGTCGACGACTTCGGCCGCAAATTCGTGGCCGAGCACCACTGGCTCAAAGGTCGTGAGCTTGAAAGCGCCACCGGCCTCACGGCTGGTGGCGACGAACGTATCTGTGTGTTGCACCGCGTGCAGGTCGGAGCCACAAATGCCGCAGGCGGCCGTCTTGACGAGCGCTTCACCGGCCTGGGGCTCTGGAATGGGAACTTCGTCCTCCCAAAGCCTGCCCCGTTCCATTAATACTGCGCGCATTGGATTTCTCCCGCCGAACCTCAGGCGGTATCCTCAGTCAAACGAGAACCGTTGTCATTGATTCTCGTGTTCAGGAGACAGCCCATGGTGATGCAAGCGAACCCGCTGAGCCAGCGCTTCGCAGCGGACGGATTTTTCGTGGCCCGCGGATTGCTCGCGCCAGAACGCTGCATGGCACTGCAGGCAGTGGTCCAGGAGGCGCTAGATCCGTTGGCTGCGCCGGTGGAATTTGAAGCTGATGTGGGCTATCCGGGCGCGCCGGCCAGTCGCGCAGCCCAGGGCGGCGATACGCCCAGGCGGCTACTCTATGCCTATGCGCGACATCCCCTATTTCGGGAGTTGGCGACCGGCGCTGAAGTGGGGCGCTACCTGGCGTTGTTGTCTGGTGAAGATGATTGGTTGATGTCGCAATGTCACCACAACTGCGTAATGACGAAAGCACCGGGGTACTCCAGCCAAACCCACTGGCATCAGGACATCCGCTATTGGTCCTTTGATCTACCGGAGTTGATCTCAGTGTGGGTGGCGCTTGGAGAAGAGACCCAGCGCAATGGAGCATTGCAGATCATTCCCGGCAGTCACGCTATGAATATCGACAGAGGTCGTTTGGATCGTGATCTGTTTTTACGTCCGGAGCTACCCAGCAATCAACCGCTCATTGCGGCTGCGCAGCCCGTTACCCTTGCTCAAGGCGATGTACTCTTTTTTCATTGTCGAGCGTTGCACGCAGCGGGTTGGAATCGCTCCACCGAAACCAAGCTTTCCTGTGTGTTCACTTACCACCGAGCGGGCAATAGACCGATACCGGGTACCCGCTCGTCGGCCTTCGAAAGCATCGTCATGGAGGATGTCAAAGCCGATGATTAACTCCTCTGATGACGAAGACTTTGCCCGTGCTATGGCTGACGTGGAGCCATTGAAGCAGGTCCCGCGACATGCTTCGGTGGTACAGAAGTCGAAGCAGGACTCGGAACTTGCCCAGGACAATCGCCGAGCGGCTGCACTGGGTCTAACCACTCAGGTGGATACCAATCCGCTTACCGTAGGCGAGGTGCCCAGCGTCGCGCCGCTAGCGGTCATTGAATGGAAGAAAGATGGCGTACAGCAAGCGGTGTTTAACAAGCTGCGCAATGGCCAGTACCGGGCTGACGCAGATCTTGACCTGCATGGTCTGACGGTGAAAGAAGCCCGCAGCGCAGTTTACGAATTCCTGCAACGGGCCCGGGCTCGGGATTGTCGCTCGCTGTTGATTGCCCATGGTCGTGGCGAGAAGAGCGCGACTCCCGCGCGACTGAAAAGCTACCTCGCTTTTTGGTTGACCGAGCTTCCGGAGGTGATTGCCTACCATTCAGCGCTGCCGCAACAAGGAGGTACCGGCGCGGTGTACGTATTGTTGAAAAAGTCTAAGCGGAAAAAAGAAGAAACCCGCGAGCTGCATGGGTTTAAGGGCGATTGTGGTACGCCGTCGGCGTAGCGTTCAGAGTTCGCCTTTGCTGAGTTCCAGGCGGCCTCTAGCGATGTTCTGGTAGAGCACGTCTGTAGCGCCTTCCGCCAGCCGCAGGCTACGCACCTTCTGATACAGAATTGCCAAAGGATGATCCTCAACTACAGCGCCGCCGCCGACCAACTGAATTGCCTCGTCGACTGCGGTGCTGAGGGCCTGGGTCGCCAGAACCTTGCTTGCCATGGCCTCGTTTACCCCATTGGCGCCGCTGTCGATCAGCCGCGCCGTGCGGTACAAAACGCTCCTTGCGGCGTAGCCAGCGGTAAAAATCTGTCCGAGTCTCAGGCGCGCAACCGCTGCATCGCCTCTGGGCTTGCCACGTCGATCAGTGCTGCTGAGATAGTTCGTCAGGTAATCGTAGACCCAACGTAGCTGACCGACGCAGGTCGCGGCGATTGCCAAACGTGTGTCACCGATCTGTCCAAGGGCCCGGGGCATACCATCGCCGGGTTTGCCGATCATGTGCGATGCCGGGATTCGAACGGCTTCGAAGCGAAAGGCAGCGTGATGACTGCCATCTATTGAGCGAAACACGCGGGTTTTGCGGACCCCGGGCAGGTTCGTATCGACAATCACCAACACCGGTTCATCGTCTAGGCGCACCAGGGTGTTGATGAAGTCCGCATGATCACCACCGGTGACGTAAGACTTCTGCCCATCGATCACCAGCTCATCCCCATCCCGGATGGCACGCGTGTAGTGCGGCGCATCGTCGGGCTCTGTAAGCCCGAAGCCTGCAGTTTTTAGCCCAGCGAGTAGCGGCTGCAAATATTGCTGGCGCAGCGCGCCATCGACGTTCACCAATACTCCGGGACCAGGTCCAAACACCCACTGGGCGTTGACTGGGTTGCGGCTGGCAAGGGCATCCCGAACCGCGCACAAGGTCAGTTGGTCGGCTTCACTACCGCCGAATGCGGCCGGCTGGGTCAGCGTGTAGAGCCCGGCGGCTTTCGCTGCGGCGACAATCTGCCCCCGGGCCTGGTCGCGGTCCAGCGCTGCCGAAGTTGCCAACACGGTGTCGGCCAGGGTGACAGCCGCATCACACAAGTCTCGTGTCGCTTGCGGAAGCTGTTCAGGCATAACACACGTACCTCAAAGAGCAGGACCAATAATGACGATGACGATCAGGAAAAGCAGCATTAGCATGAAGCCCACTGCGTATAACAACATGGACTCGCGTCGGGCATGGCTGGCGATGAAGGCGATCAGTTGCTCTTCATCCAGGGTCGCCATGGCGCTAGTGAGACGATAGCGCGTGAGCCCATCTGGGCGTTTAGGCAGCTTCACGAACAGTTCTGGGGTCAACTGTAGGCGGCGATTAACCTCTGCCATGCTCATTCCCGTGCGCTTGGCGATCTGCATTGGATGCAAGGCTTTGTGGTCGTTGTCTGCGAAGCAGGCACAGATGTCTTGCAGACGCGCCTGCTTACCGCGGAAGCGAAAGGTAAAAGGGATCAGTCCGAACATGGTCTACCGGATCAGTGCAGGCTCATTGTGCACAATGCTCTCACAAATCGCGGCCAGCCCCTCAAGTAGTGCGCTCTGACTGGAGCTGAGGTTGGGCAGCGGCGTATTGTAGCCCGCACTGAACAAGCCGCAGGGAGATCCGTCTTGGTCAAACAGAGCGACGATTGCCCGAGCAGCCGGTTGGCCGGTTTCGAGCGTGGCATTTGCGGCGCGGGCTCCTGTTGGCTTGGCGATGAGCTGGCAGCGCTGGGAGTCAATGGCCGCCTGCACTGACGGATCATCCGCTGGCACCACAAATTGATGGAAAATCTGTTGTACATCAGCAGATTCGCCGAGACAGCTATGACCTCGGAAGCGTCGGCCCCGACCCAAATAGACATTGATCTGGTCACAACCCAACAGCGCTAAAGCGGCGCTATTTAAGGAGGCCAGCTGGCGCTGTGGATCGGGCAGCGATACCAGTGCTCGGGCCAAATCCAGCAACTGTCTGGTTGTTAGGTCGGCAACGAGCGCGGCACCGGGCGAGTTGGCTGGGGACCTGACGTCGCTGTGTACCAAGCCCAGGATTCTCGCGGTTAGATGGGCGCGGTAGTTTGAGTGTTCGCCGTCAACGGCAGTGAACTCATCCGCGCTTGACAGTAGCGTCAGCACCTCCTTGGCGATGGCGCCGATCTGCTCGCGGGAAAGTGTCGGGTTAATGCTGACGAATAGCTGGTGAAACAGACGCTGGCACTCCTGATAGAGCGACGACAGCAGTGGACGCAGACTCGGGTCATCCCGACCCATCGTACGAAACTCACGGATTAGCACCAGCCAGCCACCCTGCTGATGTTGGTTCAAAACAAAATCGATGACACCCAGCAATCGAGCACCGCTGTCCGGCAAAGGTGCCACATGCTGTTCATAGTGGTGCACCAGCTCAAAAGTAATCACGTCTGCCATGGCTTGCAGCAAGCGAACCTTGGGCCGGTAGTAGTGTTGCAGGTGGCCAAGGCCGACGCCCGCGTTGCGGGCTACCTTACGCACCGAGAATTTGCGGCAGCCTTCTTCGCGCAGCAGCTCCAACGCTTGCTCGACCAGCTCGGTGGCGACGCAGTCGTGGGCTGAAGGCGTGGTCTTGACCGGCGCTGCATCCTGGCGGCGATTAACGCTGACTTTGATGAAATGCGTGGCGCCCTGGCCAACGGCAGCAATCTCTGCGTGCTGCCAATGAGGGCAGCACTGGCTGGTCAGGCTTACATGCTGCGCTTCTCCGCTTTCTCTGGCTCTGCGGACGCAGTCGAGCAGTGTTTTGGAGTGCAAAACCTCGCCCAGATGAGTCTGGGTCAGCTGATTCTTGCTGCTGGCTAGGTCATTGGCGGCTGCGGCATTCACTGCCAGTATGCGTAGCGCGTCGGGGTGGGCATAGAGGTACGGTTGGGCCTGGGCGTCTAGGGCATCCATGGCCGACCTGGCTGCTGCTTGGGGCTGGCTTTGCTCTACCAACGGATTCACTGCTAACTGCTCATCTTTTCCGTTGGTTTTTGCATCGGTTTCGGCCAGACGTGGAGTCTAGCATGTTCGACAAACGGGTTGTTCAGATAGGGCTGGCGTAATTAGGTCACCTGAACTACTATCGCCGCCGCCGCGCGAGATAGCGCTATCTGATTATAAAGTTATCTAAATTGCTTATATTAACCCGACGTATTGGCGAGTCCATCGCCATCGGAGACGACATCAAGGTCACCGTTCTGTCAGTGAACGGCAATCAAGTACGGGTGGGCATCGATGCGCCCCGCAACGTACCCGTGCATCGTGAAGAGGTTTACGACCGTATCAGCGACGAACAGAAGCAGCAAAAGGGCCGGGGGTCCAGCAGCACTAAGGATCCTAGCTAGAGCTGCGCGCCAGCAGCATTGCCCGTCGGGGTCGTGGCCAACCTTCGGCGGTTAGCGTGGGGTCATGGGGGTCGAGAGCCTCGGCTAAGGATTCAAACACCATCCAATCGGTGCGACGTTGCTCTCGGGTGCTGGTTTCGCCATGGTGAATAACTTGCACGTCTTCAAACCCAGCTGCCAGCAACCAGTCCTTCAGTAAAGCTAGCGTCGGCACGCACCAAACGTTGCGCATGCGGGCGTAGCGTCCCCCGTCTTTACCTGGAAACAGCGGTTCTGCGGCGCTGACAACCAGCGTTTCCAGAACCAGCCAACCGCCAGGGCGTAGGCTCCGATACAAGCGCTGGAGATGGTCCGCAGGATCCCGCCGATGGTAGATCACGCCCATGCTCAGTGCGCCGTCGAACCCCAAGGAATCACCGGCGTTGCTCGGTAGATCTTCGAGCCGCAATGGCAGTACCCAGTTGCGATCGTCCTGGGCCAATTGGTTGATCGCCAGGTGCTGCATACAGAACAACAGGGTCGGATCGATGCCGAGCACCGCGGCCGCACCCGCTTCTAGGAGCCGCCAGCCGAAGTAACCGTTGCCGCAGCCCACGTCCAGAACTTTCTCGCCTTGTAGGTCAGGTAGCTCGGAGGCAAGGCGTTGCCACTTCCAGTCTGAGCGCCACTCGCTGTCGATGTTGATGTCGAATAGCTCGAACGGCCCTTTACGCCAAGGCCGAAGGGTGAGAAGGCACTGCTTGAGTTGATCGCGAGCGCTGGCGTCGCAGGATCCTTGAATCTGTACCTTGTCGACATAGGATTTGCGCTGCGTAGTCAGCTTGGGCATTTGCCTGATGGCAGTGTGCCAGCGATCAAAGTCACCGTGGTGCGATGAGTCGAAGCGCACCAGGCTCGAACGTAGGACCTCGAACAGGGGCAGCGCTGCCGCAGCGGAATCAACCGGGCAACATTCGGCTAGAGCAGCTTCGGTAGCAGCTACGGTTGGATGATGAAAGAGGCCCAGTTCAGGCATTGAAACCACTTGTTGATGCGGCTGAATCCGGCTTCTTGCAAACGTTGCCGGTGCTGCGCTTCGGAATCGATGATCATCACATTTTCTAGAGCGCTACGTTTGCGCGCCACTTCCATCTCGCTGTAGCCGTTGGCGCGTTTGAACGCTAGATGCACCTCGTTAAACCAGCGATCAGTGTCGGTATCGTCCAGGTGAATCTTCTCAGACAAGATCACACAGCCATCTGGTGCTAGGGCGCTGCGCAAACGCATCAACAGATGCAGACGCTGATCCGGTTGCAAGAACTGCAGGATGTAGTTCAGCAACACCACGTTGCAGGGTTCGAACTCAACGTCCTCGACGTTTTTGCAGAGAAACTCTACGCGCGGGTCAGTGATCAACGAGGTCGCCGAGTCCAGCATGTCCTTGGCGTTGTCGATGGCCACTATGCGACTGTGCTGGTTGCCCAGTAGGTGCAGAACCGCGGCCGTGGAGGCACCCTGAGAACAGCCCAGGTCATAGAGCAGCCCACCCGCGGGCAGATGTTGCGTCGCCAGTAGGGCCGCTATGGGCAAGACGGTTTCGTAGCCGGGCACTGAGCGTCGGATCATGTCAGGGAAGACCGCGACAACTTCCTTGCTGAACGCAAAGTCCACCAAATGGGGCTGATCGACGCTAAACAGCCGATCCCGCTGTGCGGGCTGCGGCGCATTGGCGTCGCCTGGTCCAGGCGATTTTTTGCTACCCGTGGGAGTCATCAATCCGTCATCTATTCACGCGACTGTGCTAGGTTACGTTGATGGCCAAGCACATGGTACCTAACGGTTCGACGGACCTCAGTCACGCCTCGCTGTACATCAATCGCGAACTCTCGCTGCTGGAATTTCACCGACGGGTATTGGCCCAGGCACAGGACGAAGAAGTCCCGTTGCTCGAGCGGCTGCGCTTTGTCTGCATTGCCAGCTCGGTGCTGGATGAGTTTTTCGAAATTCGTGTGGCAGGGCTGAAGCAGCAGGAAGCCTACGGCTCAGTACAGCGGGGCCCGGACAACCTCACGCCCACTGAGCAGCTCCGGCACATTGCTGATATCGCCCACGAACTGGCGGCCGAACTGTACCGCACCTACGACGAGATGCTGGTACCAGCCCTTGACCTGCATGGCATTCGATTCATTAAAGCCGCCGACTGGAACGAGCGCCAACAACAATGGCTGAAGCGCTACTTCAACCGCGAGCTGGCGCCTATTCTGAATCCCATCGGCCTAGACCCTGCACACCCCTTCCCGCAAACGCTGAACAAAAACCTGTTGTTCATCGTCACCCTCGAGGGTGAAGACGCGTTCGGCCGACAAAGCGGCAAGGCGGTGTTGCAGGCGCCACGCTCGCTGCCACGATTGGTGCAACTGCCTGAGAGCTGCGCGCAAGGCCCTTATGACTTCGTGCTGCTAACCCAGGTTATCTCTAGTCATATTGGTGAGCTGTTTCGCGGCATGGAAGTCACGGGCTGCTATCAGTTTCGCGTGACTCGCAACAGCGATTTGTTCGTTGACGAAGAAGAGGTGGACGATCTGTTGCGAGCGCTAGAAGGCGAATTGTCTTCGCGGCACTACGGGGATGCGGTGCGCCTAGAAGTTGCCATTGATTGTCCTGCAGAGTTGGTGGCTTTCCTGCGCGCGCAGTTTCGCTTAGCAGCGGAAGATGTGTACAGCTGTGATGGCCCGGTCAACCTAATGCGCCTGGCTCCGATTCCGGATCTGGTGGAACGACCTGATCTGAAGTACCCGACGTTTTCTCCGGGAATTCCGGAGTCGTTTCGCGCTGGTCCGGACATTTTTGAGTCCATTCGCGCCGGCGACGTTTTACTGCATCATCCCTTTCAATCGTTTGCGCCGTTCATAGATTTTTTGCGCCAAGCCGCTAAAGACTCAAAGGTGTTGTCGATTCGCCAAACGTTGTATCGCACTGGCACTGAGTCGGCGGTGGTGGAGGCGTTGGTGGAAGCAGCCCAAAGCGGCAAAGAAGTGCTGGTGGTGATCGAGTTACGGGCGCGCTTCGATGAAGAGGCCAACATCGAACTCGCCAACCATCTGCAGCACGCTGGCGCTCAGGTCGTCTATGGCGTAGTCGGGCATAAAACCCATGCCAAAATGTCCATGGTGATTCGTCGTGAAGGCCGTTCTTTGCGCCGCTATGTGCACTTGGGTACGGGCAACTACCACCCGCGCACCGCCCGCCAATACACGGACTATGGGTTGTTTACCTGTGATTCCAATTTGGGTGAAGACGTCCAGGAGATATTTCAACAGCTCACCACAATGGGTCGAGCTAAACGCTTGCGGCGGATGCTGCAATCGCCCTTTACCATGCACAAATCCATGCTCGACTACATTGAAACTGAGGTAGTGAACCTGAAGGCGGGCAAACCGGCCTGGATCAAAGCGAAGATGAATTCGCTGATCGAGCCACAGATTATTCAGGCGCTTTACCGCGCATCCCAAGCAGGGGTTCGGGTAGATCTAGTGGTGCGTGGAATCTGCGCCCTGCGTCCTGGCCTGAAGGGCATCAGTGAAAATATTCGTGTACGCTCGGTGGTAGGTCGGTTCCTGGAACACACTCGGCTGTTTGCTTTTGCTGCAGCCGGCGAGACGCTGGTGTATCTCTCCAGCGCTGACTGGATGGGTCGCAACTTCTTCAACCGCGTGGAAACCTGCTTCCCCATAGAGGACCCGGTGTTACGCCTGCGAGTACTCGATGAGTTCGATTGTTACCTACAAGACAACGTTCAGGCCTGGGCATTGCAAAGTGATGGCAGCTACCGCCACTTGAGCCCTGGCAAACAGCGTCGCCGCTCCGCCCAGGAGCGATTGCTGAGCCAGCTGGCTGAACCCTAGGTCAGTCGACCTAAGCCTCCTCAACGATGAGCTCGATACCAAGCGCTTCCAGATAGCTGGCTTCTTGCTCCAGATCGAGGCGGGTCAGCGGGTGCTTTGCCAACCACTCCTGGGTCAGCGTTAGCGTGACCAGATGGTCTGCAGCCTGCATTCCCACGTGGGGTAGGGCAGTCCCCGTCCGACCTCTATGTAAGACCGCGGCGAGTCGTAGGAGCACAGCAAGCCGAGTTAGAGTGGTCGCGGCATCGCTCATGTCGCCGAACTCATCCTTGGGGAATTTGCGCCGATGAGCGCGAACTAACACGGCGAGACTACGCTGGTCCTGATTCGAAAAGCCCGGCATCTCCATGTGCTGCAGTAGATACTCACCGTGCTTGTGATACTGGCTGTGGGCAATGTCCATGCCAATTTCATGCAGCATGGCGGCCCAGCCGAGGGTTCGCTGGTGATCGGCATCTGTCAGGTTCCAGCTGCTGGCAACCTGAGCGTGAAGCGCGATGCTTTGCTCGCGCACCCGCCGCGCATGGTTCTCGTCGATGTGGTAACGACGCACCAGGTCTTCGACGGTGCGCTGGCGGATGTCCTGGTTCTGCACCCGGCCTAATAGGTCGTGGAGTAATCCTTCCCGCAACGCGCCCTGTGAAGTGTAAAGGTACTGAATTTTCAAGCTTCGCATGATGGCGGTGAGGATCGAGATACCACCAGCGAACACCGGAGCACGATCGCTGGCGAGACCGGCTAGCGACAGATTCTCTACACCGTCGGTCTTTACCATCGCCTTGATGATCTCTTCTAGATCCTCGAGAAACAGAAACTCCGGAGGCTCGCGATCGCGTTTCGGCAGGTTATAGGCGACCTGTGCCGCAGCGAGGATGGTGCCGGAGGCGCCAATGGCGGAGTCCCAATCGGCTTCCATGTACGCCTGCTGCACAGGTTCGAGCTCTTGCCTAGCGGCGCTGATCGCTCGCTCGAAAGCCTTTTTGGTGAGCTCGCCAGAACCAAAGTAGGCATTGGAAAAGCTGACACACCCCATATGCAGACTGTTGACCATCTCTGCTTCAAAGCGTCGACCAACAATGAGTTCGGTGCTGCCGCCGCCAATGTCGATAACCAAACGCCGCTCTGTGCCAGCGTCTAGAGCGTTGGCAACGCCGAGATAGATTAGTCGCGCTTCTTCTGAGCCGGCGATGATCTCGATTTTGTGGCCCACAGCCAGCTCAGCTTTCTTTAGGAAGCTCTTGCTGTTCTTGGCTCGGCGTAGAGTGTTGGTACCCACCACGCGAACGTTGCCTGGCGGTAGATGACGCAGGCGTTGCCCGAAAAGCTCCAAGCACTCCAATGCACGCTCAACCACAGCATCGCTCAGCTGATCTTTTTCGTTCAGACCAGCAGCCATGCGCACGGTTTCTTTGAGCTTATCCACAACTTGCAGACGATCGTCCGTATATTGGGCCACGATCAGATGAAAGCTGTTAGAGCCCAGATCCAGCGCAGCGAAGCTTTGCGCAGCACTAGCAATGGGAAGGACCGTATTCGCAGCCATAGGTGAGGGTCGGTTGACGGTGAGCGCCATCTTACGACATCGACTCAGGTGCTGGTGGACTGGCCCTGTAGATGTTGGTAGATGGTGGGTGGTAGCGGGCAGTCCAAAGTGGCAGAAACACCTTGCAGCAATGCCCCCTCGTCAACGGTGACCAGTTCATCGGCTAGCACCGTAGCCGCGCAGGCTTTGATGATGCGCGGCTTGGCTAGCGGGGTAAGTTTACGTAGCTCGTTGATGGCAGCGTTTAAACGAACGAAATTTGGGTCCGCCCTTTCGTCCAAGGCACTATCGAAGCCGAGGACCTGCATTCCGGCGGCGAAGCTATGAGCTCGAGAGGCGGCGATCGGATTGCCCTTGCGGGCCAGAGCGGAGACCAAGGTCGTACAAGGGGCCACCACCTGGCTCAAGGTACCGTAGTGCCAGCGCGGCGAGCGCGGACGCTCGAAGTGCGGCTTGAGCTCCTTCACCAATACTCGGTGCATGACCCATTCGAAGAGATCGATCCGCTCGTCGGCTTTGATCAGATCGGTGACTGTGCGCAGGAAGTGCTGATACTGCGGCGTTGAACCACATTTCAGGGCGGGCATTGCGGCATTGATGAGGCTCAGCTTATGCAGATCGTCGGCGTCTTGGGCGGCCGCGAACAGCGTCTCTAGCTCCTGCATCTGTGTAGCGCCCTCAGCCCGGGTTAAGCGCTCTAGCTGCACGCGGCGCACGCTGGAATCTTGTGAGAGTAGCAGCGCGTAGATCAGCACACGCGCGCCAGCGGGCTGGTGTGCGGCAGCCAGCAACGGTGCAACGGTGGTTTCGAGCACGGCAACGGCGGTGTCGTGGGAGTCATCATTTGGATTGCCGACCAGCAATGGCGCTTCGGAAACTCGCTGCTCCAACACATCGAACTGTGTGTTTGCCGAACCAGCGAACGATGACCGTGCCCGGTCCTGAATATCCAGAACGTTGTCGACATCGATTCGCTCTGTTGAGCTGGGCGCGGTTTCTGCAACCTCGGCAACTACATAGCGCCCGTCCCAGCCGGGTTCGATGGCGCGAATGCGCTCAGGTAAGGGCGGGTGAGTTGCCATGATGGAGCCGAGAAAATGTTCGATGCCCTGGCCGAACAGCATATGGCTGGCTTGGGCAGCGCGGGGATTGCGCATGGTCGAGCCCATGGCAGAGCCTCCGATCTTTTTCAGCGCACCGGCAATGCCGTCGGGGTTGCGGGTGAACTGCACCGCTGAGCCATCGGCCAGATACTCCCGCTGGCGGCTGACCGCGGCTTTGATCAGGTTGCCAAAGAAGGTGCCACCATAACCGATTACCAGGAGCCCCATGCCCAGAAACAATATCGGCGCACCGCCGCCATTCGAACTTCGACCGCTGCGACGGGAGCTACCACGCAAAAGCAGTTGGCCAATCAGCCCTAAAAACAGTATGCCGTGCAGCAACGCAATCAAGCGTAGGTTTATGCGGGTGTCGCCGTGCAGTAGATGGCTGAACTCGTGTGCCACTACGCCCTGCAACTCGTCTCGGTTGAGCTGATCTATAGTGCCGCGGTTGATGCCTAAGACGGCGTCCCCGGTACCGAAGCCTGCGGCGAACGCATTGATGCTGTCCTCCGGAATCAAGTACACGGGTGGTACGGGAATACCTGATGCCAAAGCCATTTCTTCGACCACGTTGAGCAGGCGCTTTTCTCGCGAGTTGTTGGTTGTCGGCATGAGCTGACGACCGCCGAGTGACTCGGCAACGGCCTTGCCACCACCCCGTAGCTCGATGAATTTGTAGGTGCAGGCTAGGGCGACAACGCCAACCACGCTAAGGGTTACCCAGCCCCAGGTTTCAAGGGGTAAGCGCGTCAGCGCACCCATAAAACCCGTGCGCACCACCTGCTCAGTACCCGTGCTGAACACGTACACCAACCCCACCAGCAGATTGGTAAGAACCACAAGGGTCGCAACCGCGCCGAAAAACAGCAGCACCAATTGCCCCGTTTTACGGCGCGCCTCATCTTGTGCGCGATAGAAGTCCATTCTGCTCTAGGTCACTCCGCCCCAGGCTAGAACGCCACTTTGGGCGCTGCCTGAATATCAGCGCTATCTTCGAACTCGAGCAGCGTGGCATCGATTGTGTGACCAAACATGTTGGCAAAGATATTCGGTGGAAAGGTTTGGCGATAGGTGTTGTATTCCATCACCTGATCGTTGTACGACTGTCGAGCGAAGGCGACGCGGTTTTCTGTACTCGTCAGCTCTTCAGACAGCTGCATCATATTTTCGTTGGCTTTCAAATCCGGATAGTCCTCGACCACGATATTAAGGCGCCCCAGCGCGCTGCGCAGCGAAGCTTCGGCGGATTCCAACGACTTCAACGCATCGGGGTTCGACGGATCGGCTGCAGCAGCTTCCAGACCGGCTACAGCTTGGTTGCGGGCGTTGACTACCGCTTCTAGGGTGTCGCGCTCGTGGGAAAGGTAACCTTTTGCGGTTTCAATGAGATTTGGGATTAGGTCATAGCGCCGTTTGAGCTGCACCTCGATTTGAGCAAAGGCATTTTCGTAGCGATTTTTCAGCGTCACCAGCTTGTTGTAGATCGCGACGATCCAGAAAGCGATGGCCGCGATGATCACGAGAAAGATGATGAATTCCATGTCCGTGTTTCCTTTAGTCAGTGGATAGTCGGTTGATCTAGTCCGGCAGTCCTAGCACCCGCTTGGCGATGACGTTCAGCTGCACTTCACTGGTACCGCCTTCGATTGAGTTGGCCTTTGACCGTAGCCATTGCCTAGGCGTTGCCAACTCTTTGTCATCGAAGGCGCTGCCTTGCCAGCCGAGCGCCTGGGTGCCCATGAGCGCCAGCATGAGCTCGTACTTAGCTTTGTTCTGCTCGGTACCGTAGAGCTTGAACATGGATGCCAAATTGCCATTGCTCTGTCCGGCCTTCGCTTCTTCCGCGGCCCGCGCCATGGTCAGCTGGAAGGCTTTGTCGTTCTGCCGATGGGCAATGACCGCGGCGCGGCTGCCGGGGTCGGCGATCTTGCCGTCTTGCTCACCGACGTAGTGACGAGCGACATCTTCTAGCTTGCGCCCGCTGCTTCCCAGGGCAGTGTTGCCGCCAAGACCCGAAATCGCTTGCCGCTCGTGCTGTAGTAGACGCTCGGCAATAGCCCAGCCCTTGCCGCGATCGCCTACGAGCTGGGGCTTCGGCACTTTGACATTGTCGAAAAACGTCTGGCAGAAGGGCGATGAGCCGCTGATCAGCTCAATGGGTGCCGTGGTTATCCCGTCGGAGGCCATATCGAACAAGAGAAAGCTAATGCCTTCGTGTTTGGGCGCATCGGGCTCGGTACGCACCAGGCAAAAAATCCAATCTGCCTCGTCTGCGTAGGAGGTCCAGATTTTCGAGCCGTTGACGAGGAAGTGGTCGCCTTTGTCTTCCGCTTTGGTCTGCAGGCCGGCTAGATCGCTGCCGTAGTTGGGTTCGGAGTAGCCTTGACACCAGCGAATCTCCCCACGGCATATGGGCGGTAGATATTCGAGCTTCTGCTCATGGGTCGCGAACTCGAGGAGTGCCGGCCCGAGCATCCAGATGCCGAAGCTTTGCACCGGTAAGCGGGCATTGATGCGATTCATCTCTGCGAGAAATACTCTGTTCTGGTCGGCGGAGAGTTCAGCACCGCCATAGGCTTTAGGCCAGGTCGGGCAGGTCCAACCCTTCTGCGCCATGCGCTCCAGCCAGACCTCCGACTCCGGGTTCTTGTAGACCTGGGTGCGACCACCCCAGATGATTTCGTCTTCCGGGGTCGCCGTGCGCATGCTCGGAGGGCAATTGGCTTCGAGCCATTCCCGAGTCTCTGCACGGAAGGTGTTTAGGTCGCTCATACTGCTACTCCGTAATCGATTACCCCATTCTACTTGGCATTCTAATGGGACGGGGGTTCAGGTTCATCTGTCGTTATAATGACTGGCAAATGTTGGGATCTAGGTAGTTAGAGACTATGTCGGAATTTGATGGGCGTGCCTTCAGAACAGCGATGGGTCATTTCTCCACCGGCATCGTCGTCGCCAGCGGCTGTCATGAAGGTGCGCCAGCCGGGTTTGCCGCGCAGTCGTTTGTCTCGTTGTCTTTGGAGCCCCCATTGGTTGCCCTGTGCCCCGGCAAGGGCAGCACCAGCTGGCCGAAACTGCGAGATTCCGGCAGTTTCTGCATCAACGTTCTGACCGCTTCACAAAAACCTCTGTGCGATCTCTTCGCCGTTTCCGGCGGTGACAAATTCGCCGACTTGCAGTGGCGGGCCGGAGTTACGGGCTCGCCGATACTGGCAGACGTCTTAGCCTACGTGGATTGCGAACTCGTAGCAGAACACGACGCAGGCGATCACACGATTGCCATCGGCCAGGTGCAAGACTTCGCCATCGTCTCACCAGACGCTGGGCCGCTACTGTTCTTTCGCGGGGGCTATGGTTTGTTCGAGCAGCTAGCTTAAGCCTTCTACCGGTAGTGCAGCGCCATGGATTGGGTCAGCGGCGCTGGAAGCCAAAAACCCGATAACCGCTGCTAGTTGTGCAGGCTGCACCCAAGATGAAAAGTCTGCGTCTGGCATGTCTGTGCGATTGCGCTCGGTGTCGATGATGCTCGGTAGGACGCAGTTCACATTGATTCCTTGGGCTTTTACCTCATCCGCCAAAGACTCGGTTAGGCGTATGACGACGCTTTTCGATGCGCTATAGGCGGCCATGTTGGGTGCGCCTCGAAGGCCGGCTCGGGCGCCGATATTGACTATCTTGCCGTGCCCCTGATTGATCATGGCGGGCACGACCGCGCGAGCCATATTCAAGACCGATTGCGCATTCAATCCCATCATGAAATTCCAGGTGTCGGCACTGGTTTCGTGTACGGCATCGCCCATGGTGAAGCCGCCGGCAATGTTGGCTAAAACCGCGACGCTGCCGAACTGGCCGAGGATCTTGGTTACGGCTTCTCGACAGTCTTCGTAGCTGGTGAGATCACATGTGTCGCTATAGTGAGCGTTGTCGATCGGCACCACGTCGAGCTGGGCTAGCTTAGCGCCTTGGTTGGCGAAATGGTCGACAACTGCAGCGCCGAGCGCGCCTGCCGCGCCGGTAACGATCACAACCTGATCTTGCAACTCGCTCATCTGTTCCTCCCTTTAAATCAGCGCTTCTAGTGCATCCCAATGTAAATCCCCGAACTGGCCGTTCGGGTTAACTGGCTGAATACATACATGGCTTGCGCCGGCATCGAAATGCTGTTGTATCCGGTCTTTGATGGCAGCTGCGCTGCCCCAGGCGAACGTGGTGTCGATGAACTTGTCGCTGCCGCCATCCTTGAAGTCTGCCTCTTCTAGCCCCATGCGTAGCCAGTTGTTGTAGTAGTTGGGCAAGCCGGTATAAATCGAAGCCACAGGGCGCGCTAGCTCACGGGCTTTTTGCGGATTAGTCTCTAATATGACTTTCTGCTCAACACAGAGCATGGGCCCATCGCCCAGAATTTTGCGGGCTGTGGCCGTATGCTCAGGAGAGGTGAAATAGGGGTGGGCTCCGCTGCATTGACTGGCTGCCAGCTCAAGCATTTTTGGCCCCAAGGCAGCGATGACCGTTGGCGGTTCCTCAGTCGGCGGCACGCCCTGATAAGGTGATGCCCGCATGCCTTCCAGGTAGCTGCGCATGGTTTTGACCGGCGGGCCGTACTCCAAACCGCGTACACCCTCGACCAACGGCTTGTGCGACACGCCGAGTCCCAGCAAAAAGCGATTGCCAGACTGTTCAGCCAGGGTCTTTTGCGCGGCCATGGTGACGCCGGGTTCGCGATGATAAATGTTTGCGATTCCCGTGGCCAAGATCAGCGAGTCGGTATTCGCCAGCAGCCAGCTGGCATGCACCAGTGGATTACGACCGACGGTTTCTGGAATCCATAGAGCAGAGTAACCGAGTTTTTCGATTCGCTGCGCCGCAGCGGCGGCCGCCGCGGCCGGTAACCCATCAAAAAAGTACCAAACGCCTAACTTGCCTAAATTCATAAGTTTCTCAGTTGCTATTGTTGTCGAAGGGTTTGCCCTAGCCGCGCGCTGATCTAAGAGCCGATGAAGTTGCCAGGACGTCGCTCTGCCACAGCGCGAATGCCCTCGGCGGAGTCGGCGGTAGCACGCAGCCGCTGCTGTTCTCTCAGTTCATGGTCGGTGACCTGGGCCACCGCCTCGGCCAAGCCCTGGCGCAGAGTGGCACGGACGGACGCCACCGCCAGCGGGGCATTTTCGGTGATTTCTGCCGCCATAGCCCGAGCGGCGTCCATGAGCTCGTCTGCTTCCACTAAGCGATCAGCCAGACCTAAAGTTAGCGCTTCGGTGCCGCTCACCCGCCGGCCGGTTAACAGCATGCGAGTTGCCGCCTGTTGGCCGATCAGTCGCGGTAGGGTAAGCGAGATGCCGAAACCTTGATGTAGACCCAGTTTGACGAAGTTAGCGGCGAAGCGGGCATTGGGCGTGACTACCCGAAAGTCCGGGACCAATGACAGCCCCAAGCCACCGCCGATGGCGGCACCTTGAATGGCGCCGATGATCGGCTTGCGATTGGCAAACAAGCGGGCCCCTTCTTTATACAGAATTCCGGTGGTGTTCCTGAACCCTTCCTCTGTAAAATCGGCGCTTCCCTGATCGGAACCTGTGCCGCTGCCAAAATTCGCACCGGCACAGAACGACTTGCCCTGTGAGGCCAGGATGATGGCCCGGCAGTTGGCGTCCTCATCCAGAGCGTCGAAGGCATCGGCAATCTGGCGAATCAGATCGTGGTCGAAGAAGTTGTGTGGTGGCCGAGTGATTACCACTTCTGCGATCCAGTCGTTGATGGTGACTCTTAGCTCGTCACTCATACGCTTTACTTCCTTTGTATTGATTTAGGGGAACGGTTTCTGGTTTTGGTTTGGCTGTTCGAAAAAGCAGTCTAGCCGCCCCGGATACTCCTCCACAAACAGGCGCAGCATTTTGGCATCCAGCGATACAGACCCGGCGGTAGACGCAGCAGAGCAGAGCTCTGCGCCACAGCTGAGCGTTTGGCAGCTGGCGTTTCCATCGATTCTAGGCAACCTCAGCTATACCGTCGTGGGCATGGTGCAGACCAAATTCGTTGGCGAGCTCGGTGCTCAATCGTTGGCGGCCATCGGCGCGGGTCAACGGGTCTTCTTTGCCATGCAGGCCATTCTCATGGCCATAAGTGCCGGTACCACGGCCTTAGTCGCTCGTGCCTGGGGTGCCGGCGATTACCAGGAGGCGAGCCGGGTGACCATGGCATCGTTGGTGCTAGCAGGCGTGTTCTCTTTGATCATGACGGTCGTCGGCGCCCTGTTTGCCCATCCTGTCGCCTCGGTATTTGGTTTGGACCCGCTAACCCTGGAGCTTGCGGCCGAGAACATCCGTTGGCTGTCCTTCTTCAATCTGGCTTTTGCCGTTAACTTCATTCTAGGTGCCGCGTTGCGTGCCTCTGGAGATGCCTGGTCGCCCCTGTGGATCAGCATCGGGGTGAATGTCCTGAATGTTCCGCTGCTGTATCTGCTGGTCTTCGGAAACTACGGTTTTCCTCAGATGGGGGTGTCCGGGGTAGCCATTGCTGCTGGCATTGCCTTTAGCGTCGGTGGCTTGGTGTTGCTGTTCCTGTGGCTGACCCAGCGATTTCGGGTGAAACATGTAAACAGCGGCTGGTGGCGCCGTGAGCGGCTCAAGCGCTTGCTGGACATTGGCTATCCCGCGGGCGTGGAACAAATCGTCTTTCAGCTGGGATTTTTCATCTTTCTAATGCTGATCGGCAACTTCTACGGCACTGAAGCCTTCGCCGCCTACAACATCGGCACCAACATGTTGATGGTCTGCATGACCGTTGGGTTTGGCTTCTCGATTGCCGGTGCCACCTTGGTCGGTCAATACCTGGGTGCCAGCGATCCCGATGGGGCGATGCGCAGTGGCTGGCGTGCTACGGGCATGGCCGTAGTCTCGATGGGCTTGTTGGGCTTGTTGGTAATTTTCTTTGCCGAAGAATTGGCGTTGTTCTTCATAGGCGATGCGCCGCTAACGGTGCAATACACGATCCAGTTCATCTACATACTCGGCGCGATGATGCCGCTGTTGGCTGTGGAATTCACCATCGGTGGGTCGCTACGCGGAGCTGGCGATACCCGCTTTCCGCTGGTGGCCACCTTCCTAGGCTTGATCGGTATGCGCTGCGGTATAGCCGCACTGTGCACTTTCTTTGGCTTACCGGTCTGGTGGGTATACGCTTCACTGGTCGCGGACTACCTGCTCAAAGGCACCATGCTGATCTGGCGTTTTCGCAGCGGCCGCTGGAAAACGGTTTACTCGAACAAACAGCTGATTGCCGACTAACCCAAGCTACGCCATGCCGGAAGTACCGGATCTCAATTTGTATATCGAACATCTGACCCAGCGCTTAGCGGGCCAGCAACTATTGGATATTCGCATCAGCAGCCCCTTTGTACTCAGAACGGTGACTCCGACAACGGCGGCATTCGTGGATCGAAAATTATTGGCTGTTTGGCGTATAGCCAAACAACTGGTGTTCGAATTCGAGGGCGACCACTTCATGGTGATGCACCTGATGATCAGCGGCCGACTGCAGTGGCGTGATCGTGGCAGTAAACCCGTAGCCGTGCCGAAGCGAATCGGCCTGCTGGCATTGGATTTTGAATCGGGAACCGTGCTTTTTACTGAGGCCAGCAAGAAAAAGCGGGCGTCATTACGGCTGCTGTCGCAACGCGAGGCTTTGAACGAGCTAAATCCAGGTGGGTTGGAGATCTTCGAAATATCTCAAGCCGAATTTGCCGAACGCCTGAGAGATAGCAATCATACGCTCAAGCGAGCGTTAACGGATCAGCGGGTGTTTGCAGGGATTGGCAATGCCTACTCCGATGAAATTCTGCACCGAGCGCGTTTATCGCCGTTTAAGCGGGCACGAACGCTGAAGGATGACGACGTTGAATCATTGTATCTGGCGACCCGAGGGGTGCTGAGTGAATGGATTGATAGACTCAGGGAACAGGCGGGCGAGAGCTTTCCGGCGAAGGTAACGGCGTTTCATGCAGAGATGGCGGTACACGGCAAGTACCGGAAACCCTGTCCGGTATGTGCTGCACCAGTACAGCGCATTCAGTACGCAGAAAACGAAGCCAACTATTGTGCTCGGTGCCAGACTGAGGGGCGCCTGTTGGCCGACCGCTCTTTGTCCCGGCTGCTAAAAGACAACTGGCCGAAGCGCATTGAAGATCTGGAGTGGTAGCTGATGAATGCCTACAGCGAAAACGCCAATGGTCCAGGACTCCGTGGCATTTTGTACCCGATTGCGTTCGCTGCGCTCCTGCCAATATTGGCTAACGCGCTAATTTGGTTGGGTAGCCGCCAGCCTGAGCGTTTTTTTGAAGAGCCGGCAATCATGCTGTTCAACGTTGCGTGGGCCTGTATGCCTTTCGTTGTTTGGGCGATTGTGGGCAGCTTCAACCAGCGCATGGCGCGCACCTATGGATCAGTCACTGCAGCAGGCTTGCTGGCAATGCTTGCTGCTTGGGGTTGGGTGGCGTGGGAAGGGTACCGACATCAAACAGCTGAGTGGGTCGACAGCGCTAACCTCGGCCTTGGGTTTGTGATGCTGGTATTGCCGGTTTTAGTATTTGCGTTGATGTTAGGCGTGAGTGTGATGATCAGCAGCGGGTCCAATGCTCGGCGCTAGCGAAATTGCCGGTTGCAGTTGCACCCTCTGCAGCTGCTTGCTCAAGCCTCGCTGCACAACCGCGTTAAGCGCGGTTGTTGCGCAGCGCAGTAGAAGAGACGTCCTGGCGGAAATCTCGCTCACTGACCCCGCGACACAGTGCCCTCAGTGCCTTTGGCAATTTCAGATCGTCCAATCCGATGAAGCGGCCATGTTGGCTGCGTCCAAAGACTAAGAAACTCGATTCCAACGACGCAAAGGTCTTCAGCGCTTCGTTGCGGCCGTGAATGGAACCGTAATATTTCGGTTCGGCAACGCGAATAACAGTGTCTGCACCCACGGCAAACGTTGTGCGTGGAAAGGCGTGGGCTTTCTCCACGAAAGTTGGCAGCGTTGTTAGCCAAAGGGGCGCTGTGACTTTGCGACTCCGAAACGCTTTGAGTCGTTGGCGTACCGTGCTGTAGTCGGCAATGGGCTTATCCACATTGGCGATGGCGAGTTCATACGCCCCTGGCGTGCTCAGCACCTGCTCAGCGTGGTCGAGCATGGCGGCGTGACCGGCGTGCAGAGGGTTGAAAGAACCTGGCAGCAATAGTTTGGGCGTTTGCGCACGGCGCAGCTGCGTTACTTGAACCGCTTGGCTTGTACCCAACAATAACGCCTGCCAGGACTTTGGTGCCTGGGTGCTGGTATAGGTGGTGACATCCGGAGCGCGGTTCGCGAATGGCTGATTCAACGCTCGAGACAACGCTTCCCACAGGCCCTCTAACAATGCGGCTTCTTCCTGCTTGCGCGTCGCTCGAAAATCGAATCGCAGATCCAGAGAGCGCGACAAGGTCTGCACGGCAACGTGAGCGCGGTGGCGCCCGCGTTTTGCACGATCGGTGGCCAGGCCAGCGGTGCAACCGAGCCCAAACGGCTGAGTACCGCCTAACTGCAGCGCGCGTTGGAACCCGCACATTGCCAGCGCTCGCGCTGTTGGCTCAGAGCAAGCTTGTTCAGGCGTTTGCCCTATAAGTTGTGCGAGTGCGGGAGCCGCGTACGGTACGTGCATTTCCAATACGGTCTTACTGGCTCCAGGCGTGGTGAGCAACTCGGAGATCAGCTTGGAGCCGCCTCCAGTAATGTAGAACACGCCCTGGCAACCGGTCTGTTGCAGCGCTTGTGCTCGATCACTCATTTGGCGCTTGCCCGCTAGTTAATCTGGTGCTTGAAGAAATTTTTGCACTAGCGTGGTGAACTCATCCAGTTGATCGTGGTGCACCCAGTGCCCGGCACCAGAGATGTTGGCGACAGTACCGTTCTTGAAATGGTTCGCCCGGCCGTCCTTATTTGGGTCCGAAGCCCAAGATTCCGTGCCACGGACCAAAAGCGTCGGGCAGGTGATCTCTTCATAGAGTTTGTAGACTTCATCGAAAGGAATGCCGATGGGTGGAAAAGCGCGGATGTAGTTGTCAAATTTCCAGCTGTAGCTGCCGTCTTCGTTTTGATTCACGCCGTGAACAGTCAGATGGCGTGCTTGGGTTTCGTTCAGGTGAGGATTCTCTGCCTGCATGCGTTGGAACGCGTCTTCAACCGAGGCGTAGCGCCGGGGCAGCCGTCCAGCAATTTTGCGCAGATCGTTGATCCAGAACTGTATGCGTTCTTTCGTGGGCTGATTGAAACGTTCTTTGATCATCTGCGGCGGCGGTCCCATGCCTTCGATGGCGACCAGCTTGCTAACGTTCTCTGGATAGAGGCCGGTGTAGGCAAGCGAGATTGAGCCGCCAAGGCTGTGGCTGATGATGGTTACCGGCGTCATCTTGGTTTGATACAACAGCTGCGCAATGTCGTAGACGTAGTCGACTTGATTGTAGCTGCCGCCGATCATCCACTGGGAGTCACCATGACCCCGCAGGTCCGGAGCGATGATGTGATAGTTCTTGCGAAAGCGCTCGGCTACCCAATCCCAGTTGCGGCAGTGGTCACGTCCGCCGTGCACCAACAACATGGGCGGGGCGTCCCGATTGCCCCAGTCTACGTAGTGCAGGCGCAGACGTTGAGAGTAGTAAGTATGAGAAGTTGGGCCTTCCATTCGATGATCGCTTCGGTAAAAGGCGGCTATTCTGGCGTATTGCTGTAGATCTGTCGCCCGTGGGACCAAGTACCTTCAACTTCGAGGGCTAGTAAGCGCCTAGGAGCTGTGGTCAATGGATTCCTCGACAGCACCACTAGGTCGGCCAGCTTGCCCACCGCCAGCGTTCCCTTGCGGTCTTCTTCGAAAGCTTGATGGGCCGCGTTGCGGGTTACTGCGAGCAACGCTTCGTAGGTGCGTAGACGTTGCTCTTTGCCAAGGGTTTTACCGCTGCGGGTCTTGCGATTGCTGCTGGCCCAGAGCAATCGCGTCATGTCCGGCGGAACGATGGGCGCGTCGTTGTGCACGGTGAATGGAATATTTCGGTCCATCGCAGAGCGGGTTGGGCTAATTCGTGCGCCACGCTCCGGCCCTAGCACCGAGTCGCGATGCCAGTCGCCCCAGAAGAAAGTATGCGCGGAGAAAAACGAAGGAATGATCTTCAGCTCGGCCATGTCGTCCAGCTGATCTTCACGCACGGTCTGAGCGTGAATCATGACTGTTCGATGATCTTTTTGGTGTTCAGCAGCGGCGACCGCGTCGATCAGCATGTCTGCTGCAGCATCGCCATTGGCGTGGGCCAGAATCGGCACACCAGCGTTGATGTAGTGTTTTACCATGGCGGTCACACGCTCGGCAGGATGTATCGGGTAACCGCGATAGCTGGCGTCTTTGCCATCTGGTGGAACATGGTAAGGCGCGCTCAGAAACGCGGTTTTACCCTGGGGTGAACCATCCAGCACCATTTTCACGCCACCCGCTTTGGCTCGATTCTGGTATTCACCGACCTGCCACTCCGCTGGTATCGGAGTCGCATCCTGAACGACGGGATAGTAAATGAGATCCTGGGTCAGAATACCTGCATCAGCGGCCGCTTTGATTAACGGTATGACCTCCTGACCGGTGGCACCGTCTTGCACGGTCGTCGTGCCGTGGCTCGCATATAGGGCCAGCGCTTGTTGCAAACTCTCTAAGGGGTTGGTTTGCCCAGCAAACATAAACGGTCGCAAGATATTAGCGGCAGTTTCCTCTAACACCCCGTTGGGTTCGTTGCTGCCGTCGATTCGGCGGATGTGCCCACCTTCAGGGTCGTCGCTGTCAGCGCTAATACCCGCTAACTGTAATGCCTTGGAGTTTGCCGCAACCAGATGGCCGGAAACATGCATCAAGGCCAGTGGATGATCGCCGCTAACCTGGTCCAGGTCTTGGCGGGTGGGGTGTCTCGATTCTTTCAAAAGCGAGTCATCGTAACCATTGCCCACGATCCAACTACCTGGCTCAGGGTTGTTCTCATCCATGTAATTTACCAGGGTCGCAAGGAGCGAGGCGATGTCGGTTACCGGACCAACGGGTGGAGAGGCAACGTTTGCCAGGCTAATGGTGAACGCTTGGAACGTCACATGGCCATGGGCATCGATGAACCCAGGCAGCAGCGCGCGCCGCTTCAGCTCTATCACTTCCGTCTCCGGGCCGATGTGCTGCGCAGCTTGCTCAGCGGTTCCCATCCAGCTGATGTGCTCTCCTGTAACCGCCAGCGCCTGAGCTTTTCTTTGCCGGCGCGGCTCGGGGCCTTCCATGGTAATGATGTGCTTACCGATAAACACCAGATCCGCTGGCGCGTTCGATTGTGCCAATACCGTTGAGCTAAGTAGCAGTAAGCTGCTAACAGCGGTCCTATTTAGCAGCCAGCGAAATTTCTTAGGGTGGTGTCGATCGACGGTTTTCTTCATAGCGACGGAGTTCCTCTTTGACAACCGGGGCAAGCAAATACAGGCCGAGTAGGTTGGGTATGGCGACCACGAAAACCAACGCATCAGACAAGTCGATCAAAGCGCCCAAATTGACACTGGCACCTAAAACGATGAAGGCGAGGAACACGACCTTGAAGGCGAGATCGGCCCACGCTCGACCGCCGGTTAAATAGGTAAATGCTTTCAGTCCGTAGTAAGACCAGGCGATGATCGTTGAGAACGCGAATAAAATTGCGGCGATCGACAGCGGAATCGGGGACCAGGAAAGCGTGCTGGCGAAGGCTTGGGTGGTCAGCTCAATGCCGCTGACTTCGCCGTTAAGCAACTCCGGTGTGTAAACCGTGGTGATGATGACCAGCGCCGTCATGGTGCAAATCACCACCGTGTCGATGAAGGGTTCCAGCAGCGCGACGTGGCCTTCAGCGGCTGGGTACGGGGTCCTGGCCGTAGCGTGGGCAATCGACGCAGAGCCTAGGCCGGCTTCGTTAGAGAAGACCGCGCGCCGGAAGCCGATGATCATGACGCCAATCAGGCCTCCGGCAACGCCCTCGGCTGAGAAGGCACCGTTATAGATCGCAGCAATCGCTGCGGGCACGCGATCGGCGTTGAGTAGCAAGATTGCGAGTGCGCTGATCACGTACAGCAGCGCCATACCTGGGACGAGCCTTGCTGTCGTTGTAGCGATAGATCGAATTCCGCCGATGATCACGATGGCGACCAATGCTGCCAGGACCAAGCCGATCAACCAGGTCTGCTGTGCCAGCACGCCGCCGCTGACGTCGACAAAGATCGCCGCAGCCTGGTTTGACTGGAACATGTTGCCGATGCCGAGACAGCCGATGACCATGGAGGCGGCGTAGAAGGTCCCAAGACCGCGACCGAGGCGTGGCCAACGACGTTCCGTGAGTCCTTGTTGTAGGTAGTACATGGGGCCACCAGAAACGTTGCCGTCAGCATCGATCTGTCGATAGCGCAACCCCAAGGTGCATTCAGCGAATTTGGTGGACATGCCCAGCAGCCCAGCGACGATGAGCCAGAACGTAGCCCCTGGCCCGCCCATGGATATGGCGACGGCGACCCCGGCGATGTTGCCGATACCAACGGTGCCGGCGACTGCCGTAGTCAGAGCTTGGAATTGGCTGATCTCTCCGGGGTGCTCCGGATCTGCGTATCTACCGCTGAGCAACGCCACACTGTGTCCGAAGCCGCGAATGTTGATGAAGCCAAGGTATAGGGTGAAAAACAGTCCACCGAATATTAGCCAGATGACGATCAACGGCACGTCTGCACCAGCCATTGGCACGCTATAAAATATGAATGCGCTGACGAGGTCAGCGATGGGGCGCATCAGCGCATCAATGGCTTCATCCATAACAGTTGGCCGATGAGCGTAGGAGCTATCCGAGCGTTCGGCTTATTAGCTCCTTCATAATTTCGTTGGTTCCGCCGTAAATTTTTTGTACTCGGGCATCTGCGTACATGCGGGAAATCTCATACTCATCCATATAGCCAGCGCCGCCGTGCAGCTGTAGACAGGCATCAACGATTTCGCACTGTTTGTCCGTGGTCCAGTACTTGGCCATGGAGGCTGTGGCTGCATCCAGCTTGCCATCGATGTGCTGCAATAGACACTGATCGACGAAGGTTCGGGCAATCAACGCTTCGGTTTTGCATTCCGACAGTCGGAACTTGGTATTCTGAAAATCCAGAACTCGCTGCCCAAAGGCCATGCGCTGCTGCACAAAGTCTAAAGTAATGGTCAGCGCGTGCTCCATGGCAACGACTGCAGCCTGGGCGATGTTCAATCGCTCCTGGGGCAGTTGCGTCATGAGTTGCGCGAAGCCTTTGCCTTCTTCTCCGCCGAGGCGATTGTTAATGGGTACTCGGCAATCGCTGAAAGACAGCTCAGAGGTGTCGGCGGCTTTTTGCCCTAGCTTTTTCAAGTTCCGGCCACGCTGAAAGCCGGGTTGATTCTCCGTTTCAACTACGATCAACGAAATCCCTTTGCCGCCAAGGCTGGGATCGGTTTTCGCCACCACAATGACTAGGTCGCAGTGTTGGCCGTTGGTGATATAGGTTTTCGAGCCATTAATAATGTAGTCGTCGCCGTCTTTAACCGCCGTAGTGCGTACGGCTTGTAGATCTGAGCCGGTATTCGGTTCGGTCATAGCGATGGCGCCAACCATCTCACCGCTGGCCATCTTCGGCAGCCAACGCTGTTTTTGCTCCTCGCTGCCATAGTGCAGCAGGTACGGAGTAACAATAGAGCTGTGCACTTGATTGCCCCATCCCGGGACGCCGGCGCGATGCATTTCTTCTAAGATCACCGTGTCGTGCAGGTAGCTGCCGCCGACGCCTCCGTATTCAGTGGGAATCTCTGCGCACAATAGTCCAGCGGATCCGGCCAGATTCCAGGCGCTGCGATCTACTTCGCCTTGCTCGATCCAGCGCTCGGCATGAGGCATGAACTCGGTTTCGAAGAACTTGCGTGCCGCATCAGCGAGCATGCTCAGCTCTTCTGTCAGCCACGGAGAGCGATAGTTTTCGAATAGCGTCATGGCCAAGATTCTCCTGTGGTCGGGTTCTATAGGTTTGGCTGTGCGCGCGACAATATACGCAGGCGGGACACTAGGGCCAACCGGCACCGGGATAGGGTGCGGTAACGGTTAAGACTTGGCCGCTACGCTCGCTGCGACAAGTGTCAGGGTCTGAGGAACCGCTGGCCAATATGTACAGCGTTTGTTCGCCCAGCATGCAGGCAAAGGCGCCGCGATCCAGTGCCACACGGTGGCTGACTTCGCCACCTTCGATGATGCGTAAACATTCGTTGGTGCTGGGTGAGGCAACCCAGATCCCGCCGGCGACGTCCAGACAAATACCGTCCGGTACCGCGCGCTCTGGCATCGCGGCCCATTGCCGGCGTTGGCTGAGGTCGCCCCGGGCGTCGATGGTGAACGCGGTCAGCCGGCTACCGAAGCTTTCGCCGACAACTAGAGTTTTGCCGTCGGGTGTGATCACCGTACCGTTTGGGAACAGTAAGTCTTCGGCAACCACGCGAGCAGTGCCGTCGGCTTCTACGCAAATCAGTTCCGCCGGTGCAACGGCTTCGCGCTGATGCAGATCAAAACCAAAATTGCCGACATAAGCTCTACCCTGAGCATCAACAACCATATCGTTGCAGTAGTGGCTGGCCAGCTCAGAAAGATCGGCGTGTAGATGGTTTTGCTTGCCATCAAAACGCAACAGCGACTTATCACGCATCGAGACGATGAGCAGTTCATCGTTGGGTAACCAGCCAAGGCCCGACGGCCAGGCTTCAACAGTTGTCACGGCTTGGCGGTTGCCCTGGGCGTCGATTTTTAGCACCACGCCGGCGTGCATGTCCGAAAGCCACAAAGCCTTGTTGTGCCAGCGTGGGCCTTCGCCAAAACACAGGCCATCGACCAGTACGCTCGCTTCCATTGTCATTAGCTGCCCCTCGGAAACGGCCCAGGCTAGCACGTGACAAGCAGTCGGCGGCCGGGTGTTGGATTCCGATCAATTCGGGTATTCTGCGGGCGCGTTAGCAGACCCAGCGATGGCGTTTGCGAATCGCAATATGGGGACGGACGGGCAGTTTATCGCTGGTCGTATCAAAAACTGGCCAAGACGCGGATGATAAAAGACGCGTGACAAATAAGGTTGCGATTTCAGCAGTAGGGGAGTGTGGTGAGCGAGCATGCGGTCGCTGCTACGGCATCTCTTGAGTGATCCTTATAACAAATTGGCATAACCAATAGACGAATGCCGGGCGACGACAATTGAAGATGCCTGTTGCGCGAGTAATGAGACTAGGAGATTCACGATGAAACTGATTCAAACAATGGCTGCTCTGGCCCTGGTGTTTGGCATGACTGCCTGTGGCGACGAGAGTCAAAGCGCCGGTGACGCCGTACGCGATGCTGGTGAAAAGATGGGCGATGCGGCCGGCGACATGGTCGATGGCGCTGCAGACATGGCAGGAGATGCCGCAGGCGCTGCCGGAGACATGGCCTCTGACGCTGGCGAAGCGGTCAGCGACGCGGCCGGTGGTACCTGGGAAGGTGCCAAAGACATGGCTGGTGATGCCTCGGCGGCGGCTGGCGATGCTGCTGATGCAGTCACCGACAAAGCGGCTGATATGGCCGACGCTGCCGGAGACAAGCTCAAGGATATGGCTGACAAAGCCAGTGATGCCGCCACAGAAGAAGGCGCAAACCAGCTCGAACGACTGAAGAACTAGTCGTAAAGCGTAGAGCACAGCGCACGTTCGTCGTGCGCTAGCTCGTCTGCCTGTCCCACGCCGATGTCATCGGCGTGTACGATTCTATGGAGCCCGGCTGGCAGCATATGCCGAGCTCCCATTTCTACGCTCTGTAGAGCAATTGCCTCGCCCCTGCTGGCACCTAACTAATGCAGGCCGGCGTTACGCCAAGGCTCGAGCTTGACCCTATGACGAACCACAGATCACGCGCTATGATGCCGGGCCGAATTTTCAATCGGTTGTTGGTTGCAGCTCATTTCCGAAAAATGAGAGCCGAAACGCCATACGAATAGTCACAAATAGTCGAATAATCACAATATTGATAGACACGAAAGAGAGGAATAAACCATGGGTGATGTAGTCATTGTCGATAGCGTCCGAACCGGGCTGGCGAAGTCGTTCCGCGGCAGTTTTAACCTGACTCGGTCCGATGACATGTTGGCCCACTGTATCGACGCTCTGTTAGAGCGAAATCCAAAGATTTCAGCTGACGAAGTCGAAGATGTATACGTGGGTGCGGCAAGCCATGCCGGGGAACAGGATGGCAACCTCGCCCGCCTGGCGGTGATTTTGTCAAAACTGCCCGTGACCACCGGCGGGGTAACCATCAACCGATTTTGTTCTTCGGGCCTGCAATCCATTGCCATGGCTGCCAATCAGATAGCCAGTGGACAGACCCAGGTCGCCATTGCTGGCGGCGTCGATTCCATTTCCATGCGCAATCGCCAGACCCCAGGCAAGGCGGAGCTCAACAAGCGCCTAACAGAAGAGAAGCCTGACATATTCATGGCTATGGGCAATACGGCGGAAGTTGTGGCTCGCCGCTATCAGGTTACCCGCGAGGCCCAGGACGCCTACTCTCTGCAAAGTCAGCAGCGCTACGCGAAAGCCGTCGATGCGGGTTGGATTGGGGAAGAGATCGTACCCATGAAGGCCACCATGCTGCAGGTGGACAAAGAAACAGGAAAAGAGAGCCACGTGGATGTGGTCGTAGACAAGGACGAGTGCAACCGTCCGAATACCACCATCGAAGGCCTGGCTAAGCTTCCGCCAGCATTCGAAGAGGATGGTAGCGTCACGGCCGGAAACGCCTCGCAGCTCTCCGATGGCGCTTCAATGACCCTGGTGATGAGTGCAGAGCGCGCTGCACAATTAGGTGTAGAGCCCATCGGCATCTATCGCGGATTCACGGTTGCTGGCTGTGAGCCTGATGAAATGGGCATCGGTCCAGTGTTCGCTATTCCCAGGCTCCTGCAAAATGCTGGCTTGAAGAAGGACGATATCGATCTCTGGGAGCTCAACGAGGCGTTCGCTTCGCAGTGCCTGTACTCTCGAGATGCTCTGGACATCGATAACGAGCTCTACAACGTTAATGGTGGCAGCATCAGTATCGGTCATCCATTTGGTATGACAGGCTCCAGAATGACCGGCTCGGTGCTGCGCGAGCTCAATCGACGCAACAAGAAGTACGGCGTCGTGACCATGTGCATCGGTGGCGGCCAAGGCGCCGCTGGCTTGTTCGAAGCGGTCTAAGACCTGGCCAAAAATTGGCCGAGTGCCAGGCATTCGCCTGGCACGCTCCAAAGTAGGCGATGCAGCTTCTGTCGGCCTTTGCGCCCTCCGATCTGTTGTCCGACCGATCGAGTTCCCAAACGAAACTACTATGA
>JBPCXR010000059.1:0-2727 GCA_051027215.1 Pseudomonadales bacterium | reverse complement strand
GCGCATAGCAACTGGAGGCACTGCCAACATGAGTATCTTTTCTCGCATGGGAGACATCATTAATTCCAACATCAATGCGTTGTTGGACAAGGCGGAAGACCCAGAAAAAATGGTCCGCCTGATCATTCAAGAGATGGAAGAAACCTTGGTGGAGGTGCGCAGTACTTCTGCCCGTGCCATTGCCGACAAGAAAGAGCTGCAGAGGCGCCATCAGTGGCTGCTCGAAGAGGTGGCGGAGTGGGAGCGAAAGGCTGAAGTCGCCATTGAAAAAGGCCGCGATGATCTGGCCAAAGGCGCGCTGGTGGAACGTAACAAGGCCCAAGAGGCCGCAGACAGCATTGCCCAGGAGCAGGCCATTATTGACGCTACGCTAACTAAGCTCAGCGAAGACGTTGGCACTCTGCAAGCAAAGATCAAAGATGCCAAGGCGCGGCAAAATGCCATCGTCCTGCGCGGTCAGGCCGCACAAACGCGGCTGGGAGTCAGACGCCAACTGTCCGACCATAGTATTGACGATGCGTTGCTGCGTTTTGAGCAATACGAGCGCAAGATGGATGACTTAGAAGGAGAAATCGAATCCTTCGATATGGGTCAGAAGACCTTGGCCGATGAGATCGAGGACCTCGAGCGCGACGGTGACCTAAATGAACAACTCGAAGCGTTCAAGCAGCGCGTTCGAAGCAGTCAGGGTGTTAATGGCGGCACCCACTAAGCGCTGCAGGTTGCTCAGTTTGAAGACACTGCACACAGGTTGGAGCTACTGATGGAAGGATGGGTCGTTGCTTTATTTGTGCCAACGCTGGCATTCACTTGCCTGGTGGCGCCGGTATGGATCTTCATGCACTACCGCAGCAAGCAGCGAGCTCAAGGCGCGCTGTCTCAGGAAGAGCGCGACGAGCTTGAGCAGCTGTCCGGCAAGGCAGTGCGCATGCTGGAGCGCATCGAAACTCTAGAATCTATTTTGGACCAAGAATCGCCAGGTTGGCGAGCCGGACAACCCACAGCAGAGGAGATTCGCCAGGGCCGAGCCAGCAACGGCACCATGCGTAACGGCAATTGAAACCAGCCATTAACCAGCAACAGGAGCGCTTGTAAGTGACCGACCGCAGAGACCGTAACTCCAGGCACGATGATAAGTCCGACTTGCAGCGGGCGATGACACAGTTGGAGGATGCGATTCAAGACTTGGTGCGCTCGGCACGAGACGATTGGAGCGATCGGGCAACGTCGTTACTGGACGAAACCACTCGGCGCATTCGTGGTGCTGACGAGGGCGAGTCACGTTCGCGCCGCTATTCCGATCGATTTGAAGATGTCCTGCCGAAATCCAGAAAACTCTTCAAGGACCCCTATAACCGTCGTATTGCCGGGGTTTGCGCCGGATTTGCGCGCTATTTCGGAGTCGAGACTTGGGTTGTGCGCCTGTTGGCTGTTACTGGGCTTCTGTTCATGCCGGGCATCACGTTGCCGGGTTATTTGATTGCCTGCTTGCTAATGGACAAGCCTGGGCGCTCGCTGGCCGGTCGTGTCGACAAGCTGCGAACTGATCATCGCTCACCGGCGCCAGAGTTCGGTGCCCGCCATGCGCCGCGGCGCAGCTTGCGTCAAGTCCATGCCGATCTCACCGACGCTGAGTTGAAGTTACGGCGCATTGAAACCCACGTGACGTCAGATCAGTATGCGTTGCGGCGGGAGTTGGATGCGCTAGATCGTGGCGCCGTATAAACGCTTAAGGAGTGATCAATGTCTGTATTCGCCATGGTGGTTTGGATTGTTGCGATATCGTTGATCGCCGGAGTACTGCACGATTACTTGAAAACCCGGCGCATCGAGGCCAGCAAACACAGTTCTGTGAACTTGGACGAAATCAACGCCTTGAAAGAACGTATCACCGTGCTCGAAAAAATCGTCACTGATGAGCGCTACGACTTACGCCGTGAGCTCAATCAGCTAGAGCGGCACGGTTGATTCGGTCGGGTCGGTCGGTGAATAAGCCATCGACGCCATAACGCTGCAGGCGGCGAGCGCTGCGCAGTTGGTTCACGGTGTAGACCAAGACTTTATAACCCCAGCGGTGAATGCGTTCGATACGCGGCTGGGTGGTGATGCGGTGCGCTAGGTTGAAGGACCAGGCATCCAGCCGTCGAGCTGTTGCTAGAATCTCAGACTGCCATTTATCCAGCAAAATCCCAATCCGAGCTGTACCGCCGAGATCGCGGTAGTGCTGGAGTTGCTGGTGGTCGAATGAGGAGATCAGAAACTGGGATTGGGGGAGTGCACGGGTCAATTCGAATACTGGACCCGCAGTGTCTGGGCCCTTCAGCTCGATGTTGATCTGCACCTGGCTAGGAATCAACTCTAGCACTTCCGCTAAGTGGGGAATGCTTGCGCCGGCTCCAGCATCGAGTTTGCGCAGCGCCAGCGGGTCGTAATCCTCGAGCCGGCCCTCGACACCCGTCGTTCGAGTCAGCGTTGCGTCATGCATGACCCACAGGTGCTCGCGACCGAGGCGAACGTCAAGCTCGACGCCATCGACACCCAGCTCGAGCGCCCGCACAAAGCTGGGCAGGGTATTTTCGGCAATCAGGCCGGCCGCACCCCGGTGCCCGAAGATCAAGGGTGTTGGGGTTTGGCGGGGCCTAGGTTCGTTGGGCGGTGACATTGCTGCAATCGTTGCTTGGGTCGGTGGCTCGGGGTCGAATAGAAGAGGGACGATGAGTTATCAAG
>JBPCXR010000058.1:0-4027 GCA_051027215.1 Pseudomonadales bacterium | reverse complement strand
AGTGAAGGAAACAGACCGCTTGAGCGCAATGGCGAACGAGTTGCGAGCCCTGGGTGCAACGGTGATCGAGGCGGCCGACGCCATCAGCATCACCCCGCCAGAGAAAATTCGCGATGCCCAGATCAGCACCTATGGCGATCACCGCATGGCCATGTGCTTTTCCTTGGCATCCCTATCCGGCGCTCAGATCGGCATCGAGGACCCAGATTGCGTTGGCAAGACATTCCCGGACTACTTCCAACAATTCGAGCGTTTAGCCCAGCGCTAAGGTTCGTTGCTGGGCCTAGCCGCTGGTCGCAGCGTCACTCGTTCCTTCTGCGCATGCAGAGCCGTTTCGATCATGCGCAGCATGCGCCGCTGCAAGCGCAGCCAGCGCGCCTGAAAAGTCTCACCACTGGCCTGCAGCCCGGTGACCTCTGCCACCACCTGAGGACACAGGCGCGGAAAAGCCGCGAGCGCAACAAACACCAGCGCCAAGTCTTGAATATCCTCTTGATCACGACCCAAACGATCGTTCGGTTGGGTTGGTAATTGCGCTTTTTCCACGCCTTCCTGAGCACCTGACCGCAGGCCTTCCCAAGCAAGCAAGCGCACGGCAGGATCACCCAACTGGGCTTCTAGCTGACCTTGAAAGGCACGCAAAGCCGACAGATCCGAGGGCACGTGAAGTTGCGCTGCCGCCGCACCGATCACTGCCTGGTATAGCCCTTCCTTGTTACCGAAGTAGTGATAGATCATGGCCTTGTTGACGCCAGCGCGTTGGGCGATGTGCTCGACTCGGACCCCCGCAAAGCCCTCAGCCGCAAAGGCCTCTGTGGCAGCTTCTAGGAGTTTTAGGCGCGTAGCCTCGGCATCTCTGGTACTGGTAGTAACGCTCATTCTAATCTATCTAAATATTTAGTTATCTATTTACGGCTCTCCAGCTTGCGGACAACACTCACAACAATCCATGTAGATCTTTAAAATCAATACCCTACAAGATTAGCAACCGCGAGCAGTGTACGACCTAAATATAACCAACTATTTGGTTAAAAGATACTCGAATAGCTACCCAATCAAAACAGCACTTTCTGCCGCTGCTCAAGCGCTAGCAAAAGCTTCTTGTTCTCAAGCCCGCCACCGAACCCCGTGAGCGAGCCGTCACTGCCAATTACCCGGTGGCAAGGCACCACGATGGGCAAAGGATTGCGGCCATTGGCACTGCCTACTGCACGCACAGCTTTGGGCTTGCCAACCGCCTTTGCCACTTCCAGATAACTACGTGTCTCACCGTAGGGGATTGTTAGCAGTGCCTGCCAAACAGCCTGCTGGAACGCAGTACCAGCTGGGTCCAGCGTTAGATCGAACGTTCGGCGGCTACCTTCAAAATACTCGCTCAACTGAGTTTGTGCATCGGCAAAGGCAGTCGGCACATGGGACCAGTCTGGGTCAGGCGTACGGGCCATCGAACCCTGGGAGAATCCAATGAGTCGCAGGCCCGCGTGGCTGCCAGCCAGCAGCAAGGGGCCAACCGGGCTCTCCATGGTTAGATATTGCATGTTCATGCTCCTTTACGCCTTGGCGCTCGAAATTGTCTGGATTCATCCGGCGGCTGCCACTGCACCGAGTCGGCCCACAGATACATCAACCCGTAAGCTCGCCAGGGGCGCCATGCCTCGGCCAACTTTCGGGCCTTGGCTGGGGTCATTTGCAGCTGCTTAAGCACCACCCAGTCGGCGTCCGGGAACGCATCCGGATCGCGAGCCACCCGCATCGCTACATAGCCGGCGGTCCAAGGTCCGATCCCTGGCAATGCTTGCAGACCTTCTTTTAGCGTTTGCGAATCAGCATGCTCATCCAGCGCTAAGTCTCCCGCCAACACTGCGCTGGCTAGAGCACGTACGGCCGCTCCTCGGCGCCCGGGCATCCCAATCGCCGAGACGTCAGCGTCCACTAGTGCCTCAGCGCTTGGAAACAAGCCTGCACCAAAGCGCTCACACAGCTCGATCGCCAAGTTCCGCGCCCGGGCCACACTCACTTGCTGACCAAGAATCGCCCGTACGGCAATTTCGAAGCCGTCCCAAGCGCCCGGCACCCGCAGCCCTGGGCTGCGCTGCAGCTGGGCCTGCAGTCGGGGCTCGGTCATCAGCGCCTGATCGATGACCGCAGAATCTGCATCTAAATCAAACAAGCGCCTAACTCGCGGCAGCAGCTGAACCAGGGTGGTCGGGGGCGTCTGGCCTTCGCCTTTTAGCGCCGCCTCCGGCACCGTTAACCGCAGCTCAGAGCCGGTCCAGCACACGCTCAACTCCGAATCTGCGCCTGGCCCAAGCCGTCGTTTGTAGGTGTGCCCGTCCACGGCTTCCATACAGGGCAACGCCCGCTGCTTGAGGAAATCGAAGACCCAGTCGACGCAATACGGCTGGCGCACGGGCAGAGTGACCTGCAGCTGCTGCGCCTTGGCTGTCTCTTCTTGGCGTCGCAGCTGTTGCGGTGGCACCCGATAAGCTCGCTGCATTGCAGTGTTGAAGCGACGCACGCTGCCAAAACCGGCGTGCAGCGCCACCTTGGTCATGGGCAAGCCGGTCTCTGTGATTAGCCGCTTGGCGAGTAGTACTCGCCGAGTTTGAGCCAACTGGCTGGGTGTAGTGCCCAGCTCGTGCTGGAATAGCCGATCTAAATGCCGGGCACTAACCCCCAACCGCGCGCCCAGTGCAGCAGTGTTGGCATCGTCCAAGAACCCGGCATCGATCAGGCGCATACCTCGCTGCACCAGATCACTGGCCAAGGCCCATTCGGGCATCCGTGGCGCTGCCTCCGGCCGACAGCGCAAACAGGGCCGATAGCCGGCATCCTGGGCAGCTGCTGTGGTGGGGTAGAAGCGGACGTTATCCCGAGCCGGCATGCGCGCCGGGCACACCGGCCGGCAATAGATTCCCGTGGTAACCACAGCCACAATAAAGCGGCCATCGAAACGTCGGTCCCGGCTCAAGCGCGCGCGCTCACATATGTCTTCGTCTAGCTGCATGCTGTGCACCTCGTTTCACTGTCACCAATATACCCCTGTGCACTGGTCTCGACTGGCCGTATTCGGACATACAAAAACATTGCTCGGTTCGATTGCAGCGCAGACTCAGCAATCCCGCCACCGGCCAGCACAGCGCAGCCCTGGACTTCTTTATACTGCGCATTCGCTCACCCAATGGCAGCCCATTGACTCAGCAGAACGCCGACCCCGTTGAGCCACTGCTCACCCAGGCATTGGCACAAGCTACGCGCAAGCAGACGCCTACCCGTCTGCGGCGCACGCTGCGTTGGATTTCACCTGCTACCGGCGACTGCCAGGAAACAGCAGTCGTATATGCGGTCGATGCCCATCGCGCAACGGTGATAGCCGAGGTAGCGGGGACGCGTGTCGACCTGGCAGCGCCCGTGCGCCTGGCACCCATCGCCATTCCAAAACCCTGGGGCCAGGAATTGTGGTACAGCGGCATGGAGGCCCGGGGAGAGGCTGAGGTCGATCTCGGCGAGGCAAAATTGCCGCTATCACTGTATCTGTCGCTGGCTCCAGGCTGGTTGCATCAAGACCAGCCGATCGTACTGCTAAAGATACTCGATCCGCTGGCACAACCCGTGGTGGGAGACTTGTATTTCGAAGTGCACGAGCGCAAGGAAGAAGTGTATGTGGTTACCGCCGTCGACCAGCAAGCTTGGCCCGACGGCGTTGGCGCCATCCGCTTCGGCATGAACCAAGAGCTACGCAGCAGTTTCCCGAGCGACACTGAGTTTCGCGCCGCTTACCTGACGGCGGTACAAAGTTACGAGGCCGTTCGCCGATTGCTCGACGGAGAAGTTGGCACAGAACCCAGCAGCGATGAGCAGCTGCAAGAGGCGCTAAGCTGCACCGAGCCCGAGTTAGCTTTGCAGGACTTAGAACTGCAGCGACGCGCTGCCATGGAGCGTTTCACCACAATCCTGCCACTGCGAATCGGCGACATCGTCACTGTTCCACCTTGGCACCCGCACTCCTTGCAGCACGGCGTACAGG
>JBPCXR010000057.1:0-15487 GCA_051027215.1 Pseudomonadales bacterium | reverse complement strand
TTTTTACGACCTATTGGGACCATCTATGGCGCGTACGTAAAGGCACGGCGACCAGCGGGCGTCGCTGGCAACTGCCGTTCACGCTGTTGTCCGACGTGCTGCGAACCGTGGCAGATATTCCGACGGCCTGGGCTAGCGAGGCACAACACTCTCTGGAATCATGGCGTGTTCGCAAACCTTCTCGGGTTGAATACTTCTCTAACCATGATAGCGACGACCCTTACGTTACTAGCGTGCACTTTACCGGCAACGAAGATGTCAGCCACCTGGGACGGGACGTGCTTTGGTGGGTGACGGGGCCGGCGAAAATCGTGAGTACGCCCATGGTACACACGCTTGGCAAACCGCCATGGGACATCATGCGAACGCGAGCGCTGAGCACCGCCAACGGTAAGGAAAGATTCCCCCAGGTAGTCGACGGAGATATACAACCGGTTATGCCGTCAGTATGTATCCAGGCTCCCGAGAGCTGCGAGGCGAAACAAACGGTTTCAGTCTTTTTACAAGCTCTCAGCGCTCACATGGCAAAGAAACCCGTGGGCTTCGATCGCTATCATATAACGTTGATTGGACACAGCATGGGCGCCATAGTTCTGAACGATTCGTTGCGGAATAATCCAGAGTTTACCGCAGATGTGATCGTACACATGGCGTCCGCTGATTCCGTTCTCAATACTGTGTCGACCTTAACTCCGTACCTTAGTGACCCCCGGCGAGCTAGTACCCACTATTACAGCCTGTCGTTGCATCCGAACAATGACGATCGAGAGACCAGCGCCAAAGGCATGGCTCCGTCTGGCAGCCTGCTCGTTTGGATTGACAATATGTACACGTCGCCTGCTACGACGCTAGAGCGCACAGCAGGCCGGTTTGATAATTTTGCTGACTACGTACACATGATCCCGCCCTCGCTCATCGAACGAGTGCACTTTAAGATCTTTGGCAAGTCAAAAACTGACGGCTGCGACATTAAACAGCGGCCGCTGGCAATCTGCTCGCCGCAACGCCACGGCGATTTTTCTGAAGCAAAGTTTTGGGACCCAGCGTTTTACTGGAAGTAAAAAGCCAGTGGCCGCTGCTGCTATGCGGTCGCACTCTCCCAGAAGCCGTGAAAGCCGTAAGGCTGTAGTGGTAGCGGCACCGCGGCAATGGGCCCCTTGGCCAGTGCACTAGATTCGAAAACGCAAAGCTGGGTATTTTTGGCGGATCCATCGTAAACCACCGCGACTACCCAGCCGTCATCGAGATGCTGAGCGCCGGGTCGGGGGGCAAACACGGGTTCGCCAACGAATTGCCCCTCTCCGGCAGACCAAACTTCCGTTGGGCGTTCGGAATCTACCGCATCGACGCGTGCTATCGAGTCGAATGGATCCGAGTTGACGCGATTGCCACGGGTTGATGCGTAAATCGCTGGAGCAGCCCGGCCTTCTTGAGCAGGATGTACCCGTGGAAAGTCCATGCCGTAATCCGACAGCTGCTCCCATTGGGCTTCATCGGAGCCATCGCGGACGGTAGCGCGGTAGAGTTTCTGAAACGATGAGCGGCGATCTGGAAGGTCGGGATCCAGCGGTTGTCGTGGTCCTTGGAAGCCGAACTCACCACCAAATTCAAACGACTCAAACGCACACAGCTCAACTGCGCTGGTTTGCTCATCGATGTCGTGAGCGTTGGCGAAGTGGATAACGAATGCGCTCTGCGGCAGACGAATGGTACGCACCGGCCCCGAGCGCCCACGCGGTATCAAATAGAGCTCGCCGCCTTTGGAATCGTCCGTGTGCAATGCCTGAATCAGCGAACCGAAACCAAGCATTGCCTTGGCAAATTTCGGTAAGCTGGCTTTCATGGGATTGCCAGCAAGTACGTACCAGCGCGGCGTGGCGACAAAATCGTGCTCGAAGTGCATGCCAGGAATGACCGCTTCGCGCTCGGCGACTTGTTTACCCTCGGTGTTGAACTCGCGGAACACAAACCGAGAGGGGCTCTCGCGGAATACGTTGCAACCGATCAAGCGATTGGAGCCCGTGTCGATGCGCATGTGTGCAAGAAACGCGGCCTCAGGAAGCACGCCATCGAAAGTCTCTTCGCCGATTGTCTCGAGACTTTGGCTGTCGAGCGCATAGGGCCGGCCTCCTTCCCATCCAGAGATCAGGCGGCCAGCCCATGGCTGGATCGTGGTGTTCGAGACGTTGCGAGGACCCGGCGCGCGAATATTGCTGAGTGGAAAATCGCTGATGTTTGTGCCTAAACCCTTGTGCACTAGCTTGCCGGCAGCTCGTTCGGCGACGTAAGCGGGGGTTTGGACGAAGCGCGAGCGAAAGCTTGCCGCGCCGTCTTCGGAAAAGGTGAGAGAACGCACCAGTCCGTGGCCATCAAAAGGATGTGCCAGTCGATCTCCAATTTTCGTCCAGCCTGGGCCGTTTTGCAGGTGCCGCCCTCCGGCGAGCTCTGGCGGTATTGTGCCCTCGATTGCCGAGGCTGGGATCTCGAATGCCTGCTCACCAGGCGTTGCGGTCATAACGGTATTCCACGCGTTTGCTCTTACGCTCATCTGGGGCCCTCTGTGTGCGTTCGCTCCGATGCTATCCTACCCGAAACCGATGCTGACGAATGTCTGCGCTTTACTACTTGCGCCCGCGAGTCAGCAAGCGGATCGTTAGCTCAGCACAGCAGCCCCGGAGGTAGCCTTGCCTAACCAATTCCCAACGCCAAGGATGATTGCAAGCAACGGAGTTACCCTGTCGGTTCACGAAGCTGGGCCTGGTGACGGTGTGCCCGTCGTGCTTTGTCACGGGTTTCCTGAGCTTGCCTATTCATGGCGCCATCAGTTACCGGCGTTGGCCGACGCTGGATTCCGGGTGATCGCGCCGGATCAGCGCGGTTACGGCGGCTCAAGTAAACCCGCCGCTGTCGATCAATACGACATCCAACACTTAACTGCAGATTTGACTGGATTATTAGATGCGTTGGACATCGAGAAAGCCATCTTCTGCGGCCACGATTGGGGCGGACTGGTGGTCTGGCAGATGCCGCTGCTGCATCCCAGCCGAGTTGCTGGAGTCATCGGTGTAGGTGTGCCGTTTTTGCCGAGGGCAGCGGAAGACCCGGTCGAGACGTTTCGGCAGATGTGGGGGGAGCGGATGTACATCGTAAACTTCCAGCACTCTCATGAGGCTGACGAGCTGTTCGATGCCGATCCACGGCGAGTCTTCGACATGCTATTGCGCAAGAGCGAGATGACCCTCGCTGATTACCAGAAGCTACCTTTGGAGGACAAAGTAGCGGACCTCATTGCTCGGGTTAAAAGCGGGCCGGGGAAGGGTCAACGAATTGTGCAGGACGACGAATTAGACGTCTACACGGACGCCTTTAAACAGGGCGGCTTTACCGGCCCCATCAATTGGTACCGCAACTGGAGCCAGAATTGGCAATCAACAGCCCACGTTCCCCAGCAAGTCGATGTGCCATCGCTCTACATCAAGGCAGGTAACGATTTGGCCACTGCCGCCATTCCAGATTTAGACTCCCTCATGGCGGGTCATGTGGCGGATCTTGAAATTCAGGAAGTACCAGCCAGCGGCCACTGGCTGCAGCAGGAATACCCCGTCGAGGTAAACCGCTTCATTGTTGATTGGCTCAGTCGGCGCTTTGGAGGCTGACCCTCGGCCACTAACGCGCGGCGATGCTCTGGTCCCCGCGTCTTAAGTTAACCGGAATGGCGCTCATCCGGGGCATGCCTGTTCGCTGGTCGTAATTGTTCTCGGTATTAGTGAGACGTCCGGTGTTGGAGCCGATCATGAACAGCTGCTCGTCGTATTCCGGTGCGTCTCCGAAGGCATGGGCCATGGAGACCACGCCGGGTCGTACATCGGTGGCTTCTTCGACGACGCCGAGAATCGTCGCATGATCGGACGATATCTCGACAACGTCGCCAGCGTGTAATCCGAGCACCTCAAGATCAGCAGGGTTCATGAATGCCGGGTTGTAGCGATGGTTACGCTGGAGTTTGGCGATGTCACGTCCTGAAGAGTTGTAAACATCGTTCAGCCTGCGACTTACCAGGCGATGGGTGAAATGCTGCTCACCAGCATAGCCACCGTGATCGCTGAGCGGTTCTGCTCGCACGTCCTTAAGCTCTGTCAACATCAATGGGTTGCCGACATCCAAGCGTTCCTCACAGTCTGCGGACTTGGCGAGCACGGTGATTTCTGGATCATCGAAAATATGGCCATGGGGGTAGCGTTTTACTTCGGCAAGCGGTATGCGAGATCCGTTGCAGAGCTTCTCAAGTAGCTCGTCGGTTGTGGGTTTGTTGCTCATATCCAGCGGTTCACCGCCGAACTCCAAAGACAGGCCCAGCCGCTGAGCAAGCCCGTAGAAAACTTCCCATTCCTCGAGCAAGTCAGAGCCAGGTGGCGTTGGTATGAGCGCCGGCTGATACATGGCATAGGGTTCGGGAAAGCCAGTGGAAAAGCCGTAGAACCAGATTCCTTCGTTTGGCTGACTGATAGCGGGTGTTTCGAGCCCGAGCTTTGGTGGGATGACGTAGTCGCTTTGTTTCGCGGTAGCTGACAGCTTGATATCCAATGACACGCTCAGCTCCAGCGCCTGCATGGCGTTCCAGGTTTTTAGCTGATCGGGCCAGGCGACCATGGGGTTGCCACCGACGCTAAACAGCGCCTTCACCTGACCATCGCCCTCAAGCAGTATCTCGTCTGCCAGTGCAGCGGCGCTCAAACCTGCTGCGTTGTCGGTTAGCTCACGCACTCGTAGCTGCTCACCGAAGTCGAACGCGGGCGGTTTTGGCTCAGCCTGAGCACGGCCACGCCGTTCTGGCAGCAGCACGAAAGGATTGGGCATTTGTTCGCCTTCCCGCAGCCAGCGGCCACAAAGGCTATTGATGACCAGTACCAAGTATTCTGTGAGCGTGCCACGGGGCGCCATGTTCGGCCCAGTCCCTGCCGTAGCCATGCCGCGGTCACCCTTTGCGAACACTCGCGCTGCTTCCACCAGCAGGTTCGCGGGAACGTCAGCGCGCTGGGCCACATAGTCCGGAGTGAAGTCGGCAACCGCTTGCTGCAGCAATTCAAAGCCGGCGACATCTGATTCCACAAAGGCTTTGTCGTAGTACCCTTCGTTGATGATGAGGTGAATGATACCGGCCAGAATCGTCGGGTCTTCACCAGGTTTGCACTGCAGGTGTACACGCGCTTTCCTGGCGGACTCTGTCATTCGTGGATCGATGACCACGAGCTGCATTCCATTCTGCAACGCATCGTGCAAGCGCTTGCCGGGATTGTATTGAGGGATGCCTCCCCATTTTGAGACCACCGGGTTAGCGCCGACCAGCATCCAGGTATCGGCATCAGCAAAGGCCTGAGGACCAGCATGCCAACGACCATGAAAAGCGATTGCCATGGGCTTGCCAGGCTGGTCAATAGACCCGGAAGTGAACCGCATCGGGGAGCCGATGGCATTCATGAACGCGGTGGCCATGGCTGAGCCTGCCGGGTAGGGAAACGCGTAGGTCCCGGTGTAAATCGCAATGGATCGAGGCCCATGGTCACTAAGGAGCTGCGATAGCTTTGCCGCGATCTCGTCTAATGCCGTGGCTGAGTCCATAGGCTTGTGATCGTTACCAGTACGCCGCTGAGGCGCTAGCAGGCGTTCGGGGTGGGCGTGTTGCTCAGGCAGCTGCCGGCCCTTGATACAGGTGTAGCCGTGATACATCGGATTCTCTATATCGCCAATGACTTTGACGGCTTTGTCGTTTTCAATCGTGACATTGACGCCGCAAAACGAATGACAGAATCGACAGATCGCCGTGTGGAGCTTAGCCATGAGATCCCTCCCAACAGTTTTCTCTACAGCGAAACTACTCCCCGAATTCACTGCGTACAAGGGCCTGATTGTCTCATGATAAGATTTTCTACCGTTGTCTAAGAAGAGGTTTGCCGATGACGCCTGAACTGCAGCTACAACTTGACGAGCAGCAACCGTTGTTTGGCCCGATCATCACCGAGCCAAAGGGGGCGCGCTTTCGGCGCGACGAGCTCGCGGGAGTACCGGTGGAGATTACCGAGCCGCTGGATGGCGTGAGCAACGCCGATCTCGTGCTGCTCTACTTGCACGGTGGCGGATATTCCAACGGTCTTGCTGCTTGGGCTCGGCGCGGTACGGCGAGATTGGCATCCGGCTTAGGCTGCTCAATCGTCACCCCAGACTACCGACTTGCACCGCGATTTCCTTTTCCCGCAGCCCACGAAGATGTTCTGGCGGTCTATCAGCATCTGATCGGTCCTGGTGGTTACCAACCGCACCGAGTAGCGGTTGCTGGTGATTCGGCGGGGGGTGCCCTCACGGTTTCTCTTTGTGCCGATGCGCGTGATCTAGGCCTTCCCATGCCTGGCTGCGGGATGCTCAATTCCCTCTGGGCTGACCTCGCTATGAATACCCCGTCACTGGATGATCCAGTCCGCAACGGTTTTGATATTCGGCGCGAAGTGGTTGTGATGTTGTGCGACACGCTGCTTGGAACTGGCGGCGTAGATCCGATGGATCCTCGTCATTCTCCGGTTTATCGGGATTTAACCGGGCTGCCGCCGTTACTCATCCAGGCTGCGGGGCGGGACGTTTGTCACGACGATAGTGTTCGCTTGGCCGCCTCCGCGAGGGCGGCGGGGGTGTCAGTGACAATGACTGAGTACCCAGATGCCGAGCACATTTGGATTCTGAACGGTCCCTGGCGCATGCAATATCCTGAAGGTTTCCCACAACAGCCGGTGCGGTTTGTGGATTGCGGAGCCGAAGCGCCTGAAGCCATAACGGCGATCGATGAGATGGTGGCGTTCGCGCAGTCATCCTGTAGCTGAGTGAGTCGCGTACTCACTTGACTCCAGCGTCCAGTTGCAGTGGACTAGTTGAGCGTTCTGCATCATCAATTCGGGGAAGAAATATGTTGAAAACCATTGCAGATCACAACGATTGGCGGGGTAAGGCCAACTTGGACGATGGCGAATGGACAACCTTTGTTGATCCCGAGGCATCGCCTGAATTTTTCGAACACATGAGCGACGTCGTCAAAGTGAAATTCATGGGGGAATCCTGGGAATCAGGACCGTGGATTGTTCCCAACCGCTTTCCGCCGAATACCAAAGCCGATCGTCACGCTCACGCAGCAGACACGATTTACGTGATCATGCGTGGTTCCATGTCGTTCAACGACGGCACAGGCTGGTACGAACAAGGTGATGTGCGCTGGGTACGTGCTAATCACACCTACGGACCCGAGGAGTCCGGGCCGGATGGCTGCGAGTTTATTTTGATCTCCATGGGGCCGATCGACGTGCAGTGGGAGGCAGGAGAAACCTACGAGGCAGATGCTTGATACTCTCCAACGGCGTCGTCGAGTCTCTGGGTAAGTCGCGACTACTGTTTTTCTAGAAACGATGTCACTGTTGCGATGTCTTGTTGAACATTCGCGAAATCGCTCTCAGGGTCGAGATCCCAGCGTGCGGTAAGGAAATACTGGCCTTTCTGAAGCGCATCGAGACCGGAGGGGAGGGTGACGTGACCGCTGCCAAACCCATCTACAGTGATTCCTTTTATCGCATGGGTCAGCTTCGCTTGAATGGTCTGCTCTGCATTGGCTACGACAAACGTGAACGCATCAAACTCGCGTATCTGTTCTTCGTTTAGCGATGCTTGGGGGCATAGCAAGGTGGTGTCCACTGAGTAGTGGTTAGCCAACTTGGCGATTCTAGAGTATTGCTTGCTTGCTACCCAGGGTGCGAGCTCGTGATCCTCGATATTAGCGCTTTCTATAACCACCAGGTTGTCAATTCTATGTTCACAAAGGACGTTCACATATTCGGTGATCAACTCACCAACAGTGAACTGGTCCATCGTGGAGGCAGGTTGGCCAATCTCTAACGAATAAGCGATCGTTGCTGGGCCTGCCATGGCGCAAGCCAAAGGTTGTTGTGGCAAGGTTCCTTTGACGCGTTGTATGGCATCGATGAGTGTTGTAACTCGTGGGCACTCACGCACCAAGTCAGGATTAGGATCAGCCGATCCGCCTGGCATTGTGCAAGGCGAAAGGCTGCCCCAATCGGTAGCGCAGCCAGCTGCTTCTGCCCACAACGTGGGGTCAAAGTTCATGCAGAGTGCGGGTGGATTGAACAGCTTAGCGCTATCAATGACCGCCGATGCCATCAATTGCGCATCTACGGCCATTTCTTGCAAGCTCACTTGGCGAATGTTGGCGGCAATAGCGTAGTGCCAGGGAATGAACTTCCCCTGCAACCCGCCTTTATTCATGCAACGGTGCCGGGAAACTCGCCAAAGTATTTCAGAGCGTTCTCTGGCGGGCGTTGTTGTTCCCACTCCTTCATGAATTCGCTATAAGGTTTGCCCAGTTGCTTGCGCTCGGTTCGCGTTTGGGCCCGTAATGCGTCTGTCTCTTCTGCTTTTACGATCAAGCTCGCAGGGTCGTAGGCCACTTTGTAGATCTCTTGGGCAGTGTATTCTGAAATCACACCGGCACGGAGATCGTCGACGACCATTTGCGGTTCGCGCTCCAACACGTCCCCCCAACCGCCGCCGCCGGCTCCGACCATCATCCAAACGTCACCGTCTTTGACATCGATTGCTGGATAGGTCGCATAGTCAAAGTGATATTCACCTTCGCACAGTTGCTTGTCGACGAGCTCGCTGGTAGACGTCGGTGCATTCCATTGGCCTGCGCGCATGAGCTCGATGACGTTTGAGTCGATGATGTAGGCGCCTGGTGTGGTGTTTCCAGAATAGCCGCCAAAGATACCTGGTGCAGTGGGGAACTTGGTGCCGAAACCCATGGTTCCATGAGAAATCGTGTCAGGGACCTTGTGAGCCACGTAGGCGGTGTCTTGACCCGAGCCGCCGCGGAACCTGCCGAATCCATGGCCGTCACGGGCAATGCGGCTATATAGCTTGTAGTAGGGCCCGCGCAGCTCCAGCTCTTCGGCATCGTTAGTGTCCATGTAGTTGCCCCAAATGCCGGCGAATACATCGATACCGTCGCCGTCTGGCCGAGCGCCGCCGCCGTTACCATTGACCGGATCGACATAGAGATCGGCAGCAAGCATGCCGTGCTGGTTGACGCCGACGCCGTAACCGCCAACCGAGTTAGCGCTCTGCGTTGCGCTCAGCTTGTCTTTATGTGGACTGTCGAAAGCCATTTTCATGGTGCAGCAATGGGCTGCTGCTTGTAGCAAAAACGTTGGCCAAAGCGAACATGAAACAGCGGCATCGGCTGATGCGCTTAGGCAGGTGCCATCAGGAATCTTCATCTCAATCTGATCGAGCAGGCCGACACTGGGCGGCACGTCACTTAGCAGATAGCTAAAAAACGGATTCGCCAGCGTTGTTACCGGCATGCTGGCATAAGCATTGAACGAAAAGGGATTTTGCGGCGAGGTGCCCTGAAGATTTACGGTAAGCTCGTCACCCTTTTTGGTAATGGCACAGTGGATGCGTTGCAATCCCATATCGCCACCGACCCCGTCGATAAATACGGTGCTGCGGTATGTGCCGTCGTTAAATTCCTTGAGGCGCCGACGCACCTGTACGCGCCCGTCATCAACACAGCGACGAGTGGCGCCGATAAAAACTTCAACGCCGATCTCTTCTGCGAGTGCTTTCAAACGGCGGACCATTCTGGTGCATCCGGCAACGCGAGCTTTGATATCGAGTATCTGCTCGTCCGGTACCCGGGTCATGTTGCCAATAGATTGAACGAGGTCTTCCCGCAGTTCGAAATTGGCACCGATTTTTTGCGGGAGCAGTCGCAAACCGTCAGACCACGCATTGGTCGCAAGGGCGGATAGCCCAGGCTCCATCGCTCCGACATCCGCTTGGTGGGCAACAGCACTCACCCAGGTCACCAACGTTCCATTGGCCACCACCGGCATGAATGCGATCTGATCTGGCGTGTGCGTCGCACCGTATACCGGATCTGTTGAAAAGAAGATGTCGCCGTCTTCGATGCCAACTGTGGATTCTGCGCCCCACTTCGACAGAGTGTACTTGATCGGCAGCTGGCCGCTAAGCGCGTGATAGTAGACACCGGCGGCGGCACTAGACATGTCACCGCAAGCTGTATAGATCCCTGTTCCGCTATCCTCAGAGCGCAGCGCAGAAGAGACGCCCAGCTTCGCCATCACTTCCTTGCCTTCCGTCGCTATGGTGGCAAGTTTGTGGCGAAAAATGGAGAACTCGATATCTGACATTTTCTGCGCGAACTCTGCCTCTTGGCTCGTTGGCGGCTCTGGGTCCATTCGCGCAAACAAATCATCGATGTCGGTATTGAACTCTGGCAGGGTTACTTGCGGGCTGCTCATGGGTTGTCTCCCTATCTGGGTTTCGCTCTATTGTAGTCGATTCGGGTACTGATGCTTATCACCTAGCATTGGCTGATGACCGCTGATTCGTGTTCGTCAATCCTACACTCCCAGCCATCTGGGATGGGTAGGCTGGTGGTGTCACTTTCAACAAGGACGGGACCAGTTACCACGTTGCCAGGCTGAAGTCGGTTCAAGTCGTAAATTGAGGTCTTGCGATAGCTACCTCCCCAATAGGCTTCCCGAGTGCCTAAAAGGGCGTCTCCGGGGAAGGCTTTACCGAGCTTGCGCGCCGGTAGCCTGCCGCGTTCTGAGGGTATTGAAGCTCTTAGTCGAAACAGGTTGATCTCCACACCTCCTGCTGGGTAGGCGGAGCCGGGACCCCATAATTCGACGTACTGATCGGAGAAGGCATTAGCGAGTCGCTCGATGTCTGCGTCGGTTTCTACTTTGAGGATTGGTGAGGCAACTACCGTGTTCTGGATTTGAGATCCGTAGCGCATTTCAAGTTCGAGAAGGTAAACGGCGTCGTTCGGATCGAAGCCGTCTTCTGCAAGTCCCTTACGGGCTTTCTCAAATAGACCATCCACGGTCTTGTTAAAGACATCCGCATCCAAGGCCAGGTCGTTTGTTGCTGGTGACAGAACTGTGATGAGACTGTCGTTTTGATAGATGTGCGAGATGTCGGATACCGCCGAACCGAAGGCGCAGAAAACTGGTGAGAAGCGGAAGACATAGATCGGTCCGCCGGCGCCCAGGTGGTTGGTGTAGCCAACAGCATGGGTTGCGCCGGCGCCACCGAAAGCGAAGACGGCAAAGTCGTCGGGCTTGAGGCCTCTCAAAGCGATGTTCTTGAAAAGGTCATTTCCGGCATGTCCATCAACCATGAGCTTGACCGCTGCAGCGGCTTCGGCGACGTCCATTCCCAGTGGCCCAGCGACTTTTGCCTCCATGAGCATGTGTGCCCGCTCAGCGTTGAGTTCAATCTTGCCACCACAGAAGCGCTCCGGATTTATGTAGCCAAGAATCAGATCCGCGTCGGTAACCGTGGGTTCACGTCCACCTGTGTCGTAGCAGGCTGGCCCAGGCATGGAGCCTGCGCTTTGTGGGCCTACTTCAAGTCTGCCGGTCAGGGGATTAACCCAGGCAATGGAACCGCCGCCTGCGCCAATGGTGCTCACTTCCAGCATTGGCAAGCTCACGAAGAAATTCTCAATGACAGGATGGTAGCTGTAGTGCCTGGGGTTTCCATCTACTACCAGACTGGCGTCGAAACTGGTTCCGCCCATATCGGTCAGGACAGCGTTCTTGATGCCATATTCTTCGCACAGGCGCGCGCCACCCAGGAGCCCGGCTACCGGCCCTGATGCGTAAGTGTTGAGTGCAGGCGTTTTAATGACCTTGCTGACTGCGCCCGTGTTGTTGACCAACAAGATGGGCTTTGTGTAGTTGCGAGCCCGAAGCTCGTCGCTAAGGGAGCGAAGATCATGGGCAAGATCGCGATGCATGTAAGCGCTGAGTATGGTTGAGTTAGTTCGCGGATATTCGCCACTTGAGGGTGAAATTTCATGGGACAACAGCACAGGCATGGCACCCAGGTACTTCTCTGGGTAGAGCTCATCGATGATCGCTCGGACTTCCAGCTCATGTTCGGGGTTCTGAAAGGACCACAACAGTGAAACCACAAACCCCATGGCGCCCTTGTCGACCAGGGCGTGGACTTGTTTGATGACACTGTCTCTGTCGAGGGGGGCAATGACCTCACCGGACCAATCGATTCTTTCTTTTACCCCGGCGATCATGTCTCGGGGAATGATCGGAACGGGTTTGCGCGCGATTGCTTTGTTACGTATCTCTTCCGGTTGTTTGCCGTCTACCCAGGAACGAGCCCGGCCAATAAGCGTGACGTCCTCAAAGCCCTCAGTCGTAATCAAGCCAAGCTTTGGCCCAGTCCGCTCAATGAGGGTATTGAGTGAAATAGTGGTGCTATAAGACACGGAAGTGCACTGATCTAGAAGTTCTTCCAAGGTTAATCCGATGGCCTCCCCAGCCGCTTCAATGGCGCGTAGCGCGCCAACAGAAACGTCGTATTTCGTGGTAGACGATTTGCCAATATTGTAGCCGCCTTCGAACGACACGTAGCAATCGGTGAAAGTTCCTCCTATGTCGAGGTCAACGGCGATGTCGCTCATGTTTGGTTCTGCGCTAGACATATTGGAACCTGTACTCCTGTTGACGCTAGCCAGCGTCGTGCTTAGCTTTTAGTTGCTCGATGTCGATTTCCATGTCGTGGGTCAGCGGGTGGCCTGGCGGTAGGTACTCGGTATCGATGAGGACGCCGCAGTTCGGGCAATAGCATTCGACCACCCGGCACCAACGCGGATCTGCTGCGAAGGTGTACTCGCCCTCGATGACAGGTTGATGGATCTCTTCTGGGCTCCGATCGCGAATCAGACAGCCTTCTTTGTAGTTTTTGGCCGCAGGACCTAGGTCGTGACTACAGCGGTTGCACTCCCAATGCTCCGTTTGCAGGTTTACGTTCAAATATTCCGCGACATGCACTGTTTTTGGAGTCTTACTCGCCATTGCTTTTCCTCGGCTAGTGCTGCCGCAACGCCAGCACGATGTTGTTTGCGCCATCGATTCGAGCCTCGCGTTTCGCCGTGACGACTACCGTGGTGAATTCGGACTCAATGATGGCGGGACCGACAACGAGGTCTCCTGTCGATAGGCCACTCGATTTGTGCACAGCGACAGATTCGAAGGCGTCGCCAGTCCAAACGGCACGAGACGAAGTAGTTTCTTTGTGGTTGTAGTCCCCGTTGTACTCCGAGGATGCGAGCATTGGGTGGGGTGTTGGTGCGGTCGCTTTCATGCGAATGCTGTCCCACACCACTGAACCGTTCTCGGCAGCATCACCGTTCGCGCCTAGTACAGTCCTACCTTGAGCCAGTACGCCGCTCGAGTCGGTGCTGGATTGATCGGTGAGTGCTACATAGGCTTTCGTTTGCGGATCATCTTCAAGGCTGATTCCTGCGTGTGTCTCATAGTGCACGTTTTTAGCGTCGAAACCTTCACCGAGCATGTCCCGCTGTGCCTCTGCTTTCATTGACTCGGTCAATACCGCAGTGGATGTTCGCTCTGGCGCTGTGCCAGATACGGAAGTCTCGTAGAGGTGACTGACATCCATTCGTGATGAGCCATAGGCACTGAACACCGGGCTCATCGGAAAACAGTATGCGGTTGAAACGTTGAGGATATCTGCGACGGTAGCGACATGGGTAGGCCCGCCGCCGCCGTAGGCGAACAGCACATCGGGGCTTAGCCCGCGTGCCGCAGCGTAGCTGGTTAGGCCATCTGCAACGATCTGATCAACTGCTTGGCGGATTTTCCAGGCGGCTTGTTCGATAGTGATTCCTAGCGGTTCGGCAACGTTGTCCGAAATCCCTTGACGGGCTTTCTCAAGATCTAGATTGCGACCCCCTCCTAAAAAGGTCGCTGGGTCGAGGTATCCCAGCACCAAATTGGCGTCAGTCACGGTAGGCGAGTCCCCTCCGAGCCCATAACACATTGGACCGGGGTAGGCGCCAGCGCTCTGCGGACCGACTCTGACTTCGTTGTTGTCAAGCCGGGCAATTGAGCCGCCGCCACCTCCCAGAGAGTCTGCCACGATCGCAGGGACGTCGATGCTAATGCCGTCAACGGTAACTGAGTTTTCAACGCCTCTCCAAACGTCGCCAACGGCGCCGATGTCTGTGCTTGTTCCGCCGATATCTAAGGTCAAGCCCGATTGAACGCCGATGTCCGAGCCAAGCTCGTTGCTTCCTACGAGACCGGCAGCGGGTCCGGAATTGTAGGTGTAGGCTGCGACGCTTTTTGCGACCCGAGCGACTGATCCATTGGCGTGCACGACCAACAGCGGTTTGGTATAGCCCCTCCGCCTAATTTCTTCTTCTGCCTTGTAGAGGTGCCTTGCTAACCCATGATGGATGTAGGCTGACAACAGTGCGGTGCGCAATCGTAAACCGTTGTCACGGCTTTGGGATATTTCACTCGATATTAGGGTTGGTAAGGCGCCGAGAAAATGTCGTGGGAACTCATTTCGAACGATGTCGCGAATTTGCACTTCTGCGGCAGCGTTGCGGTGGCTGCCTTTGATGCCAACGACTAAGCCACGGGCACCGGCCTCGAGCAATTCGATGACTTTCTTGCGCAGCTGGTCTTGGTCAATGTCTCCCTGGATCACGCCGTTTGCATCAATTTCCGCAGGAACACCAAGAACCAAGCCTTCAGAGAGCATCCACTCGAACGCAGAGCCTTTGGCGTCGTCACCGTACAGGTCAGCTTCGTGCCCTTGGGTCACCAGCACGCCGAGTGTGGGTCCGGTTCGTTGGATGATGGTGTTGGTGCCGTAGGTCGTCGAGTACCGAATCACTGAAGTTCGTTGCAACAACTCTGTCAAACTAACGCTGAGTCGATCTGCGGCGGCTTCGAGGCAATTCAGAAAGCCTTCGGTGAGGTCGTGAGGCGTCGTATCTACTTTGACGCTGAACGCGTCGCCTTCTTGGCTGATGAAGCCGTCGGTAAAGGTTCCACCCGTATCGATGTCAATCGTGATACTCACATAGTCTCCTGCAAACGGACTCTTGAATCCTCGCCCCTTTTACAGCGCGCTCGATTCCTGAAATCAAAAATCGTCGCGCGTTTAGCCCCAGTGAAAAGTCGCTAATGCACCCATGCCAATGACGATCAGATCTGCCCCATCGGCCCCCGCGGTGGTGGTTGGCGTTTTGTGTCCGGCTGGTAGCCATCGAAATTCTTCTGCCAGGTATGACGCTTCGTCTGCAATCTCCATCGTTCCGTCGTAAACCAAGTAGAGTGCGTCTACATCGTGGTGGTAGGCCCCAAGCGTTCCTCCGGGCGCGATTTCTACGCGCTGGATATACGGGTTAGCATCGCTCAGTGTGCGGATTTGAGATTCTGGGGTGAGCTCGCTGGCAGATATCTCGTGCATATTGACCCGACCCCAACGCTCCGGCAGCTGTTCCAGACGCTCATTCAGCGCGGCTGGGGTGTCATACAGGTCTGCCCAGTTAAGCCCTACCTCATTG
>JBPCXR010000056.1:0-12461 GCA_051027215.1 Pseudomonadales bacterium | reverse complement strand
GGGACTTCTGCCTGCATGAGTAAGCCAGCAAGGTTGGTGAGATCGGATTGTCGATTCAAAAAGCCGGCAACATACGCCGCTTCCATGGACCACAGCTGCTGCTTTTCGTTGCCCTCTTGCCCGTGGATACCCGCAAGCCTGACCCAGTAGTCGCGTTTGGGGAACTGCTTAACCAAAATCTCTAAGGTTTCTAGCACCTTAGGCCAATCTTCTCTCTCGTAGTATAGGAAATTGAGCAGTGCCCACCACTGTTCCTTCACCGGTGTATTGCGCTCTTTCGCCACCGCTATGCCCCGTTCGATTTGCTGGATCGATTTCGGGTAGTCCTTCATTTGATAGTAAACCTGGCCCATGAAGATGTGTGGCTCAGGGCCCGGATTGTTGGCTTTGGTTATCCAGGTTTCCATGTAGCGCAACGCATCTCGGTAGCGCTCCGTGACGAAACTTAATTGGGCAAGGGTATACAAGGTCGTAGTCTCGAGGCCCTCGGGTATTTTTTCTCCCTGGGCCACTACATCCTTGTATGCACCGATGGCCTTGGCGTAGTCCTCTTTAGAGAAGTAGACGAACCCAAGCATGTTTTGCAGTTGCGCGATCTCATTGGCATTGAGATTCTTACGGCGCTGAAGGGCGTTGTTCAGGACATTGAGCGCCTGGTTGTACTCTTTGGCATCAATGGCTTCTTGGGCCTCGGCCAGCTTTTTGTACACAGACTCGCTGAGTGTTGGTACTCGCCGGGTTTTTTGCTTTGAGGCTTGGCTCTCTTGTTCTGCAGCGAATGCGGCACCGCTGCTGACCAGAGTGCCAAGTGGCACCAGCGCTATGAGCGCGTAGGCCATTACCAGGCGGGCAATTGCCCTAAATAGTCGACTCATGTTGATCCGGTTCTGCATTTTTTCTGTCCTCGATCTTGCCTTAGACATCAATCTTCCAGTTCAAATCGAACCATGTTTCTAACCCCGGCGACTTCAATGGGTTCGCCATTTACCACCTTGGGTTTGTACTTAAACTTTAGCGCGGCATTTATCGCTGAGCGATCAAAGATCCCAGGGGGCTTGGCTTCTACTACCGTAGGGTCTCGAACCGAGCCGGTTTTGGTGACAATGAACTCCAGCAGCACGTAGCCTTCGATGCCCCGTGTTTGTGCGCGCCTAGGATACACCGGGGCAACCTTGACGATGGGCAAGTACTCGCCATCGGAGCTGAAGCCACCGACGCCGCCGACGTTGAGATCGACGTTAACGTTGACGTTGCCGATGTCCACGCCCTGAGACACATTCGAATTGTCGAAGTCTGGCTTAGGCATATCTGGTGGCGGTTCGTCTGGTGGCGGCGGTGGTTTTGGTTTGCGGTCTTTGACCTCGACAGACTCATCGTCTTTCAAACGAACGAAATCGACGATCTTGCCGCCCGCAGACTCATCCAGGCCGGACTCGTCGCTCTTGATTAGGTACTGCATGACCATAAACAGCGCAAAAGTTGCGATTGCGCCAAATACCACTCCGATGACATAGCGTAAGACCATGATCAGCTCTCCGTCGAGATAGCGACTTCAGTAACACCGGCAGCTCGCGCCGCATCTAGCACAGCCTTGAGCTTTTCGTAGGTGGCAGCGCGATCTGCCTGAACCACCAAAGAGCCTCGCGGATTTTCCGCTCGCAGCTTTTCAATGTTAGCGCGCACTGCCGCAGCATCTACTTTCTTTTTGTCGATCCAGATATCGCCCTTCTCACCGATGGCGATTAGCACGCTCACCGTGGGCTTTGGCTCAGCAGTGAAAGCATCGGGCCGAAGTACCTCAATGCCGGCTTGTTTAATGAAGGTGGCCGTGACAATGAAAAAGATCAGCATGATGAACACCACGTCCAGCATGGGCGTCAAGTTGATGTCCGACTCGTCATCAGCGCGGGAATGTCGGCCGAGTTGTCTAGGCATGACGCTTCCTCAGTGGTCCATAGTCAGATGGTCTTCAAAAGATTCGATCTCAAATTCGATCTTTCGTTTCAAAAAAGTGCTTCCTAACACGCCGGACAGCGACGCCACCATGCCCGCCATGGTCGGAATGGTGGCCTGGGAGACACCAGCAGCCATACTGCGGGCGTTGCCGCCCTGGGTCGCCATGGCGTCAAATACCGAAATCATGCCAGTCACAGTGCCCAGCAGACCCAGCAGCGGACACAGGGTAACGCATGTCTGAATCAGTGGCAGCGTGCCCATGATGCGCTCAGAGCCTTCAGAGATGATTTGCTCTCGAATTTGATGCGCTGACCAGGAACGCCGTTCGACTCGATCCTCCCAGCGTTGGGTGGAGCGTTGGATGAGTCCTTTGTGTTCTGACTGAAAATACCAAAAGCGTTCGAAGATCATCGCCCACATCAAGAACGTGAGGGCCATGATTAGCCAAAGGACATTGCCACCCAGTTCCATGAAGGTGATCAGTCCGAGATAGGCGTCATTGAGCATGCTTGTACCTGTTCGTTTACTGCCCGAAGCCCGCAGGGCCTTTGGGCTGCGGGCCCTCGAATGGCGTCGGCACCAGCGCCTGTAGCACTAGTGCATGGCCACTCAGCGTAGGCACTCGATTAACCGAGTGCCTGGCCACTGCGTTCTGCATGGTCGGCAATAATGCCCGCGCTCTGCTCTTCCAGTGTGTGCACAACGCTGCGAGCGCGGCTATTCACAATGGCGTGGAGCAAAGTCATGGGAATCGCCACAACCAAGCCCAACACAGTGGTAACCAGCGCTTGTGAAATACCACCGGCCATGGTCTTCGGATCACCTGTGCCAAACAGCGTGATCGCCTGGAAGGTCAAAATCATGCCCACAACCGTACCCAGCAGGCCCATCAGCGGGGCGACCACCGAGATCACCTGGATCAAGGTAATGTTGCTGTTGATCTTAGGACTCTCTATCAAGATGGCTTCACCCAGTTTCAGTTCTAAGGTTTCGACATCGACGTTGCGGTTGTCGTCATAGACTTTGAGCACGCGTCCCAGCGGGTTACCGGCATCCGGGGTATCGGACTTCTTCTGCGCGCTGACTTTCGAGCCAATCAGGGTCAGCTGAATCAGCTTCCAGACAGCCAAGGCCACGCCGATGATACCGACGCAGATAATGAATGCTCCGACAGTACCGCCTTGGCCATCGCAGAAAGGCAGGTAGCACTCGCCTTTGCTAATGCCGCCGAACGGTGTGCCAATGCGATCACCCCAGGTATCTGCTTGGATCAGCAGTTCAAGCAAAGAGCCTCGAGTCGGGTCGATGGCGAATTCTGTCAGTTCACCGGGAGCGGCTTCTTCCAAGTCTTCTACCGTGCCCTGGAAGCGACCAGCGGGCTGCCTCGGCAGTTCAACCAGATCACCGGTATTAGCGTCGTATTTCAGGTACTCACCTTCGGCCAACACAGCAAAGGAGCCGACTCGGGTTACTTCGGTGTCGTTGGTCTCGCCATTGAGCAAGGTGACCGTCGCGGGGAATTTGGTGATCTTGCCGGACTCTGTCATTTCGCGCTGCAGCTCGAACCACAGGTTCTCCATTTCATCAATGGTCGCCAGTTGGCTCGCGGTACCCATCTTTGCTGCCAGCTCGCCGAGCCAGTCGCCTCGATTGGGCATTTCAGCACTGATCAGTGAAGATTCGAACAAACCGCGCGTATCACCTGCGACTTGCTGGAGCACACCGAACAGCTCCCGTAGTGAGCCAAGACGTTTGTCGAGGGCTTCAGAGAGATCACCGATTTTGGCTTCGTTTTCTTCGAACGTGGTTTCGAGTCGTTCTGAGCGCTGCTCTTCTCGTCTACGCTCTGCTTTGGCATCCGCTAACAGCTTAGCCTGCTTGTCTTTCTCGCGGTTAAACGTCGCTTCACGGCGGCTGTTTTCCCGCGACTCCGTGACTCTTCGCTGTTCCACGTTACGTAGCAACTCTTCCAGCGAGTTCGCTTCGCGGACAATCACGTCGGCCTCGGTGCTCGCCTCTTCGGCGAGAGCTGTTTGTGAGACGCAAAAAGGTAGTAGCGCCAGTACGGTCAATTGGAGGAGTCGTTGCATAAGCGAAGGCTTCTTCATTTTGTGATTCGTCTGGTTCATTCCGCACCTCCTGCGCCGGGAACTGGCAGGCTCAGCAAGTTAGGCGTCAGCTGTTTCTTACCCATGCGAATGCCATTGCGCACCGACGTTTTGTAGTCGTTGCTTAGCGGCTCCCAGGCCCTGGAGGTTTTGTTGTAAACCCCAGTTTCTTCGCCGTCAGGTGTTTGATACACCAGGGCAATGCGGCCGACTTTCAAGACGTCGACTTTGCGATCGGTGCCAGCAACGTTAATGGTGTCTTCGTAGGCTTCCATGGTTCGGCCGTACTCGTTTTCAATCTGATAGGCCCGCATAACCTGATTGAACTTCTCAGAGACGGCGACATCGGCGCGATCCATGGTCGAGCGTAGGTTGCTGACGCGATCGGTGCGTTCCTTTATGAGGAATGGCATGTCGAGACTCACGAACTGGTCGAGCCCATCGATCATTCGCAGCATGAAAGGAGCAATCTGCCGCTCGATCAACGTCACGTCGTCGATCGACTTCGACAGCGCAGCCATCTCTTGTTCCTGGTTGCCGATTTGCTTTTCGAGTTGCTTGTTGTAAACCCGTAAGCCCTCGATTTCTTTCAAGACCGTTTTGTAGTCAACGATCAACTCCCGTGTCTGCTCGGTCAAGGCATCGATGCGTGCCTGGGATTTCTTGGCTTGAGCGTTGAGCTGATCAGCCACGCGGAACACTTGTCTTAAGCTGTTGGCTTGGGTCGGCAGCGCCGACAAACCTAGTGCAGCAACCAGTGCAACGACTAACAGCCTAACGATTCGTTGTTGTTTCATACGGCTTCCTACGGGATGAATAAGTGAGACGGTCATTTCAGTCTGCGGAGATCCGTCAATTGGGTCCGGCGTACGGGGTACGTTGTCTGGCGGCGACAGCCCTCATGATCGTCAACGCCAGGTCTTATGTACGGATAATGGGACGTGCAGCGAAGCATGGCTACCACTTTTCTTGCGGGTCAGCTGCACATAGGTGCAATTTGTACCGCACAACGACACCGTAAGCGTTTGGAAAACACATCTCGTTTGGAAGGCCCCCGCAACTTACGGATCCAGTTCAGACCTGCACCATGGTGACAGGCCACTCAGCTTCAGCGTTGCTAAGAACTCTCGCCCCGAGCTTTTTGCGGCTGCGGCTCGCCCCGAAAGGTGATGCCCGTTCCGCACTTCTCAGGACGTAATTCCTGTCTTACAACACTAGTGAGCGGCGTCATTCCCATGACGCCCCTTTGCGAGGCGCACGCTCGTCCGGCGTGCTACTTTCCCCGCCCCTTTTCCGTCTTGGAAGCATCAACAAACCCCTGGATGATGTCAAGGGAACCGATGATCCGGATTAAAGGTTCGCGGCAAAAAAATCCAAAGTTCGGGTGCGGGCAGTTTCAGCGGCAGCGGCGTCAAAGGAGCCACGATGGTCGCAGTTAAAGCCATGATCTGCATCGTAGCGGTAGACTTTCACCGCAGGTTGTGCCTCTTCGAACTTCGCTACCTCGTCCATCGGGATGTGGGCATCCTGCTTTCCGAAGTGGGCGATCACCGGGCAGCTTGGCTTACGCCCCGCCTCCCCTGGGACCCCGCCGCCATAGTAGGAGGATGCAGCGCTAACGCCGCTCAACTCACACGCAGCCCGCCAGGTCAAAAGGCCACCGAAGCAGTAACCGACTACTCCCACCTTGCCGAAGCCGCCTGCCCAGGCGATGGCGGCTTCAAGATCCTTGAGAGTGGCCTCGTGGTCGAGTTTTTCGAACGCCAGTTCAATACCGCGACCCATGCCCGATTCGTCATAGCCGAGCTCGATACCCGGCTCAACACGGTCAAAAATTGCCGGAGCGATCGCTGCGTAACCCGCCTGCGCATAGCCGTCTACCACCTCCCGGATATGCGCATTGACGCCAAAGATCTCCTGAATGACCACTACGCCCCCTTTCGGTGCAGCTGCGCTCGCGGTATACGCGTTGATGGTTGCGCCATCGGAGGCCTGCAATTGAATCTGCTCACCCATTATCGTTTCCCTTTTCGTGTTTGGACTGCGAAGCGACATTACCAGCAGCGCTCATAGTCGCCAATGCTGCTGAGGCTCGGAAGTGAGGTTGGCTGCATTGCACTCCGTTGCAGGAGTCATCAAAGTGTCATTTTGGGTTGCTGATATATCGCGATGGCTGATGCTCCCTGCGCCCTCGATCTACAGGCATACATCCGAAAGGCTGGCGTGAACGTGCACTCTGGGCGTCATCGCTGCGTTCGCGGTTGCGGCAAGCGATGAGCGGTCCCAGGATTCTCATCGTTGAAGACGACCCTGAGATTCAGGAAATGCTGACCTTCAGCCTCACTCGTGCAGGCTATCAAGTGACGGCCTGCGACTCCGGTGAACGGGCGCTAGAGCACCTGGACGGGCAGCTGCCAGCGGCGTTGATAGTCGATTGGATGCTGCCGGGCCTAAGCGGTGTTGAATTGGTGGGGCGAATCCGGCGCGAAGAGCTGACCCGAGATATACCGTTGATCATGTTGACGGCGCGAGGCGAGGAAGCTGACAAGCTCAAAGGCTTTGACAGCGGTGTCGATGACTACCTCACAAAACCGTTCTCCCCGAAAGAATTGCTGGCTCGGATCAAGGCCCTGATCCGTCGCAGCAGCGCGCCAGCGGATGGAGTGCTTGAGCTGCAGGGGCTGCGCCTGGATCACCAAGCTCACCGACTCAGCGTGGGCGAGGAGGAAGTGCACCTTGGCCCCACCGAATTTCGCTTGCTGGCGTTGCTGATGACCCAACCGGACCGGGCATTTGACCGCGCGGCACTGTTGGACCGGGTATGGGGGCGCGGTGTTTATGTCGAAGAACGCACTGTCGATGTGCACGTATTGCGCTTGCGTCGCGCGCTTAAACCCCATGGGCTAGATCAGTTGGTACAGACCGTGCGCGGGGTTGGCTATCGCTTCAAAGCACCAAGCTGAGACCTAATTGTGGCTTAGCGGCGAGCCATCGGCATCTGTTGCAAATGGTGGCCACCATCGAGAATCAGGGTTTCCCCAGTCACCACGTCAGCACTGCAAGCAAAGTAGAGAATCGCCTCAGCAACGGTTTCTGGCGTTGTGGTCAACTGTAGCGGGGTGTTTTGCTCGAGGTAGCTTTTCGCGCGATCGTAGCGCTCCGCGCCCATACCTTCGCGGAGCCAATCGCCGGCGATGAAACCGGGGCAAACTGTGTTGACCCGGATCTCTGGTCCGAGCACCCGTGCTAGCGATAGCCCCATGGTGATCAAGGCACCTTTCGAAGCTGCATAGGCGATGCTACTGCCGACGCCCATGATGCCGGCGATGGAGGCGACGTTGACTATGCTGCCGCGACCGCCACGGCGCATGATCGGCTCCGCGGCCCGGACCGTTTGATAGGCGCCGACTGTGTTGACCGCGTAAATGTCGAGAAAGTCCTGCTTGTCCAAACCGCCAAGATCGCTATGGTCGCAAAACTTGGTCGTTCCGGCATTGTTGACTAGTACATCGAGCCGGCCCCAACGCTGTTCAGCGGTATGCACCAGGCGCTGACAGTCCTGATCTTCAGCGATATTGGCTTGCACCACCTCAGTTTCGACCCCTAATGCCTCGCAGGCCTCCTGAGTTTTGCGGGCACCCGCCTCACTCGAGGCGTAGTTGATAACCACGTTGCAGCCCTTCTCTGCCAGCTGCCGGGCGCAAGCAGCGCCGACTCCCGATGATGATCCGGTGACAATCGCGACGGCGCCAGCAATATCCACGGCTTGCTCCCCAAAGAGTCTAGAACGGTGGGCAATGGTAACCTGAAGGCCAATAGTCACCCCAATCCAAAACAACATTTACAGGAGTAGCAATGACAGGTTCGGCAGCCATTGAGGCGGTTCTATGGGATTTTGGTGGGGTGCTCACCAGCAGCCCGTTCGATGCCTTTAACCGCTATGAAGCACAGCATGGCCTACCCCAGGATTTTATCCGCACCATCAACGCTACCAATCCCGAGACGAATGCTTGGGCCCAGTTCGAATCGAGCCAAATCAGCGCAGAGCAGTTCGATGCACTGTTTCAAGCTGAAGCGCGTGAGGCGGGCCATGATGTACCAGGCGCAGAGGTATTAGCGCTGCTTAGCGGTGATCTGCGTCCCCGGGTTGTGGCCGCGCTACAGGCCTGCAAAGCGGTGTTCAAAGTGGGTTGCATCACCAACAACGTAAAAAGTGGGCAAGGGCCTGGGATGGCCCGCTCGAGCGAACGAGCGGCGGCCCTGGCTAAGGTCATGGCGCTGTTTGATGTGGTAGTTGAGTCGAGTGTCGAAGGGGTCCGAAAACCAGAGCCCGAGATTTATCGAATTGCCTGTCAGCGCCTTGGCATTGAGCCCAGTCGAACAATATTTTTGGATGATCTCGGCGTTAACCTGAAGCCAGCTCGGGCTATGGGCATGCACACCATTAAGGTGCTTAACGAGCAGCAGGCGCTGGACGAGCTGGCTGGACTGACTGGCTTGCCGATTGCCTAGGCTAGTGCGCTAGGCGGGGTGGGCAAGCTCAGTGGCGGCATCCTGCACTGCCCGAATGATCTTGTCGTAACCCGTGCAGCGGCAGAGGTTGCCCGCTAACCAATAGCGAATTTCTGTTTCACTCGGGTTTGGGTTTTTCTCTAGCAGCGCCTTGGTCGCAACGACCAAGCCCGGCGTGCAAATCCCACACTGTAGGGCGGCGTGCTCAAGAAATTTCTGCTGAATGGGATGCAAGCCTTCAGGGCCCGCGATCCCTTCGATGGTCGTAACCGACTTGCCTTGGCTTTCGACGCCCAATACCAGGCAAGCGCAAACTAGCCGCCCGTCCAATAACACACTGCAAGCGCCACAATCACCTGTTCCGCAACCTTCCTTGGTACCCGTGCGGCCGAGATCATCCCGTAGTACTTCCAACAGCGTTTGCTGCGGGTCGCACAGAAAGTCTACTTGTTCGCCGTTGATATAGGTCTGGACCTGTACCTTGCTCATCGATCTCTCCTGAATTGGGTCGTTGGGCCTTAGGCCTGGGCTCTGTCGCGGGCGATTGCAGCGGCGCGTTTGCAAAGCACAGCTACCACTTTACGGCGATATAGCGCGGTGCCACGTTTGTCGCTAATGGGCGATGCGGCTTCGCTACAGGCATCGCCTGCGGCGGTTAGCGCGGCCTCGTCGAGCTTGCTGCCGACCAGCGCTACGCCAGCCTCTGGTACCAACAGCGCTGTCGGTGCAACAGCTCCGATACCAACCCGGGCTTCCGTGCAAACGCCACTGGCATCCAAGCTAACGCTGACACCGCAGCCGGCGACTGCGATGTCCATCTCTGTGCGGGGTATGAAACGCAGGTAGGCGTTGCTGCTGTTTGAGCCCGGGGTCTTGAGCTTCATGCCCAAGAGCATCTCACCAGCTTGAAGCGCGTTCTTTTGCACACCTACCACGAAATCCTCAACGGGCATTTCGCGTTCACCACCGGCGCTGGCAATGACACATACCGCTCCACAGGCAATGAGCACAGGGATGGTATCGCCCGCTGGAGAGGCGTTGCAGAGATTGCCACCTACGGTCGCTCGGCCCTGAATCTGGGTGGAGCCGATAAGATCCGCAGCTTCCACCAATCCGGGAAACTTGGCCTTCAGTTCTGGTGTTTCGTTCAGCACCGCGCTGGGAATGGCGGCGCCGATGTAGGTTTCCTCAGCGCCGATGTTTAACCGGTTGGTTTCTTCCAGACGTTTGATATCGACGATCGTGCGCGGTGCGCGGTCCACAGATTTCAGCTGCACCAGCAAATCGGTGCCGCCGGCTAGAACTTGGGCGCGTCGACCGGCATCCGTGCTTTCTTTGAGTATGGCCAGCGCTTCGGCAACGCTCGTTGGCGCCGCGTACGCAAAGGCACCAGCTTGATCACTCATCGTCTCTCCCAGGCAATCTCTCAATGGCAGCGCAATCTATCACGATAACCGAGCGCTCGGGAACAAGGTCGAGCTGGCCAAGGCCGCCATTGCCAGCGCAGCAAAGTCAATTCCCAGCAAACTGCCCCTCAAGCCGGCTAACATAGGCCCACCACACGACCAGGGCCCTGCAGTCGATGCAAGAATCCGCCACCACCGCAGTCGAAGATCCATTCGCCCACCAGGGCCGAGTGGCAATTACCCAGGGTGAGCTGTTTGGTCGGCAATATCCGCAGCACCTGCAGGAACTAGAACGAAGATTGGCCGATCAGCTCGCTGCTTGTGGCCATGACTCCTTGGTATTGACCGCAGGCTCAGCCGACAACCACCTGTTCGATGATCAGCCCAGTTCTTTTCGTGCAAACCCCCATTTGCGCCAATGGCTACCCTTTGATGACTGCGCCGGAGCGGCGTTGCTTTTGGAACCCGGTCGCCAGCCCGAATTGTTGTTCTTACAGCCCAGTGACTACTGGCACCAACCGCCGCAACTGCCGCCGTGGGCCGCCGAGCATCTTCAAGTCAGCACTTTTACGACCCAAGCGCTGCTGCAAAACGCATTAGAGCAACGAATTCAAGGCCGCAACGGCGTCGCTATGATTGGCGCTACGCGGGATCACCTCATCGAACAAGGGCATCAGAGTAACCCTGCGGCCTTGCTTGCGATGATGGACTACGACCGGGCGCAAAAGACCGCGTTCGAGCAGAATTGCATGCGTCTGGCTACCCGACGGGCAGTAGCCGGTCACAGAGCTGCTGCACAGGCTTTCGAAGCAGGAGTTGATGCTGGTGGCGCGACCGAATTTGAGATCCATTGCGACTACCTGCGTGCCAGCCAACAGACCGAGTCAGATCTCCCTTACGGCAATATTGTGGCGCTGAACTCCCATGCTGCCGTGCTGCATTACCAGCACCAGGATCGTCGTAGAGAAACGCCAACGCTGAGTTTATTGATCGATGCCGGCGCGCGCTGCCATGGTTATGCCAGCGACATTACCCGTACCTACAGCCACGGTCCTGGCTTGTTCCAGGATCTAATTGCGGCACTAAACGCAGAGCAACTGCAGTTGATCGATAGCATTGCCGTCGGACAGAACTATTTGGCGCTGCATCAGCAGATGCACCACCGCATTGCTAAGATTTTGTGTGATAGCGGTATCTTGCGCTGTGGAGCCGATGAAGCCTTCGAACAGCATCTCACCGAGCCTTTTTTGCCCCACGGCCTCGGCCACTTGATCGGCCTACAAACCCATGACGTGGCGGGCCAAGCGGATCGATCGGGGCACACGGTACCCCCTCCCCCTGAGTACGCCGCACTGCGCCTGACCAGGCCAATTGAGGAAAACCAGGTATTTACTATTGAACCGGGCATCTACTTCATTCCGATGCTGCTAGAGCCTTTGCTCGCAGGTCCACAGGGGCACCTAGTCAATGCCGAGGTTCTCAGCTCGCTACGAGAATTTGGTGGTATCCGAATTGAGGACAATGTGCTGGTTTCGGCTTCTGGCGTGGACAACTTCACCCGCGAGAGCTTCGCCGAACAGGCAACGCAAGCATGATCCAAGCACCGAGCTTAACGCCGAAGCGCTTGTTCAGTGATCCCCCACTAACCGTCGCTACGCCGCAGAAGCCGAGCTTTGTTGAGTATACCGATGGCCATGCGGTAGTGTTTTTACACAATCGGGCAGATCAACGCGAGGTGCTCGATCTGTGGCGCTGGGACACAGGCGATGCTCAGGCCCGGTCCTGGTTACGCAGTGAAGATCTAACCGATCTAATCCTCGGCACAGCGAAACAAGAAACTGAGACGGAACGTGCCGAGCGAGAAAGGTTGCGGCTGTTTGCCAGCGGTATAACGGCGTTTCTGGTTCGTCCTGGGTACGCCGAGGTACTCGCCATTGTTCAGGGCCAGGGCGTTTTAGTGTCGTTGCTGGGCGGCGAGCCCAAGCGACTGACCATCGCGGCACAGCGTCATGCCGGCTTTCAGTTCTCGCCGAAAGGACGCTTCTTATCCTACGTTCGAGCAGGCGATCTGTACGTGTTGGAGATCGCTTCCGGGCTTGAGCAGCGCGTCACTCATGATGGCAGCACGACCGTGCAAAGTGGTCTGGCGGATTTCATTGCCCAAGAAGAAATGCATCGTTTTGAAGGCCATTGGTGGCATCCGCAAGAGACCTGTATTGCCTATCAACGCACGGATGAGCAGCCAATTCCCGTTGCTCACCGCCATGACATTGATGCAGACGAAATTCGCGTTATCGAACAGCGTTACCCCTATGCCGGCGGTCCCAATGCCGACGTTCGCCTGGGTCTATATGAGTTGGACTCTGGAGAAACCCGTTGGCTTGAGTACCAACAGCAAGGAGAAGACTACCTTGCCAGGGTTCAATGGCTCGACGCAGAGCTTTGGGTGCAAATTCAGGATCGATCACAACAAACGCTC
>JBPCXR010000055.1:0-25868 GCA_051027215.1 Pseudomonadales bacterium | reverse complement strand
TAAGGTTCTTCGCGTTGCATCGAATTAAACCACATGCTCCACCGCTTGTGCGGGCCCCCGTCAATTCATTTGAGTTTTAACCTTGCGGCCGTACTCCCCAGGCGGTCTATTTAATGCGTTAGCTTTGGAACCCACAGCTCAAGGCTACAGACTCCTAATAGACATCGTTTACGGCGTGGACTACCGGGGTATCTAATCCCGTTTGCTACCCACGCTTTCGTGCCTCAGCGTCAGTTTTTGTCCAGGAGGCCGCCTTCGCCACCGGTATTCCTTCCTATATCTACGCATTTCACCGCTACACAGGAAATTCTACCAGCCTCTACCATACTCTAGCCTGACAGTTTGGAATGCAGTTCCCAGGTTAAGCCCAGGGCTTTCACATCCCACTTATCAAACCGCCTACGCGCGCTTTACGCCCAGTAATTCCGATTAACGTTCGCACCCTCCGTATTACCGCGGCTGCTGGCACGGAGTTAGCCGGTGCTTCTTCTGTCGTTAACGTCAAAGCTCAGGGGTATTAGCCCTAAACATTTCTTCGCGACTGAAAGTGCTTTACAACCCTAAGGCCTTCTTCACACACGCGGCATCGCTGGGTCAGGCTTTCGCCCATTGCCCAAGATTCCCTACTGCTGCCTCCCGTAGGAGTCTGGACCGTGTCTCAGTTCCAGTGTGGCTGATCGTCCTCTCAGACCAGCTATAGATCGTAGTCTTGGTAGGCCATTACCCCACCAACAAACTAATCCAACGCAGGCTCCTCTAATAGCGCAAGGCCCGAAGGTCCCCTGCTTTTCTCCGTAGAGTGTATGCGGTATTAGCTCGAGTTTCCCCGAGTTGTCCCCCACTACTAGGTAGATTCCTACGCGTTACTCACCCGTCCGCCACTGTACTCGCACCGAAGTGCTTTCTCGTTCGACTTGCATGTATTAGGCGTGCCGCCAACGTTCAATCTGAGCCATGATCAAACTCTTCAGTTTAAGCTCTTAACTCTTTTATAAGAGCGGTCTCCGAAAAGACCTTGTCTTAAAGAGAAGTTCGCAACCCTCTGTCTCCTGCTCTCCATTGCTGAACAGCCGGATAAAAGTGTTACTAGATAGTTTGTGCTCAAGTCCGTTCTCACCTTCGATCCAGTCACCAAAGCTTCTGTTTCGTCGGCATGAACGATTTCAAATGAATTACGTGTGTACCCACACGAATGGCTTGTCGGTGTTGATCGATCCCGGGAAGTGAGCCGGCCTTAAGGTGGGTGCTGCAAGCAATCACCGGAGAACCGAATCGAAGGATCGGACACCAACGAATTTTCGTCGTACTTCTTTCTATCTTTTTAAAGAGCTGGTTTCGCCAATTACACTCTCGCAGTTGCGTTTCCGCCTGCGCATTTTTGAGTGTCAGCGAGACCTCCCAGGAGCACGCCCCTGGGCAAGGGAGCCGTATTATACGCAGGCGCTTTTCACCCGCAAGGGCTTTTGAAATCTTTTTTCGGCTACCCTAGACCGGCCATTGTAGCCCCTACACTCAACGGACCGTTAGATAGAAATACGCTGAAAAACACTGGGTTTATGGCTGCTGGGGCTATGCGCGACTGGCCAGATGCCAGGTCTTTTTGCCCTTGCGCAGTACGTAAAAGCGCCCATAGAGCGCGTTTGTCCAATCCAGCTCCAAGGACGGATCTGTGACTTTCTCACCGTTGACGCTGACCCCACCGCTGGCCACCAACTTGCGCGCAGCGCCGTTGGATGCGGCAAGACCCGTGCTGGAAATCAGGCTTAGCAGCCCTAACCGCTCATCACTCACCTGGGTAGCTGACATGCCATCTTGCTGCAGGGACTGAAGATCCGACTCTGCCAGCTCAGCCACTGCGCCGGTGAACAACGCTTCAGTGATCCGTTTTGCAGCAGCCACCGCCTCTGGCCCATGAACCAGCTCCGTGACCTCTTCCGCCAAGCGTTTTTGCGCCTGCCTTTGCCCAGGTGCCTGCGCCACTGCGGCCTCTAAGTCTTGTATTTGCGCCATGGGCAACAACGTGAACACCTTCAAATAGTGCACCACATCGGCGTCGGCGGTGTTTAACCAGAACTGATAGAAGGTATAGGGGGAGGTTTTGGCCGAATCCAACCATATTGAGCCTCCCGCGGTCTTACCGAATTTGGTCCCATCAGCTTTGGTGATCAGGGGCAGTGTTAGGGCGTGAACCTGGGCCTCGCACTTGCGACGCACAAGATCCACTCCGGACACGATATTGCCCCACTGATCATTGCCCCCCACCTGCAGGGTGCAGCCGTATTGGTTGAACAGCTCATAGAAGTCGTTGGCCTGCAACAGCATATAGCTGAACTCGGTGTAGGAGATGCCCTGGTCCTCACGCTCCAGTCGCGCCCGAATAGACTCGCGTTGCATCATCATGTTCACGGAGAAGTGTTTACCGATCTCGCGCAGGAAGTAGACCACGTCTTGCTGAGCGGTCCAGTCAAGATTATTTACAACAATCGCCCCCTGATCACCCTCATAAGAGAGGAAGGCCTTAGTTTGGGCGCGAATTTTCTCGACAAATCCGGCCACAGTCTGCTGATCGTGGAGATTTCGCTCTTCGCTCTTGCCCGAAGGGTCGCCAATCAGCCCGGTAGCACCGCCCAACAGCAAAATCGGGCGGTGGCCAGCCAACTGAAAGCGCTTTAACACCAAAAGTGGCACCAAATTGCCGATATGTAGGCTGTCAGCCGTGGGGTCGAAACCGCAGTAGAGCGTTCGCGGCTGCGCCTGTAAATGCTCAGCCAGCACCTGCTCGTCCGTGCTTTGCACCATCAGACCACGGGCTTTGAGGTCTTCGAGAATATCGGCGAGCATGAGCTGGTCCTGATTGACGCTGGCTGGGGCAAGCACCTTAGCCAAACCGGGCGGCGAGAAAAAGAGAACTCGGTCAATGCCACAGAGCGCCCAGGTCTCAGACTTACGTAATGACGCTTTTCAAACCCTGCCGATTCCCTATACTAGGCCGCGCATAGAGAACCGCTTGCGTTACCTGACTAAGCTCTGGTTTTTCAACAACATTCTCTCGCTTGGCATAGATACCAGTATCACTGCTGTAAGCCAGCCCAGGGGGGCGGTGGTGATCGTAGTTGGCAATAGGGCAATAGCACAGTGAAACCAGGATTGTTTCCAAAAACACATCTGTATCTCGCAGGTTTTTTGAGCCTTGGGCTCTGTTCGCTCGTGGTCGCAAAGTTCAGCGATGAACCCAGCGCGCGCTTCTCATCAGAAACCGCGCTACTTGCTCTACCTGCTCCTACAACGACGCCGCTGGGTCTTCCCGATCAGACATCGGAACTGTTAGACAGCATTCCGTCACCGCCGCCGTTACCCCAAGCAGAACCGGTTGAACCGGCACAGCCGCCGCTGCGCGTTGTCGACTTAAAAGTACAACGCGGCCAAAGCTTGGCAAAAATCTTCAAGACCCACAGCATTCCCGCCCGCGACATTGCATTGCTGTTGGACAGCAAGCCGCTCGGGCCGCGTTTGAAGAACATCTACCCCGGGCATGACATGCGCTTTGAATTCGCACCCGACGATACGCTCGTTAAGCTCAGCTACTCTCCGGGTCCGCTGGAACGCATTGAATTCGAACGGGCTGGTGATGCATTCAACGGCAGCGAGGTACTTCGTGAACCCGAGCGCTTCACCGCTTACAAGCACGGCACCATCGAACACAGCCTGTTCATTGCCAGTCAACGAGCGGGGCTTGAAGATTCCCTCACCATGCGGCTTGCGCAGATGTTCCAATGGGACGTTGATTTCGTACTCGACATTCGCAAAGGCGATGCTTTTCATGTCGTCTATGAAGAGCTGTTTCTAGAAGATCGTTTCATCGGCTACGGCAATATTCTAGCTGCCGAGTTCGTAAACCAAGGCCAGTCCTTCCAGGCTTTGCTCTACACGGACGCCGATGGCGAGACCGACTACTACAATCCCAACGGCCAAAGCATGCGCAAAGCTTTTCTACGCGCGCCGGTAGAGTTCAGTCGCATCAGCTCAAACTTTAATTTGCGGCGCAAGCATCCGCTCTACAAACGCGTCATGCCTCACCGCGGAATCGACTACGCGGCGCCTTCGGGCACGCCAATCCTCGCTGCCGGCGACGGCCGCGTAAAAGCCGCGAGCCGCACCGGCGCTAACGGCAACTTCGTCGTCATCAACCACGGCGAACAGTACGTCACCAAGTATCTGCACCTATCTAAATTCGCTCGCAACGTTAAGTCGGGTGCAAAGGTGAAGCAGGGCCAAGTGATTGGCTACGTTGGCGCAACCGGCGCTGCTACGGGTCCGCATTTGCACTACGAATTTCTGGTGAACGGCGTGCACGTGAACCCCCGTTCTGTGAACCTGCCGGATGCGGCACCGGTCGCGGAGACGGAACGCGACCGCTTTAGCGCTCATACCATCGACATGCTGGCATTGCTGGACCAGTTCAAAGAACAGCCTCAGCTCGCCCTCGCCGACTGAATCCATTGCGCGCGCGAGTGCAGTCAGCATGAGCGCCAGAGAGCAACCCATTAAGCATTCTGCGCTGTATGTCGGCGCGATGACCGGCACCAGCCTCGACGGGCTGGACCTTGCACTACTAGAACTTGGCGAGCCAGACGCAGGCGGCAAGCCGAAACTTCACATCTCCGAAGGCCAAACCCTGCCCTTGCCAGCCGCCCTGCGCGCCGAGCTGGCCGCACTAACGCTGCCAGGAGAAAACGAGATCGAGCGCCTCGGCCGAGCCGATCGCCGCCTTGGGGAGTTCATCGGTACCAGCGTGCTGAGCTACCTAACAGGGCTAGGCCTGACCGCAGCCGACATTCGAGCCATCGGCAGCCATGGGCAGACCATTCGGCACCGTCCGGATGCCGATGCACCGTTTACCCTACAGATCGGTGACCCCAACTGTATTGCCGAAGTGTCAGGGATAGACACCGTGGCAGACTTCCGGCGAAGGGACGTGGCTGCAGGTGGCCAAGGTGCTCCCTTGGTACCGCTGTTCCATCGGGCCCTATTCAACAGCCAGCTTGCCGAGCAACAAGCGCAAGTCGCTGTGCTCAATATTGGCGGAATCAGCAATCTCAGCTTGCTGGGCGACGATAGCAGTGTTCTCGGCTTCGATTGTGGCCCTGGCAACGGGCTGATGGATGCCTGGATAGCACGCCACAAGCAACTCGACTTTGATGAGAACGGTGCGTGGGCCAGCAGCGGGCAGGCTGACGGCGTGTTGCTTGAACAGCTTTTGGCAGACCCCTACTTCTCCCAGGCACCGCCAAAGAGCACTGGGCGTGAATACTTTTCCCTGTCCTGGCTGCAAGGCTTTGCCAGGGTTGCTCAGCTACAGCCTGAGCAGGTCCAAGCCACGCTCGCCGAATTGACCGCTCGTTCGGTTGGCCAGTCAATTGCAGACTATGGCGATAGCCCTGCACAACTGTTCGTCTGTGGTGGTGGTCGCCTGAATCGGCACCTGCTGCGGCGGCTGCGAGCGCTGTGTCCAATGCCAGTGCATTCCACCGAAGATGTGGGCATCAACGGTGATAGCCTGGAGGCCGCAGCCTTTGCGTGGCTGGCCCACCGCACCATCGAAGGGCTAGCCGGCAGTGCACCCAGCGTCACGGGTGCAAAAGGAAGTCGTGTACTCGGGGCTATCTTTCCCGGTTGACCGTTCGGTCAAGACAGTGTGCAGGCTGACAGTTAGGCCGTAAGCCTAGACCGCAAAGGAGTTCCCGCAGCCACAGGTCGCTGCAGCATTCGGGTTGCGAACGACGAACTGAGCGCCTTGGAGGTCCTCAACGAAATCGACCGCACTGCCGGCCAGGTAGGGGTAGCTGAGGGAATCTACCAACATGCCTACTCCATGGGCTTCCAATACCGCATCATCTTCGGCCACTTCGGTATCAAAGGTGAATCCGTAGGAGAAGCCGCTACAACCACCACCTGTCACGAAAACCCGCAATTTCAGGCTTTCGTCCTGTTCGGCTTCGATGAGCGTGCGAACCTTGTTCGCCGCCGCTTGGGTGAGAGTGATGCTGGATTCCATAACCGCCGTGGTAACTACCGACCTTTGGTCGTTCAAAATACGCGGCTAGCTTAGCAGAAAAGGGAGTCAGGCCTGGGCGATGCTTTCCTGAGTTTCATGGAACTCGTGGGCATCCTCAGGGACATCTCGGGGCGCGCTGCTGCCCACCTCTTCGTGGACTAACTGGCCGTCAACCATGGCTCCGAGCTGCATCTCGATCAGCTTATAGTAAACATTGCCAGTTACCCGCGCTTTGGCGGCCAACTCGAGCTTGCCCGAAGCAAAGACGTCACCTTCGACGGTGCCATTGATCACCACATTCGGTACCCGAATTTCACCGGCAACCGCACCTTGCTCGCTAACGACTACCGTTGCGCCAGAGTCCGGATCTGCAAATAAATTGCCTTCGATACGGCCGTTAACGAATAATTGTTCGGAGAAATGCAGGTCACCGCTAATGCGGGAATTGGGGGCGATCAGCGTTACGCCGCTCTCGACTTTGTTCTTAGCCATCGGGGTCCACCTTTTCATCTTCATTACCCTATACATCCGCCGACCAGGGGAAGGTTCGGCTCAGAGGCTTCTTGCCCCGCCGCTCGACCGTCACTTCCACCTGGCGCGGATTGAAGCCCTTGGGCATCCGCAGTTCACCGCGTAGGTCCTGGAAGTAACGAAAGCGGAACTTGAGAGGGTATTCCGGAATGCTGGCTAGTTCTGTGAGCGATAGCACCTGTGGACCAGTTTCCGTATCGCCAGATATCTCAATTTTGACCTCTCCCGCAAGCCAGACTCGACGACTGGCGACCTGGGTCAGCAACAGGTGATAGCTGTTTGCGCCACTGGCCAAGGGCAGGGTCTCAAACGCCGCTATCTGCAGCCCTTTGGCATTGCTGTTGGGAGCCATGAGGCTCCGATAAAAGGTAACTTCTTCTCTCAGCTTGGCCATTTGCGTGCGCGTCTGTTCTAGATCTAAGCGCAATGCGTTCAACGCTTGGCTGTCGACTTCGTAGGCAAGTCGCGCGTCGATCAGATCACGCTTAAGCTGCGCAACCCGAGCTTCATCAGCTGCCTTGATGGTTTCCAAAGAGCTCACATAGGTGGTATCCATGGCGCTGAGTTCGCGGCCGACGTAGTAGCCACCAGCCAAGGTGGCAATGACAACGGCGAACAGGCAGAGCCCAAACAGAAGCCTGGACAGCGGGCGGTGTACGACCACACGAAGATTACTACTGGAATACTCCGGCATAGCGATTCTTACTTTGCGGCGGCACTCATCAGGAACACAGCGCTGAGCTTATACTAGGCAAATGAACGTTTACGAGATCGACCCAGCGTTTTGGCAGTGAAGCTGTTTAAGGGCGCCTCCATGGATTTCTTCCGGCGCCGACTCGCAGGCGTCGATGCGTTACCCCAGTTGGCGTTGCTGGCCATGATCACTGGCTTGTTCACCGGCTGCGTGATTCTGCTGTTTCGATTCATTATCGAACGGGGTTTTGCCGGGCTACTTATGGACGGCGACTACGAAGCCTTCGAGCAACTCCCTGAGTTGCAGCGGCTCGGACTGGCTATTGGAGGCGCAACCCTGGTAGGACTGCTACTGACCCGCCTGCCCGCCAGCGGCCGCCGCGTTGGCGTTGTTCATGTCATGGAACGCTTAAGCCGACACCAGGGCTACATGCCCCTGAAAAACACCCTGGTACAGTTTTTCGCTGGCATCTTGGCACTGGCCACCGGTCAGTCTGGTGGCCGCGAGGGGCCTTCCATCCACCTAGGCGCCGCCGCAGCCAGCTCTCTCGGGCAAACGTTTGGCTTACCCAACAACAGTTTGCGCACGCTGATCGCCTGTGGCTGCGCAGCCGCCATCGCCAGCTCGTTCAACACGCCTATGGCCGGCGTCATCTTCGCCATGGAAGTGGTGATGATGGAGTACACCATTACCAGCTTCATTCCAGTGATCATCTCGGCAGTCACCAGCACCCTGCTGACCCACTACTTCCTCGGCAGCGAGCCGGCCTTTACCGTGGCACCACTGCACATGGAATCCTTGCTGGAAACGCCGTTCATCATCTTCGCAGGCATTGCAATCGGCACCATTGCCGCCGGCTATATCGCCTTGGTGCAACGCTTCGCCAGCCTGAACCATTGGCCGTTCTGGGTCCGGGCGCTTATCGCAGGCTGCATTACCGGAATGCTGGGACTGGGTGTACCTGAGATCATGGGAATCGGCTACGACACGGTGAGCGCGGCCATGCTCGGGCAGTTGGGCTTTACTGCGCTGTTCCTCATCATCGCTGCCAAGATCGTCAGCAGCGCAGCGGCATCGGGTCTAGGGCTACCCGTTGGTTTGATTGGTCCCACGCTGATGATCGGTGCCTGTGTCGGCGGAGTCATGGCGCAATTCGGGCGACTGTTCGATCCGGGGCAAATGTCCAGCGACGGCTTTTACGTCATGCTTGGCATGTCGGCCATGATGGCAGCGGTGCTACAAGCGCCCCTGGCGGCTCTGGTGTGCGTCCTTGAGCTCACTGCCAATCCGAACGTCATTCTACCGGCAATGCTAATCATCGTGGTCGCCACGATGATGACCAGCGAAGTATTCAAGAGTAAAGGGGTGTTCCTGAGAACCCTCGGCACTCTGGGTCTTGAATACCCGCCGAGCCCCATCACTCAACACCTGCAGCGTGTTGGGGTCACCGCATTGATGGATAGGGGCTTTGTGCGCCTTGCCATCGAAACTGACCAGCAGGAATGTCTAGATGCACTCAAAGGCGCACCGCGCTGGGTGCTGTGCCAAGGCGATGATGGCGAGGTGAAGAGCTTGCTCGATGCTACAGACCTGCAAGCCTTCTTGGAGATGCCTGACACCGAAGGTGAGGCCCAAGCAGAGGTGATCAACTTGCTCAAAATTCCTGGCATGCGCAGAGACATCGTTGACGTCGACGATCGTGCGACACTACAGCAGGCTCAAGAGACACTGCTGGAATCTGGCGCCGAAGCGCTTTGCGTGCGCCGGCTCTCTGCACCGTTGATCCGCCCAATCATCGGCGTCTTAACCCAAACACAAATCAACAACTATCGGGAAATCGCCTAGGTGAGCATGCAACGACCAAAGTCCGAGGCACTGTTTGAGCGCGCCAAAGAGAAAATTCCTGGCGGTGTGAACTCACCGGTACGGGCATTTAGCGGCGTTGGTGGTTCGCCGGTGTTTTTCGCTCGCGGCGATGGCGCCTATCTTTGGGATGAAGACGGCAATCGCTACATCGATTACGTCGGCTCCTGGGGCCCGATGATCATGGGCCATGGCTTTGAGCCCGTGGTAAGCGCGGTGCAAGAGCAGGCGGCGAGCGCCATCGGTTTTGGCGCACCCACCATGCTGGAAATCCAACTGGCCGAGGAGATCTGCGCCAGAGTTCCAAGCATGCACCAGGTACGCATGGTGAATTCCGGCACAGAGGCCACCATGTCGGCAATTCGTCTAGCTAGGGGTTACACGGGTCGCAGCATGATCCTGAAGTTCAACGGTTGTTACCACGGTCACTCGGACTCTTTGCTGGTCAAGGCCGGCTCCGGCGTGCTGACGCTCGGCATCCCGAACTCTCCCGGCGTCCCCGAAGGCGTCGCCGCCAATACGCTGAGCATTCCGTTCAACGACGCCCAGGCGTTGAGCGAAGCGTTCAAGAGCTTCGGCGAGCAATTGGCCTGCGTCATCATAGAGCCCATCGCCGGAAACATGGGTTGTATCCTGCCAAAAGCGGGCCACCTGCAAAGCTTGCGCAAGCTATGCGATGAACACGGCACCGTGCTCATTTTTGATGAGGTGATGACGGGTTTTCGGGTTGCTCGAGGCGGCGCACAAGAACTGTATGGCATCACCCCCGACCTGACGACGCTAGGCAAGGTCATTGGCGCCGGTCTACCCGTTGGCGCCTTCGGCGGCAAAGCCGAAATCATGAACCATCTCGCCCCGAGTGGACCCGTGTACCAGGCAGGTACACTCTCAGGCAACCCGTTGGCTATGGCCGCGGGACTGGCTCTGCTCAACACCCTCACCCCCCAGGTGTACGCCCAGCTCGAAGCCAGAACCCAAGCACTAGTCAGCGGCATGCAACAATTGGCCGAGCAACAGCAATTGCCAATGCAATTCGCCAACGTTTGCGGCATGTTCGGGCTGTTCTTCAGCGAGCAAGCAGTGAGCACCTTCGACGAAGTCGCCGCCTGCGACATCGAGCGCTTTAGAAAGTTCTTTCACTTAATGCTCGAACGCGGCGTCTACCTGGCACCTTCCGCGTTTGAAGCTGGCTTCGTTTCAGGCGCGCACAGCGAAGAAGTGATCGACCACACTCTCAACGCCTTCAGCGACAGCCTGTCTGCACTAACCCAAGCTTAGGAGTTTCTCTTGTACGATCTTTACGGCCTCGGCAATGCCTTGGTAGACATGGAATACACCATCGACGATGGCTTTTTGCGCAGCAACAACATTGCCAAAGGCCACATGACCTTAGTCGATGAACCGAAGTTGTTGTCCTTGATCGACTCCTTAGATGCGCTTACACCCAGCCGCTTCAGCGGCGGCTCTGCAGCGAACAGCATCATCGCCAGCCAATCCATGGGCTCGCGCTGCTTTTACTCCTGCAAAGTGGGGGACGATGACACAGGCGCATTCTTCCTAGACGATATGCGTGAGTGCGGGGTGGCACTCAATGACAACGCCGCGGAAGCCGGCGACAAACGCCACTCTGGTAGATGCCTTGTGCTCATTACGCCGGATGCGGAACGCTCCATGAATACCTTCCTTGGCATCTCCTCGGAACTCAGCCCCTCCCAGGTGGACTCCCAGGCGTTGAACGACGCTCGATACTTCTACGTTGAAGGCTATTTAAGTTCCTCGGAGACCGCGCTAAATGCCGCCATCGAGTGCCGCGAGCAGGCTGATGCGCATCAAGTGAAAACCTGCGTCAGCCTATCTGACCCAAGCATGGTGGAATTCTTTGGCGACAATTTGAAGAAGATGTTGGGCAATGGAGTGAACGTCATCTTCTGTAACGAAGAAGAAGCACTTACGCTCACAGGCACTGATCGGCTAGACGTGGCATGCAATGAGTTGGTCGACATGGCCCGGGAGGTCCACATCACTTTAGGTGCCAAAGGCAGCTTGTGGTCAAACGGCAAAACCACGAAATCCGTGCAAGGTTTTAGCGCCAAAGCGGTAGACACGACTGGGGCTGGCGATATCTTCGCGGGCGCTTGTCTGCACGGCATGATTAGCGGCATGGATCCTGCGACCGCCGCAAGCCTTGGCAATTACGCTGCCTCGATACTGGTGTCCCAGTACGGTGCACGTCTACGCAGCAGCGCGGATTATCAAAAGCTCTTGCGTTCGTTCACCCCTTAGCACTACAACACAACCGGCAGCGACGCATCGATCACCGTCATCGTCGCCGACATCTGCGCGCGGTAGGCGAGGACCTCGACACCGCTGTTGGCTGCGGCGCGCAACGCCGCAGCGTACTCGGGGTCAACCTGGTCAGCGGGCGACACTCTACTAATGCCGTCGTGTTGCACGCAAAACACCAGTACTGCCCGCAACCCCTGATCAAGCAGCATCTGCAACGCCATCACATGCTTCAGCGCTCGCGCGCTGACTGCATCGGGAAACAGCCCGACGCCTCCCTGCGCCGCCAGCGTCACGCTTTTCACCTCAACATAGCAGTCGGCGAGCTTTCCTTCATGCTGGGAAAGCAGGAAATCAAATCGGCCCTTATGCTTTGGAGGATTCGCAGAGTTGTTACTGGGTATCGCCGCTTCTGACTTGTGCACGGCGTAACCACGAAGCTCTGGCAAAGCGTTTTCGGTTAGCGCCTCTTTGATCAGCGCATTAGCACGAGCAGTGTTCACTCCCACCCGACCGGCTTCTGTAAGTACCTGTTCCAGGCTGTAGGCATACTTGCGCTTGGCATTGTTGGAATGCACCAGCCATGCCCGGCTGCCCGGTTTGTCACAACCTGTCATCGCACCGGTATTGGGGCAGTGCACGGTGAGCGCATCGCCGTTCTCCAACGTGACATCTGCGAGGAAACGTTTGTAACGACGCAGCAGAATTGCTGGGGTCAACGCTGTAGCAAACTTCATCTCGCCTGCCAGCGATGCAGCGCGGCGGCGATGCGTTGCAGCGCACTTTCGATCCGAGGCACCGAGTCGGTGTAGGCAAAACGCACAAACTGATCAGTGCCATTGCTGCCAAAATCAATGCCCGGGGTTACCGCAACATACTCCTCCTCTAATAACCGCTGACAAAAGGCCATGCCATCTATTCCGAGGTTGAGCGGGCTGATGTCTGCAAATACATAGAAGGCTCCTGCAGGTTCCACTGGGACGCCAAAGCCCAGTTCCACCAAACCTTCGCGGAGCACAGCGCGACGCGCTTCGAATTGCGCGCGACGAGCCTCACAATCGCTCTGGGCAGCATCGGAGAACGCTGCCAACGCTGCTTGCTGTGCCGGCGCTGAAGGCGAAATGAAGAGGTTCTGCGCTAACGCCGAAACTGCAGTCAACATGTGCTGAGGCAGCACCAACCAGCCCAAGCGCCATCCCGTCATGCCAAAGTACTTGGAGAAGCTGTTGATGATCAGCAACTCATCGTCAACTGCTAGACCGCTCCAGTGCGGCGCTGGCACATCGAATACCAGACCCTGATAAATTTCATCAAACAGTACGACACCGCCTAGCCCACGCACGGTATCGGTCAATGCGCGTAGCTGCGCTGGCGCCAACACCGCACCTGTAGGGTTACTGGGTGAGGCCAGCAACAGCGCACGAGTGTCCTCCGTCCAGGCGGCTTCAACCTGCGCGGGCAGCGGCTGGAAGGCGTTTTCAGCTCGTGTCGGTAGCGCTACTGGGCGGGCTCCGACCAACTGCGCAAACACCTCATTACAAGGGTATCCCGGATCGGGCAGCAGCAACTCGCTCCCTGGATCCAACAACAGCGCGGCAGCTAAGACCAGTGCCCCGCTGGCTCCAGCGGTGATCACCACCCGCTCTGCATCGAGGCTAATACCCATACGACGATAGTGCCCGGCGACAGCCTGCCGCAGCTCTGGAATACCGAGTGCTTCCGTATAGCGGGTGTGACCGGCGGCTAGGGCCGCTTGGCCAGCGCGGACGATGGCTTGTGGTGTCTCAAAGTCCGGTTCGCCGACTTCGAGATGAATGACATCGTGGCCCTCACGCGCTAGCGCACGTGCTCGTTCCAATACCTCTACCACTCGAAAGGGCGCTATGTTGCCAACCCGTTGGGCCAGCGCTGGCTCACCTCTTTCGACTTCTTCTGTCAAATTAATTCCCCAAATTCACATCAACGCCAAGCGCAATGGCGTGTGGCCAAGGCCTCAGTGTTCTGGTAGCTTACGCGCCCTCATTTTTGCAGACCGCGCACCTCTTGGCGGCCCACATTGTGAGGGACTATGCCTCCCGGGACGATCTCCGGGGCAGACCAGAGGAATAAATAAGTCAATGGCTGCAAAGAAAGCGAAGACCAAGGCTAAAGCTACTACCAAGGCTGAGGCCAAGACCAAGACCAAGGCCAAAGCGAAAGCTAAGCCGAAAGCCAAAGCGAAGGCTAAGAGTACGCCGAAAGCCAAAGCAAAGGCGAAAGCAAAAGCTAAGGCCAAAGCGCCGACCAAGAAGGCCGCGAGCAAGAAAGCCGCGCCGAAAAAGGCGTCCACGGTCAAAGCCAGCGCCAAGAAGTCCCAGGCCAAGCCTAAAAAGACCCCCGCCAAGAAGGCGGCAGCCAAGCAACCCGTAAGCAAATCGACCAAAAGCAAGGATTCAAAGCCGTTGGATAGCAGTCAGAAGTCCAGCAGTGGCAAACTTATCGCCAAACGCCCACCCAAACCTCGGGTGACGCCGATCGAGCCCGTGATCCGCCGGGCACGACCAGATTCCCCATTTAAGAACTTCACCCCATACGAGCCGAAGGCCAACGAGCTGTACATGAATACCGAGCAGCTCGCGCACTTCCGCAACATTCTTTTGCGGTGGCGGCAGGAACTCATGGAAGAGGTCGATCGCACTGTGCACCACATGCGCGATGAAGCGGCCAACTTTCCTGACCCCGCAGACCGCGCGACTCAGGAAGAAGAATTCAGCATCGAGCTGCGTACCCGAGATCGGGAGCGCAAGCTGATCAAGAAGATTGACGCAACGGTCGACCGTCTGGACCAAGAAGACTATGGCTATTGCGACACCTGTGGCATCGAAGTCGGGCTGCGGCGTCTTGAGGCGCGGCCAACGGCTACCCAGTGCGTCGATTGCAAGGCGCTCGAAGAGATCAAAGAGCGCCAGTTGCACGGCTGATCGGTAACGTGAGGTACGTCGGGCGCTTTGCACCATCGCCGACGGGTCCATTGCATCTCGGTTCGCTGTTTACTGCCTTGGCTAGCTATTTGGACGCCAAGGCCAACGATGGCCTGTGGCGACTACGCGTCGACGATATCGACGCGCCTCGAGCCGAACCCGGCGCGGCCGATTCCATCCAACGCAGTCTGGAAGCTCATGGCTTGGAGTGGGACGGCTCGACCCTGTACCAGAGCCAGTCGTTGCCTGACTATGGGCAAGCCCTAGAGCAACTGCGCCAGCTAGATCTACTGTTCTATTGCCGCTGTAGTCGTGCACAGCTGAAAGACCGTGGACCCTACCCAGGGTCCTGCCGCGCGCAAAAGCACGCACTAGCAGACGCCGCCATCCGCGTGCGCTGCAACAATCAAACAATAACGTTCAACGATAAGCTACAGGGCCGCGTTCGCACTGAACTCGGTGCGACCTGCGGGGATTTCGTTGTCTGGCGCCGTGACGGTTTGCCCGCCTATCAACTGGCCACGGCCGTCGACGACGGCGATCCGGGCATTACTCATGTGGTTCGTGGCAACGACTTGCAGGACATAACCGCGCGACAGATATACCTCATGCAGCAGCTCGACCTGCAAGTCCCACACTATGCCCATTTACCGGTCGTAGTTGACGCCCAAGGGGTAAAACTCTCCAAGCGCACCGGTGCGCAGCCTGTGGTCAACGCCAAAGCCAGCGCCAATCTGGCCGCAGTGCTGCAGCTACTGACGCTGTCACCGCCAACGGAGCTGGCAGATTTGCCTGTGCGCGAAATGTTAAGTTGGGCGATCGAGTCCTGGCCTTCCGCCCAGCTCAAAGCGAGTAGCGCTGTGCGCCTGACCGAGCGTTCGTGAGTCCTATGAGTGGGTTTGTTACCATCCTCCAATGACCCGCATCGCTGTAACACCTGAGCTGCTGCACAAGCTCGAGCCCCTTGCTTCGGAACTTGCTGATAACGGCCTACATCTCGTGGCCGAGGCAGAAATTTCCAAGGCCAGCCCGGACTGCTTGCTAATCGAACCGCAGTATCGCGAGCTACTGTGCAGCCCCGTCCGGCGCTGGCCCGCGTTAGTGCTGGCCGAGCCGGGCAGCATCAGCGAGGCAGTACAAGCCATCAAAGCCGGGGCCATCGACTACATGGCCTTGCCACTGAGTGCCGATGTGCTAGCGGCCGCCGTCGAGCGAGCGCTGGCAGAATGGGCAGTACAAGAACCACGCATCAGCTACGCTCGTAGCGGATTTGAAATCGTTGGCGCCAGCCCTGCTATTCGGGAGTTGACCCGACGCATCGAGAAGGCCAGCGCCAACGATTCTCCGGTGCTCATCGTCGGAGAATCGGGTACCGGTAAGGAACTGGCCGCACGGGCTCTGCATGCCATCAGCCGACGCCGGCAGACGCCCCTGCTGACACTAAACTGCGCGGCGATACCCGCTGCGATGATCGAAACCGAATTGTTCGGCAAAGCCGGCAGCAGCGCTGAGGACCCAAAGATTGGGCTATTGCAGGCGGCGGAGGGTGGCACGGTTTTTCTCGACGAGATTAGCTCACTCCCCGAGGCCTCCCAAGCCAGGCTGCTACAAGTTCTAGAAGCGGGGACGCTCCGCGCAACGGGCTCAAGTGAACGGCATCCAAGCAATGTACGCCTGCTTGCTGCCAGCCACCAAGCCCTCGAGCCACTGGCCGAACAGGGGCGTTTCCGCAAGGATCTGCTCTACCGGCTAAACGCCTTTCCGATTCTCATACCGCCGCTACGGGAGCGCGGAGACGACATTCAGACCTTAGCCGAGCGATTCCTGCACAGCACTTCACAACGCCTCGGAAAATCGGGGCTGTCATTCTCCGCTGCGGCACTTGCCAGCCTGCTCGACTACTCGTGGCCAGGAAATGTCCGGGAACTTGAAAATGCGGTCGAAAGAGCGGTCATTCTGTGCAAAGGTAACCAGATAGAGGCCAGCGAACTGGCCATCGAGACTCCAGAATTCCGCGGTAGCCCAAGGACCGGGGGCGACGTAGAGGCCGACCCGGCGGTAACCATCGCCACAGCAAGGTCTGGCTCCGCCGACGAGAACACGAGTCTTGAAACCTATTTTGTGAACTTCGTGCTAGAGCACCAGGACCAGCTCACCGAAACAGAGCTGGCAGAACGCCTGGGCATCTCACGCAAAAGTCTGTGGGAACGGCGACAGCGCCTGAACATCCCCAGGAAAAGAACCCGGAAACGGGGACCGAGAAGAGATCGCGTTTGAACGATAGCCATCGCATACCCGCCAGCGAACACGGCCTGAACCGGGACCAAATTCATTCTAAGGCGCTGGAAGTGGCCGACACCCTGGTCGAAAACGGCTACCAGGCGTTGCTGGTTGGTGGCTGCGTTCGCGATTTACTGCTGGGCGCAGAGCCGAAAGATTTCGACGTCGCCACCAACGCAACCCCAGAGCAAGTGCGCGACCTGTTTCGACGTTCACGCCTGGTCGGACGGCGCTTCCGCATTGCCCACGTACGCTTTGGCCGCGAAGTGATTGAGGTGTCGACGTTTCGAAAATCCTCTCAGGACGATGATGACGAAGAGCTAGATCTCAATATCGACCTGGACGAGTTCGAAGACGATGCACAGCCACCGCCAGGCAACCGCCGCCCACGATCACGCTCTCGTAAAAATCGCGATGCACCCGGGCCGGATGATCGACAGCTAGACAAGCATGGGGTCATCGTCCGCGACAACTTGTTCGGCACCCTGGAAGAAGATGCTTTTCGTCGCGACCTTACCATCAACGCTCTGTACTTCGATGCGCAGAGCGAAGAAGTGGTGGACTACGTTGGCGGCATGCAGGATCTCAAAGCCAAGCGCATAGCGCTGATTGGCGAACCGAAGCTGCGCCTGACTGAGGATCCTGTACGCCTTTTGCGGTTGATCAGGTTCCAGGCAAAGCTAGGCTTCAAGATCGATGAGAAAGTTCAAGAAGTGATCCCTGACGTCCAAGACTTGCTGCAAGTTGCCGCACCAGCGCGCCTGTTCGATGAAGTGAGCAAACTGTTTTTGGGTGGCCGAGCCGAGCGAACCTGGGAAATTCTGTGCGAGCAGGATGTCGCCAACACCTTGTTTCCCTGCGCGCCCGATGACTCGCCACTGATTCGCGCGGCCATGACCAACACCGACGCGCGGGTCGCCGAAGGCAAGCCGGTTACTCCAGGTTTTCTGTTCGCCGTGATGCTCTGGCCCGATTTTCTCGCCCGTTGCCATGAGCTCAGCGAACCGGACAAGCCCTTGGAGTTCAGTCAACGGGCAGCTGACGAGGCATTGCGTCTGCAGCAACACGTCACTGCGGTGCCGCGTCGGTTTGCGCAATTTGTGAAAGAGACTTGGCTGCTGCAACAGCGCCTGATTCTCCCTAGGGCCAAGTCTGTTGGCAGTTTGGTCGGTCACCCCCGCTTTCGTGCCGCTTACGATTTTTTGGTCCTGCGCGCGCGCACCGAGGAAGAGCATCTAGAGGAACGCGCCGACTGGTGGACCCGCTATCAGGAAGTCGATGAGGACGAGCAGGCGACGATGCGTTCTGGCCTGGGTAACGGCGGCGGTCAAGGTACGCATACCAGTCAAGGTAGCCAAAACTCGGGAGGCGGCAAACGCCGGCGGCGTCGACGCAAGAAAAAAACCTAGTGGCCGCCGTGATGCCCACGGAACTGGTGAGCGGCGCGTTAGCCAGTCGGCTGCAAAACGCCAAGCTGCCCGGCTACATTGCCATTGAGGGCCCAATCGGCGTGGGCAAAACCACGCTAACCCGACGGCTGGCAGATGCGCTGAGCTACCAGGTGCTGCTCGAACCGGTAACCGAGAATCCGTTCCTTGGCGACTTCTACCAACACAGTGGCCGCAATGCTCTGGCTACCCAGCTGTACTTTCTTTTACATCGATCAAGCCAGGTTGCTGACATCGCCCAGCAGGACCTCCTCGGTACGCAGCTGGTTAGCGACTTTCTGATCGACAAAGATGATCTTTTCGCTCGAGTCACACTGGAGCCCCACGAATACACGCTGTACCGTCAGATTCATGAGACCTTGGCCATCGAGGCACCGCAACCTGATCTGGTCGTCTACCTGCAGGCTCCCGCAGCGACGCTTATGCAACGCATTAAGAGTCGCGGCATAGATTTTGAGCAGCACATCGATGCCCACTACCTCGACACGCTGATTAACGCGTACACCGAGTTCTTTCACTTTTACGATGCCGCGCCGCTGCTGATCGTCAATGCCACGGATTTAGACCTTTCCAGCAATCAGCAGCACTTCGAAGCGCTACTAGACAGGATGATTGACATGGAAGGCACCCGTCAGTATTTCAATCCTCATCCAACCCTGCTTTAGAGCATTTGTGATGGGTCTGGTGCTTTGACTGTGATGACCTACCGATGACCAGCCCAACACACTAGGCGATCCTAGGGATATTCGATAACTTGCATATCGACACGGACTTCATAGGCACCACGCCAAACCATGCAAATCATCACCACGATTCAAGCGCTGCGAGACGCGCTGGACTGGCGTCGACAGAATAAGGCGCTAGGCCTGGTGATCACTAAAGGCCACCTGCACGGCGGCAGCGAAGCCTTGATCGATGCAAGCGTTGCAGCAAACGACCTCACGGTGGTCGCTTCTTACGCAGGCGCGCATTTGTTTTTTGATCAGGACGCCTACCAGGCGCACTCGCAAATACCGCATCTAGAGACCGCACGGCTTGAAGAGCGTGGGGTGGACTTGTTGTTCGCGCCAGGCGAGGCCGAACTGTACCCAACGGGTCACGATGGTCTGACGCGAATCGCGCTGCCGAAGATTGGTTGTAACGCGCTGATGGGGGCCGAAAAGGTGCACTGTCAGGAGTTGGTGACGCTGGTAACCAAGTTCTGCAACATCACCCAACCGAACATGTTGATCTTGGGTGAAAAGCACTACCAGCTCCTGCATCTGGCGGAACGCACCCTTGCGGATCTGAACCTGGCAACTCAGGTTCGGCGCGTACCTGTGGTGCGCGAAGCAGACGGCTTGGTGATTGCCACCCGCAACAGTGCATTATCGGAGTTGGAGCGTGCCCGCGCACCGCTGCTCTACCAGACCCTAAAGGACATCGCCCATGCCATCGGCGATGGCGCCCGCCACTTCGACAAGCTTGAGCAGACCGCACGCATCGCACTGCGGGGTGGCCACTTTAAAACCGAATACGTGACGATTTGCGACGCCCAGACGCTGTTGCCACCGGACCAGGCTACCCAGGACTACCGAATACTTGGCGCCGCCCACATGGGTAACGTACGCTTGATCGACAACGTCTACGTAAGCACTTAATGCCCACAGCGCATCCTCAGTGGCAGGTGCTGCACAGCCTTGCCGCTGACAGCAACCTGCCGAGCCTCGCTCAGCTGGTCCAACAGCCTCGACAACAGCTGGTTTGTTCTGCAGCCGGGCTGACCGCAGATCTGCAGAAACAACGTATCAACGACCAGGTGCTAACGGCGCTGATCGAGCTGGCCAATGCCAGCGGTCTGGAGCAAGCCAAAGCCGACCTGTTCGCTGGGGAAAGAATCAATCGCTCAGAGAACCGCGCGGTCGGGCACATGGCCTTGCGTACGCCCGAGGCGCTGCTAACTAGGCACCTGACGGCAGGATCCGAAAGTTCACTCAACGCCGAGCAGGTCAGCGCCGAGATTCGCACCAGCCGCCAAGCGCTGGCGACATTCAGCAATGCGGTCGCAAACGGCGAATGGCGGGGCCTTAGCGGCCAGACCATCGACACCGTCATCAACATCGGCATTGGCGGCTCGCACCTGGGTCCGGAGCTGGCGCTCAGCGCTCTGGCCGGAACCGATGGCTTGCGCGTACGTTTCCTCTCAAACGTCGACGGCGACAATCTGCAACGCTGCCTGGCTCATGCAAATCCGGCACGAACCCTGTTTGTCATTGCCTCCAAGTCCTTCAGCACTCAGGAGACGGCGGTCAACGCTCAAGCGGCACGCGCTTGGTTTCTGGAGAGAACCGGATCACTGGCCGGTATCGGGCAGCACTTCGTTGCGGTAACGAATAACCTGGATGCGGCAGCGAAATTCGGCATACCAGCGAACAACCTGTTCGCCATGGGTGACTGGGTCGGTGGCCGCTACTCGATGTGGTCGGCGGTGGGTTTGGCTATCGCCCTGGGCATTGGCTGGTCACAGTTCGAAGCGCTGCTGGCAGGTGCTGCCGCCATGGATGAACACTTTCTCAGCGCCGAGCCGGCCGTAAACATTCCCGTGCTCATGGCCCTAGCAGGAATCTGGAACAGCAATTTCCTCGGTTGCGAAACCCTTGCCATATTGCCTTATGACGACCGCCTGCGGCTGCTACCGGATTTCCTGCAGCAGCTGGAGATGGAGAGCAACGGCAAGCGCGTGCGGCAGGATGGCAGCGTCGTTGATTACCACACCAGCCCCATCATCTGGGGCGGTCGCGGCACCAACGGCCAACATGCGTTCCATCAGTTGTTACACCAAGGTACGCGCCGATTCTGCGCAGACTTCGTGCTCTGTCGTGAAGCCAGCCATGGTCATAGGCAACATCATCAAACCCTGCTGGCGAACGCCCTCGCGCAGAGCCAGGCGCTGGCTAGCGGTCGCCAACACGACGACTCACATCGCGCCGTTCCCGGTGGCCATCCCAGCACAACCATAGTGCTGGAGCGGCTGGCGCCGGAGAACCTCGGTGCGCTGCTGGCAGCCTACGAACACAAGGTGTTTTGCCAAGGGGTGATCTGGCACATAAACTCCTTTGATCAATGGGGCGTTGAGCTCGGCAAAGAGCTGGCCGGTCCGATCCAGGCTGAGTTAGAAGGCAGCGCAAGCCATGAGCAGGACGCCGCCACTCGAGCCCTGATCGACCTGTTGCTGAGTCATTAACTCGCCCCAACCCAGCGCTCGCTTTACTGTTCGGAGTCTCTTGCCATGAGTGACCTATATCCTGTCGACGCCGCCACCGCGGCGCGTGCCTGGTTGACTGACGATCAATACCGAGCCATGTACGAACGCTCGGTGAACGAACCAGAGTTGTTCTGGAGCGAACAGGCCGAAGCCTTTCTCGATTGGTCGACTAAGTGGAACGACGTCTACAGCGCCGACCTCGGCCAAGGCCAAGTCAGCTGGTTTACTGGGGCCAGCCTCAACGTCAGCTACAACTGTATCGATCGTCACTTGCCCGCCCGCGCTGAACAGACCGCCATCATCTGGGAAGGCGATGACCCAGCCGATGCCCAACACATCAGCTACCAGCAATTACATGACGAAGTGTGCCGCTTAGCCAACGGCTTGAAGGCGCGCGGGGTTAAACGCGGAGATCGTGTCTGTATTTACATGCCCATGGTTCCCGAGGCAGCCTACGCCATGCTTGCCTGTACCCGCATCGGTGCCATCCACAGCGTCGTCTTTGGCGGCTTTTCGCCGCAGTCCTTGCGCGACCGCATTCTCGATTCAGATTGTCGTTGCGTGATCACCGCCGATGAGGGCGTCCGCGGCGGCAAGCGAATTCCCCTAAAAGCAAACACCGATGAAGCCTTGCAAGGAACCCCGAACGTTCATTCGGTGATCACCGTCAAGCGCACTGGTGGTGACATTCAGTGGCATACAGATCGCGATGTTTGGTACCACGAGCTTACAGCCGAGCAGAACAACAGCTGCGAACCAGAAGCCATGGGCTCGGAGGATCCGCTGTTTATTCTCTACACTTCCGGATCTACGGGCCGGCCGAAAGGGGTACAGCACGGTACCGCTGGCTATCTGCTGCAAGCAGCGATGACCCACAAGTATGTTTTTGACTATCACGACGGCGACATTTACTGGTGCACCGCAGACGTTGGCTGGATCACCGGCCACAGCTACATCGTCTATGGACCCCTGGCTAACGGCGCAACCACCCTAATGTTCGAAGGAGTGCCCACTTACCCCGATGCCTCGCGTTGTTGGCAAGTGGTCGACAAGCACAAGGTCAACATTTTTTACACCGCTCCCACGGCCATTCGCCAGCTCATGTCCATGGGCGATGAGTTTGTCCAAAGTTCTTCACGCGCCTCGTTGCGACTGCTCGGTTCAGTGGGCGAGCCGATCAATCCAGAGGCCTGGAACTGGTATCACCGAATTGTGGGCGACGACCGCTGCCCAATAGTTGATACCTGGTGGCAGACCGAAACCGGCGGCATCATGATCACGCCACTGCCAGGTGCAACGGCGTTGAAGCCGGGGTCGGCAACCCGCCCCTTTTTCGGCGTGCAACCAGCGCTCATGGATGCCGAAGGCAAATTGATCGAAGCCACTGAAGCCAGCGGCAATCTGGTTATTACCGCCAGTTGGCCTGGCCAACTGCGCAGCGTTTACGGCGACCATCAGCGCGCCATCGATACTTACTACAGCACCTACCCCGGCTATTACTTTACCGGTGATGGTGCCAGACGCGATGCCGACGGCTATTACTGGATTACTGGGCGTGTGGATGATGTGATGAATGTTTCCGGACACCGCATCGGTACTGCAGAGGTAGAAAGTGCACTGGTCTTGCACGAAGAAGTCGCTGAAGCAGCCGTGGTGGGTTTTCCTCATAACATTAAGGGCGAAGGCATCTACGCCTACGTCACGCTGATGGCAGGATCGAATGCAGACCAGGCGTCCTTGCAGAGCGAGCTGATCGCTCTGGTTCGCAAAGAGATCGGCGCGATCGCGACGCCAGATGTCATTCAATGGGCGCCCGGTTTGCCGAAAACGCGCTCCGGTAAGATCATGCGCCGTATTTTGCGCAAGATTGCCGCAGACGAGCTCGACAACCTGGGCGATACCAGCACTTTGGCGGACCCTAGCGTGGTCGACGACCTGGTCGCCAACCGCGCCGCCAAGCTCGACTGAAACCAGTCAGCTGCTGAGGCTATTCACCTAGCTGGTAATCGTTGCGCTGGGCAGGGTCAGCGCTGTGATATTCAACAAACTCCCAGTCGTTGCCTTCGGCATCGTAGAAATAGACCCGGGTGCGGTGTGGATGACTGTTGGGCACCGTTGAGTCACGGTAGCCCGCACTGCGCAGCCGCGCTCTTAGCGCCGCAACGTCGTCGACTTCGTAGCCTAAGTGGTTCAATCCTGGTTTGTTGCCATAGGGTTGCCAGGGCTCCAGCGGCGCTTCATCGACCTGGTTCAGCGCTAGGTAAGTGGCATCGGTACCTACATGCAGCCAGCGACGCCCCTGAGGATTTCTGCCCTCGGCGCGCACCTTGAAGTCTGGCAACGCCGTCTGCACGAATTGCAGCATAGCCTCAAGATCACGAACTGCCAGGTTGGCGTGCTCTAGTCTGATTGCCATCGGAACTCTCCTTGACGAGCGAAGATTGCCAGCGGAGCATGGCTAGAGCTGGGCGGTCGAGCAACAGTTTGGTTGCTTTAGCATCCACTGGTTGATCTGCCAGGCAGACCGTCCAAGTCGTTTAGGACTGTGGCAAAACAATGAACACCAGCTAACGGTTACACCGCGATGAAGACGCAACAAAATCTCGCCAACAACCTCAGGCGACTGCGGGAGCTGCATAACTTGTCCCAGCGCCAGGCGGCCGATCTCTCGGGCGTGCCACGACCGACCTGGGCAACCCTGGAGTCAGGTGCCGCCAATCCAACGTTGACGGTTCTCTCTAAAGCGGCCGCTGCGCTAAAAGTGTCTATAGAGGAGCTGATTAGCCCGCCCCGTGACAGCGTCCGCTTGATCCGTGCAGGCCAAGCCAACCAGCGCAATCGGCGCGGTGGGTCGCTACGTCCGCTATTGCCAGAACCCATTCCAGGTTTGTCCATTTCTCGCCTAGCCTTGCTGCCGGGGGGCCAGATTACCGGCGCACCCCACACCCAGGGCACCCGGGAGTATCTAACCTGCGAGCAAGGCCAAGTGCATCTCATCGCCGCCGGCGAACGCTACGAGCTATTACCTGGCGACACGCTGATCTTCCGAGGAGATCAGCGGCACTCTTACCTGAATCCCGACAAGCACCAGGGCACTGTCGCCATTTCCGTGGTTTGTTTTGGCGCCGGAGGAATGTAGTGGCAACCCGAGCCGCCCCTGCCTGGCTACAAGCGTTTCTGCTGGCTCATCGGCACCTACATGCGCCCACTTACGGCGGTTTTCTGTCCGACCACCTGCCAATGGCTGCGCTGGCCATGTGGCATTTTGGTCATTCCGAAGACAGCATTCGCCGTTGGGCGGCAGGCTACACGAAGCAGCTTGACACTGCGCCGGACCTTCACTACCTCGAACTTTGCACACAAATCGACAGCGAGATTGAACACCGGGGTACCACAATGGTCCTGCAACAGCGACTTCCGGAGCTACTCAGTGGCTGGGTGCAGGATGCATTCCACCCTCTGATCAGAATTGCATTCGGCCGGCGTTTCCAGTGCCCGGGTGAAGTCAGTGCCGGGTTGGCTTACTTAGCACAAGTGGGCGCAGACCCAATGCTCGCAAACTATGCAGCAAGTGCCCGCCCCGGTTCACAAGTCCGCTGGCCGAGCGCTGTGCCCACGGCAGCTTCGACCTTCACCCGGAGGGTGACAATATTTCTGAGCTCAAAACCGACTGAACCGACCCTACTCGGACCACAAACGATGAATGCCTACGCATTGGCCGCGCTGCGCGTGATGCTCAGCACCCAACACTTTTTCGCGCTCCACCTGCTGACCGCAGCGGATGCATTTCGGGTGGTCACTGCGGGCCTGCGTGGCATTCCGGATTCGCTGTTCGCCGCAGGGTTAATGGCCGGGTACGCGGCAGCAGGTCCACTGTCTGCCGCCACTAACGCCCAGTTTGATGCGGCTGAGGCATTTCACACCGACCTGGAGCATGACTACAAAGTTGCCTTGTCCTGCTTGGAATGGGCTGAGGTGACCCAACACCCGCTCTTTCAACAGGCGGCCCACAATTTCATCGATCAGCTCCAAGTTGAGGGGTGATTTCCCACTTTTATCTTTATTCCGTCGTTTTTCAGAGAAACATTCCCACTTATGCCGCCCCAGCCTTCAGTCATAATTCACGTCAGCGGTTTAGACTAACCCAAATATGCCCACTTCCACCGTCAATTTGGCTTCACAAATCTCGAATCCACGCCTTCAGCGTATGACCCGACAAACCCTCTGTCTGTCCCTATTGATGCTGCTCACGAGCGCTTGTACCAGCATGAATCAGTCCGAGTGCGAAACCGCGGACTGGTACGATCGGGGAATAAACGATGGCATCGCCGGTAAACCCAGCGGCCGTTATCGGGATTACCACGAGGATTGCGGCGAGTTCGGGGTGGCAGTAGATGACCACGCCTACCTCAGTGGCTGGGAGATCGGCATTAGCCGCTACTGCACCGCCGACAACGGCTACAAAACTGGCCTAGCAGGCGAGCGTTACGCCAACAGCTGCCCTGCGGAG
>JBPCXR010000054.1:0-4944 GCA_051027215.1 Pseudomonadales bacterium | reverse complement strand
ACCATAAACCCGACCATCGCGAATCCCTGTGATGACTGGGTTTTTGACTTCGAAGAAGCCGTCGGAAAACTGATAGATGGTGATGAACTCAGCATAAGCAGCTGACGCGACGAGCCAGCCAGCGAAGCCCAAGGCTACAGTGATCCTAAATGGCATCCTTTTAACCTGCATCTGCATAATGCTGCCTGCGAGCGCTCGAACGAACTATAGGGAACAATACCTAAGACCCCATTGAATAGGAGTTTTCCATCCGCTCTGCCCATCTGAAGCCCGATTGTCGTATTCTCAGACACGAGACTGATTGAGGGAAAGGACTTGGCCGAATCTGCTACAGCGACCACAATGGCACAGGCCCCGCCGCTAACGCTGGGTCTAAAGTGTGCTTACGGGTTCGGCTCCGCTGCCTACGGCGTTAAAAACAACGGTTTCGACTACTTTCTGCTGCTCTTCTATAGTCAGGTCATCGGTCTTGATGCTCGCCTGGTAGGTATCGCCATTACCACGGCGCTGATCTTCGATGCGGTTAGTGATCCATTGGTGGGCTACTGGTCGGATAACCTACGTTCGCGCTGGGGACGCAGGCATCCGTTCATGTACGCGGCCGCGTTGCCGGTTGCACTGAGCTATTTCCTACTCTGGAACCCACCCCAAGACTGGTCGCAGACCCAGTTGTTCTGGTACCTGCTGTTGTTGGCTATTTTTATCCGCACTTTTATCACGCTCTACGAAACTCCCAGCTCAGCACTCGCACCGGAGTTGACAGAGGATTATGTGGAACGCAGCTCCTTGATCAGTTTTCGCTATTACTTTGGCTGGACCGGCGGCAACGCCATGACTGTGCTGATGTTCTTTCTGGTGTTTCCGGCTTTTGCCACGGCATCCATTCTCGATGGCCGCTTCAATCGCGAGAGCTACCAGTTCATGGGCATCATCGCTTCGTGCATGATCTTCATATCTATTGTGGTGTCTGCTGCCGGTACCCATAAGCGCATTCCGTATCTCAAGCAGCCGCCACCTGCGCGCAAGATCACTGTGATGACAGTGCTGCGAGAGATCTTCGAGACCCTCGCCAACCGTTCTTTTGTTGCACTGTTTAGCGCGGCGCTACTCGGAGCGATTGCCACCGGGCTCTCCGCTGCTTTGGCATTCTACTTCTATACGTATTTTTGGGAGTTTAGCTCCATAGAAACTGGCGTCATCACCATGGGTGTATTTCTGGCGGCGGTCATCGGCTTTGTGCTTGCGCCCATTGTCACGCGTAAAATGGGCAAAAAGCGTGGCGCCATGATCATTGGCCTGATTGCCTTTCTGGGCGCGCCGCTGCCGATCTTCTTGCGCCTAATCGACGTTTTGCCAGAGAACGGCACACCATTCGTGTTCTGGTTCGTATTCACCGCCGGCGTCATCGACGTCGGTCTAATTATCTGCTTCCAAATTCTGTCTGCAGCGATGATTGCCGACCTGGTAGAACAGAGTGAGCTAAAAACTGGCCGCCGCTCAGAAGGGGTGTTCTTTGCGTCCGTTACTTTCATCCGCAAGAGCGTGCAGGGTTTCGGATTGATACTGGCCTCGTTCGTGTTGCATTGGGCGGCGTTTCCCGCTGGCGCTGGTGTGGACGAAGTATCGAGTGACGCCATCTGGAGCCTGGGTGCCTACTACGTGCCAACGATTCTAACGTTGTGGTTGGCCATGCTGGCGGTGATCTCTCAGTACCGATTGGATCAGAGTACGCATGAGGAAAATTTGCGGCAGCTGACGATCAACAGGCAGAGTTCTTGAGTTTCTCGGTCGGCTCAATGCGCTGCCGCTACGCAGTAACGACGGCTAGTCGATTGTGCAACTCAGTGATGTAATCTGGCGTCAGTGATAAGTCTCCTTCGACGAAGTCAAAGGCAGCGCCAGGTTCTTGCTGTGCCCGCTCAGCAAGAATTTCTGCCGTGTAAAATAGCCGGGCCTGGGGTAGCACGCCTTGGTAGTCGGTACGCAGCTTTACGCTGGCATCTTCCACCTCACCAGTCGCAACCGTGACGGTCGTGCCATCGATGTAAAAATGCCAGGCAACTGAACCACTCGGGTCAAGGTGTTTAGGTGCGTCCGTAAAAATCTCGCACAAGCTGAATTTCTTGCCGGCCTGCCCATGGCGGTGGACCAGATCTTCCAGTTCTCTTCGGGCTACTGCGATCCAGGCTGCGCTTGCGAATTCAACTTTCCGATTTTTCTCGACCATATTAAGCGTCCTACGCCTGCCCAAAGGTGTTGACTTGCATAGAGTAACCCAAGAGTTTAAGTAAAGTCAGTGCGGGCTAGGGCGGGGATCCGATACGATGAGGTTGAAACATCGGATTGGCCGTGGGTGCGTAGGGCGGCGACTAAGCTGCTGCATCAGTTCATCTAATCAGTTTGATGGCTGTCACACTACAGTGCGACTCTGACAGAGATACTATGCCCTCTGACTAAGAACTGGCGTCTCGCAATGCAATCCACTGCAACAGACTTTCAGAATCGCTGTGCGCGATGGCTGCTGCTGCTGACATTCATACACACGGTTCCTGCACTGTGGATCACGCCGGTGAGCGGCGGCACTGTGCCTGTGGTTGCGTTTTTTGCCTTTGCCGTAGCAACACTGCCGCAGGTAACCCTGGAGGGTGTGGCCTTTACGCTGATGGCGCTGGTACCAGGCCTGGTTTATCTGGCGATTGCTTGGCTGTTTGCATGGTTGCTGGCTCGATGGCTACTTCGGCTTTCGAAAGTCGTCGGCATACTTCTTCTCGCGGCCATTGTTATTCCGTTGTTGCTGATCGTATACCAACCTATCTATGTCTCTGGTGGTCATAGCGGATCGTCTAGCTATGATTTATGGGGATTGATCGATGATTTTCGATTGGGAGCCAGTATTCCCGTTCTTAGAGTTTACTGGATTGCGTTGCACGGACTATTGGCACTGCTTTTCGCCTCCCAATTTGCAACTGCCGAGCATTCCTTCTTTGCTTCCGCTGAACGACTCCGCAAACCGGCAATGGTGGCGCTTGCTGTATTGATGCTGATTGCAATCGGCTATCGCGGTCATCCGCTGTTGATCTGCCGACCTTTGGCCGGGCTGGGTGTTGCAAGTGCGCAAGTATGTGTTGCCCGGGTGGGTGGTAATCAGGCCCCCCACTGGTATGAACGGGCAGCGTTTCAAGGCAATCTCGAGGCGATAAACTGGATGGTCAGACACTCGGTTGATGGCAACAGAGCGCTTTGGGTTCGTAGGGGCGCCGAAGCAGGTGATGGTGCACTGCAATACCAGTTGTACCGCAGTTTGGCGCGCTCCGGTGAACCCACGAATGCGGCGCAGGCGAACGACTGGCTTAAACGAGCCGCGCAGAACGGCTTCCAGCCAGCGCAGACGAAGGTGGCCGCACAGCTATATGCGGCAGCGAACGAGAGTCAATCCAAAGAGCAGCTTGCGGCCTACCAAGTTCAGCTTGAGCGGGCTGCGCAGCAAGGCTCGCGCGATGCCAAAGTGCAACTCGCGCAGCACTACAGCAATGGCAGCATGGGTTATCCAGCGGATCTAGCGCAGGCGCGCGCCTTTTATGTCGATTTGGCAGACAACGGTGAGCCGTCTGAGAATGAGTCCAGACTAGGTTACGACGAAGCCTTTTACGCCGCGCGCATTGTGGAAGTGGACAACTGGGCGCTTGGGTTGAAGAATTATGACCCGGCGATTATGAAGACAATGGCCAAACGCTATCTGCGCAGTCCCCTACCTGGTGAAGGTGTACAGGCCCGTGGAATGCATCTACTGCAGTTGCTGGCGGATTCAGGGGATAAAGCTGCTCAGGAAGCGTTGCTGTTGGGTTTGCGAACAGGTTCGGGCGGCATTGCAAAGGACCTAGATGCAGCGATGCGCATGCAGCTGAGCGCTGCAAACGCTGGCGACCTGGATGCGATGGAGCGCGTACGCGCTGGATATTTCAGCGGTCAACAGGGTTATCCACTGGATTACGTGGAGAGTCGACGCTGGATTAACGCTCTGCTAAAGAGCTACCAAAGCCGCATTGATAAGGCATCCCAGGCTAGAGTACAGCAGCTCAAGCGAGATCTTGCCTACATCGACCGAATTGAGAAGCGTGCAGGCGGCACATTGTTAGCAGGACCACAGTTAGATCAGCTAGGTGGCAAAACAGATGCGGTCTCTCATTATCAATTCGCCTTGCAACTGCTGGCTGGTCAAGGCAGCAGCCGGCGCGCTGAAGCCATCGAACGCCTGAACCAGGCAGCTAGCTTGGGTCATGGTGAGGCCGCTTGGCGGTTGGTACATATCTACGAGCGAGGTTTCCCCAACGAGCTCAATCGCTCAGCGGCATTGCGAATGCTGCGGCTGGCCGTGGAGAACCACCAGTTTGATGCCTCGAAGGAACTCGCTTTCCGTTACGAAGATGGCAAGAAAGGCGTGGGTAAAGATCTACCCAAGGCGGTCGCACTTTACGAAGCGACCCTTTCGGCAGCGAAAGACAACCGCTACGGCTGGGATCTAGATCGCGACAATTACAATCACTTCGCGTGGGTAGAATCGCGGCTGAGGCAAGCGCGCGCTAAGCTCGAGGTTCAAACAGCCAGCAGCGGCAACTAGTGAGGGTCATGTGGGTTCAACCGTTGCATCACGCGGCCAGCGCGTTCGCGACGGTGGTTCGAGCTCGTGAAATTCTTGACCGCACCGTGCCAATGGGGCAGTGGAGAACTCTGCTGATCGTCTCGTAGTCGTGGCCTTTCAGCATATTTAGCACCAACGCGTCGCGCATTGGGCTTGGCAACTGGGTTATGGAGTCGTGGAGCGTTCGACGGGTCTCCAGGGCAATCGTTTCCGTTTCTGGTCCGTCGAGATCGAGTTCCTCTTCCGGTGGCACGGAGTTTCGTTCCAATCGTGCCTTTGAATTATAGAAGTTGATGCCGGTATTG
>JBPCXR010000053.1:0-4249 GCA_051027215.1 Pseudomonadales bacterium | reverse complement strand
CCTCGTTGGTGGTGAATCCAAGCACCAACGCACAGGGTAGTAATGCCACGATGCTGATCAATATGGTTCTAACGTAGGCATCAATGGTGCCGCGTTTCATCCAGGCGTCTGCAATGGTGCCTGCCAGGAGTAAACCCGCTGTCCCAGCGACGATCATGACGATGCCGAACGTAAACCCCGCTTCGGGTCGCGAGTAGCCGAAGGTGCGTATGAGGTAGGTTGGACCCCAGAGGTTCAGGGCATACACCACCATGATAAATATTGAGATTCCAAGAATGTGCCCGCCGTAGGCCTGGCGCCGGGTCCATAGATAGTTCACGACGTCTTTCAAGGGGAATGCATCGGCGCCAGTTGCCCCCAAGCCCTTGCGAGTTGGCTCGCGCACGGTGGCCATCATCAAGATTGCCACCAGCACGCCAGGCAAGCCGACAATGAAGAAGGTGAGCTGCCAGCCGTATACGGATCCTAGTACCGGTAAGGTGACCTCGGGCATGTTCTCCACATAGGCGATCACCGCACCACCTAACATGTAGGCAAACCCCGAGCCCAAGGTGACTCCGACCATATAGACCGACAGCGCCCGCGCTAGAATGCTCTTGGGGAAGTAGTCGGAAATCATGGAGTAGGCGCCAGGGGCGAGCGTGGCTTCGCCGACGCCTACGCCCACGCGAGCTAGGAACAAGGTCCAGAAGCCTTTAGCCAGGCCGCAGAGGGCGGTCATGAGGCTCCAAACAGCGATTCCTGCGGCGATCAGGTTGCGGCGGCTTTTGCTGTCGGCGATTCGCGCTAGCGGTAATCCCATTGCCGCATAGAACAGTGAGAACGCAAGACCAGCCAGCAGGCTGTATTGGGTATCTGAAATCTGAAAGGTTTCACGGATGGGCCCGACCAGCAGGCCCATGATCATGCGGTCTAAGAAGGAGAATGTTTGTGCAAGCAGCAGTACGAGAACAACATACCAGGCGTATCCGAGTCCCGGCTGGTGCTCAGGCCTCAACAGCAGTAGCCGGTTCGCAATTTACATCCCGTTCGTCCAATTCTCGTGTCCACGCAGCGAATTCCAACAGAATGCCATCCGGGTCTTTGAAATAAACGGAACGCACGAATGTGCTGTCAGTTAACTCCGGGCTAGCCTGGGTTTCTGAATCGTCGTGGTTGACCACTTCAGTGCACTCTACGCCAGCTGCGCGCAGTTTTCGCACGTACTCATCAATCTTCTCTTCCGGAACGTCGAAGGCGACATGATTCATTGATGCATGAGCCGAGGTGATGTCGCCTTCTCCAACCAAAGCGGGTGCATGGGTGACACCAGGTTGGCTTTCTTGTGCGCTCGGAAACCAGAAAAAGGCGAGCGAATCACCCTTGCCGATATCGAAGAAAAAGTGCTGTCCTGCATCACCTGGCAATTCGATCGTTTTCGTTAAGGGCATGCCCAGCACACCCGAGTAGAAATCGACCGTAGTCTTCATATCCCGGCATACCAGCGCTAAGTGGTTAATTCCGCGAATATCAAACTTTTCGTTGGTTGGCATAGCTGCGGTCCCTTTTGGGTTGATCTGCCTGTGGTGTAACAAATACTGGGGTCGGAGTAAAGTGCCGGAGTAGGTTCGGATTGTTGGTAACCGGGCCGTCGCGTGAGTTGAATTTCGCAGTGACATCCGCCCGGAGCGAGCGATGGGCTCACGATAGCTTGTTTGTCTTGCTGCCTTGGACTTACCTAGCGCTCGATGGGATCGTTGACTCTCCATTGGTACGGTTCAGCCAATACCGCGTCGACCTACGCGTGCAGCAATCCGCCGATACAACCGACTGGCGTCCCCGGGTGAGCGCTTCTTGCCCAGATAGCGGCATACGAAGCGCATGCGGTCGTAAACACTGGTTAAATCCAGGGACGAAGGTGCCAGATCGCCAAGGTCGACAATCGGCCGACGTGCGGCGCGCCAACGCCACACCGCGCCGCGAGGTGCATCGATCCACACTGGCAGAAAACCATCGGCGGTACGTTGGATCAGCACATTGCGCCACTTCAGGTCGTGATGCACGAAGCCCATGGCATGCGCACGCTTGAGCTGCTCGGCAAGCTGAGCAGCAATCTGTTGATAGGACTCACGTTTGTCCGCTGCTGACATCGCTGCCCAGGGTCCTGTAACAAACCGCCGCAGGTCCAATGTGTCAGGAACAGCCAGCGTGACGATCAGCGACTCGGTAGGGCAGCCCATGCGGCGTCGCTCGCCCCACGCAAGCACCTTTGCTGCCGGTATTTCGGCAGCATGGATTCGCCCGTAAGCGTAAGCTTCAATGGTGGTTCTCGCTGGCCGAAGCCAGTGCTTCAGCTGATCTTTAGGCGCGTAAACCTCGTGTTTGGCATAAAGCACGCTGCCATCTGCGCTTAGAACCCGATAGCACGTCGCACTGGCAGACCCGGTAACCACCTCCGCAGCCGGTTGACGCGCCAATTCCGCCCAATCCGATCCCGCTGACAGACCTACCTCGGCTAACACTGCGCGCCAGCAGGACGCGACATGAAATTCCTCGCCGTGCAGCACCGCACAGCGCCGCTGTTTCGGGATCAGCGTGATGGGGTCAGGCGCTGCGTCCGGCACCGCGACGACCGCTCGCAGACTTGCGCCGATAATTGCCTTTGAGCAACTTCTTGCTGTTCTGCTTGGCATCGTAAGACCAGAGTGGTAGCCGCCACCAGCGGGGCAACCTGCCGCGGATGCTGCCGTTGTAGGCCTGTACAAAGGACTCCCGATCCGCCCAGCTCAGTTTGTAGCAGATTCGATTCAAATCTGCGAAGCGGCCACGAGAAGTATATGCCTTGCGGCGGTTAACGACCGCGCGACCAATGTCGATCAGGTAGAACTGCAGATCGCCATCGTCGCTGAGAGTCATGATGATATTGCCTGAGGAAAGATCGTTGTGGACCACACCTCGGTGATGCATGCTGGCGACGAATCCAGCAATTTGGGCAAGCCATTGCTGTCGCTCAATGCCAAGGTAGGCATCTTCACCGGACGACAACGCAGAAAATACCTCCCTGCACGAGAACGCATCCGCAACAAACTCACAGACGTAGTAGTTGTCGCGTATGCCGCTGTTCCTAGGCCGCTCGAAAAATGCCAACGGCTGCGGGGTGTTGATGCCGCGACGCAGCATCTCTGTGGCGTTGTTCCAGTGCCGACGCCCTTTGCTGTCGGTGAAGCGGTAGGTAAACCGCTTGATGCCACGAGCACGATTGAGCTTGACAGTCTGCAAGCCCGGCAGACCATCGTGGATTCGTACGTTCCACAAGCGGTTGCGCTTGTCCCGTAACACCTTCTCCTCTTGCAACTCGAGCAGGGCTTCGGGCAGAAAGCGTGCAAGCTCTGTCTGCACCTCCGCACCGTCGGCCAGCGCCACCACGCCACGCCAATCCGGGGTATCTACCAGCACGGACTGCAGACGCGAACTAGCGCCGTGCACAATGCGCTCAGCGCGGACATCCGCGAGCCCGTTTATTTGCGTCGCACTCGGCTGGTGCATCTTCGCGGGGTCTAGCCAGCGGATGAGCAGCGGGTGTTCCGTAACGTTGAGGATCGAGGACTCAAGTACCTCGCCAAGGGGCGATTGAAACATTGCCTCTTCTAGGCTGGTGGTCGGGTACAGTCGTGAAAGTGGTGCGATGCAACCATCGACGCACCAGACAACGTGGGACTCAGTGTCATCCGCGTCGACCACAGCCACGTGGGTCAAGCCATTCTCGGCGCTGACCGCACGAACCCGTTTAGCACCCCGTAACAATCGGCACATGCTCTGCAAAGCGGTATATGCCGGGAGCTTCTGGTAGTCATCCACACATCCCCGGGCGCGAGCGTGAAAGCTGACGTTATCGATCTCGGGGTAGTTTGCGTCTCCGCAATCGATCAGCCCATCGCGGTTACAGATCAACGGCCCCCAATAGACGCGATCCAGCGCGCCGCTGGCGGCTGCTAGCAGCAGATAGCGCACTAGGTAATCCACCTGTTTAACCAACGGAGCGACGTTCTCGCGTGCCAGGCGCTTACGGGTCCAGCAGTTGTAGCTGCACACGGTTTGCCCAATACCCTGTTGCTTGCTGATGGAATTGAGAATGCGAGCCTTTTTCACCAGGTTCAACCGCGCCAGATTGGTCGCCCAGCGGCCCACTGCGCGGTGATCGCTAACCTCAGGTTGCATCACGCGCTCAACGAACAAATTGACCGTGTGAATCGACGGGGAAGGGCCGAGC
>JBPCXR010000052.1:0-29958 GCA_051027215.1 Pseudomonadales bacterium | reverse complement strand
GAACAGAGCCAACGAACCGTTCTGTTCTTGGCACGACTTCAAGATTCGCGCATTGCGCCTGACTTACAAACTGGGGCAGCGGCGGCAGCTCAAGGTCGGTGCGATCTTCGGGATGTTGCTGCTGAATCAGATCGTATAGCGGTGCTGCGATGCGTTCGGGGCTTATGGCCAATGCGAAAGGTGCAAGCCACAGCATTGGCCACAAGACCAGGCCCTGGAAGATCCGTCGGATTGCGTTCGTCGTAGCAAGATTCAAAGGCAACTACCCATCGACTGCGTGTCCTTAAGTAGTAGCAAATCCAGCCATCCTTGCTAAGCACCTGGCCCGAGCGGCAGGCAGTTGCCGCCACCCGGCAAGAGATTGCGGTCTGGTAACGCTGCGGCGTCAGGCAGAACTCACCAATACCCCATAAAACGGCGCTGTGCGGTGGATTTCGACTGAACCCAGTGGACTGGCACAGCAATTGCTTTGCATCCGCCTGCGGAGGACCGTGTTGAGTTCTCGGATTTTCGCGATGACTTTGTCAACGAGCACTGGAGGCTTATGAGCATAAGCATTGATGCAGCCCTAGGACCCCACGCCGATGCGTTGGCGCTGCGCGCGAAAAGAATGGGCGTGCTGGCAAACAATATCGCGCATGCCGACACGCCTGGGTATCAGGCCCGAGACATCGACTTTAAGGCAGTGCTAGCTAGCCGGCAGGGTGAAGCCTCAAACAGCGTTTGGCGCACCCATCCAGGCCACCGCCAAGGCCCGGGCATGCACAGCATGACGGGTGCAGAGCCATTGAAGTATCGAATGCCGCTCATGCCCTCTGCCGACAGCAACACGGTGGATGTGCAAGTCGAGCAAGCCCAAATGGCACAGAACAACATTCAATTTCAAGCAGCCTATCGTTTTCTGAACGGCAAGATCAGCAGTTTGAACACAGCGATCAGAGGAGAGTAGTAGCACCCATGTCCATGCTAGATATTTTCGACGTGGCGGGAAGTGCGATGGCGGCCCAGCGTGTACGCCTAAACACGACTGCCAGCAACCTGGCGAACGCAGACAGTGTCGCGGAAGATCCCGCAGATACCTACCGCGCACGCCATCCGGTTTTCGCGACGTTGTTGTCCGATGCGTCGAATCACTCCGCGAGCGCAGCAACGAAAGTACAGGTGCAAGGCATTGTAGAGAGTGAAGCGCCCTTGCAGCAGCGCTACGAACCCGATCACCCCTATGCAGACGAAGCTGGTTACGTGAGCTATCCAAACGTCAGTGCGGTCAGCGAGATGGCCAACATGATCTCAGCAAGCCGAGCCTTCCAGCTCAACGTTGAAGTCATGAACACCGCCAAAACACTCGCTGAACGACTGCTCACATTAGGTCAATAGGAACGTTCATGAACATCGCAGACCTTAGAGAGAGTATTGCCCCAACGCCCGCGGCCGGCGCTGAAACGACTGCCGCCCAGGGGAACAACCAAGAAGAGTTAGGAAAGACTCAATTCCTCGAGCTCATGATCGCTCAGCTGGAAAACCAAGATCCGCTGGATCCCGCCAAGAACGAGGACTTCATTGCCCAGCTGGCGCAGTTTTCCACCGTTGAAGGCATCGAGAATCTGAATACTGGTGTCGCCAGCATGGCGGCAGCCATGCAGTCCAGCCTCACCCTGCAATCCGCATCGCTGGTCGGTCGAGATGTCATGGTTCCTGCGCAGACCGGACTGCTCGGGGAAGTGGGAATGGCTGGGACCGTAGAACTGAGCGCCGGTGTAGGTGAGTTGATCGTAGACATCACCGATGCCAACGGCACCCTAGTCCGTCAGCTTACGCTGGGACCTCAAGCACCTGGTATTACCCGTTTTGGATGGGACGGCAATAGCACAGATGGCAACCCTGCGCCGATTGGAATGTACGACGTGCGTGTATACAGCGAGCTTGGAGGAGAGTCTCGGCCGTATGCCGTCAATCTGCCGAATCGAGTGATGGGAGTCAGCCTCGGGCCGAATGGGGTGACTGCCAATCTTTTGGGTGGGACAACCATCTCGACACTCGACATCAAAGAAATTCAATAGCGTTTCGAACTGAATAGACCAAGGACAGTCCATGGCTTTTAACATTGCATTGAGTGGCTTGAACGCCGCATCCAGCGATCTTCGTATCACCGGAAACAACATCGCCAACTCCTCAACCGTTGGATTCAAGGCTTCAAGAGCGGAGTTCGCCGATGTCTATTCATCAAGCCTTCTGGGCGCAGGCGACAACCAGATCGGTAGCGGTGTGAAGCTGGGTAACATCTCTCAGCAATTCGACCAGGGAACCATATCGTTCACCAACAACAGCCTCGATCTAGCGATCGACGGCAACGGATTCTTTGTGCTAAGTGACAACGGTGCCAGAGCGTATACCCGCGCCGGCGCTTTTAGCCTGGACGATCAAGGCTTCATTGTCAGCAACAGCGGCTCGCTGGTACAAGGCTTTACGGCTAACGAGTCCGGTGCGCTCAGTGGAATCCTTGGTGACATGCAGATCGAAACCAACAACATCGCGCCGAGGCGAACCGGTCTCGTGGAAGCCACGGTCAATCTAGACGCTCGAGCGGATGTGCTTTCGCAAACGGGATCTTTGGTGACCGCAGATGGTGCCGCGGTGGGTGTTGCGCGTCCGGGTCTCTCCACAGGCACGCCGACCGTACTTGATACTGCCGGCCCACCAACGGCCTTTGACTACAGTCAAAACACCGCATCGAACATCACATCGGGCAGCGACATCATCCCGTTTGATTTTAGCGCGAACGATCCTTCTGCAGTGTCGGCCGCCGGCACCACCACAGGATTCGACTTCTCGCTGAACACGCCATCATCGCTCACAGGGTCGGGTTTACCAGGCAACTTCAATTTCGCCGATAAGCCTTCCGCCATCAGCGGTACCTCGAGCTCGGTGGCCTTTGACTATAGCGGCGCCAACTCTGCGTCTTTTGACGTGACGATTGCCGGTTCTGGCAACGATGGTACGGCCACCGTTACCTTAAACAGCAACATTACCTCGGTCTCCGATTTAGTCACTGAGGTCAATGCCCAGTTAACAGGAATCGGCGCCCAGGTGCGTGCAGACCCGAACGACAGCAGCCAAATTCAGTTCATTGCATCCACACCCGGCCAAAATTCAACTCTTACCGTTGATTCCTTCGCGGCTAACGGCGCAGCGTCCACGGCAATCCTACAATCAACGTTGTCGGATATAGCCGACGGTAGTCAAAGCGTGCGCTCATCGTTTGATGTGTCGATTAGCGGCAGTTCAGCGGATGGCACGGCGTCGATTCAGCTCACCTCCAATATTGGCAATCTTCCAGCACTGATCGCGGACATTACCGATCAGCTCAGCGGTTCGGGCATTGCCGTCGCGGTACGCGAGGATCCTAACAACTCTGGACGGCTGCAGTTCTATTCAACCGATAACGGTGTCGCTTCGGACATCACTGTCGACAACCTGCAGACGACCGATGCTGGCGTGACGGTAGCAAACATCGCATCAGTTTTGCGCTTAACTGATGGCGCATCAAGCAGCGCGCCAGGTGCAGGCGCCATCGGTGCAATTGGTTCGCTAACCGCATCCAGCTTCGACGTCACCCTATCTGGCGGATCAGGGGCGGGCGGGAACGCTAGTGCGACCGTTACTTTGAATCAAAGTTATGCCAATGGCGACATCGGCTCGTTGATCAACGATATCAATACCCAATTGAATGCGGTACCTGGTGGCGGCATCGACGTGGTAGCTCAGGAAGACCCTGCTAACCCAGGACGCATTCAGTTCGCAGCAACCGTACCGGGGGAGACCTCCACTGTGGTGGTAGATAACTTTCAAACCAGCGGCGTTGCTGGAGACGTACAAACCTCCGTCGCGGACATCTCCGCAGTCCTTGGTGGCATAACACAAGGTAGCAGCGACAATTCCGGCAACAACACCGCGGCCTCGTTTCAGGTCTCGATGACCGGATCAAATACGCCAGGGGAAAATCAGACCGTTTTGGTCACGCTCGACAACAACATCAGCACTCTTCAGGACCTCATTAACGATATTCGTGATGATCTGAGTGCTTCCGGTATTGGCATCGACGTGCGGGAGGATCCAAATAGCATTGGCCGTCTGCAATTTTATGCCTTGAATTCCGGGGAGTCTTCAACGATTCGCGTCGATCCCAACGACAACGCCATATTTGGTATTGGCGTCACCAGCTCGAACGTCCAGGCTGCTCTCGGCGGAATTACCTTGGGTAACGCAGGCAATCCTGGCGCGAGCAACGTTGATCCTGATCCATTCAACAACAGCAATACCGTCGGCTCCGTGGGTAATGTGACTCAGGCATCGTTTGATATCACCGTATCTGGATCTGCGGGCAACAACGGTACCGCTACCATTCGTTTGGATTCGAATATTCAGACAGTGGACGCCCTGATCGCCGACGTGCGAGATGATTTGCTCACCAGCGGTTTGCCAGTAGATGTTCGAGAGGATCCCAACGCGCCGGGCCGCATGCAATTTTTCTCGACCATTGAAGGTGAAGCTTCTTCGATCACCATCTCGAACCTTGATGCATCGAACATCGGCGTCACCCAAGCAGACCTTTCAGCAACGCTGAATTTGGCCACTGGCGTGTCGTTACCCGGGGTCTCGGCAGTTAACAATGGTTATGCAGCCCAGGCGGTGGACGTCATCTACCCGGATGGGTCCACACAAACGGTCAATCTGCCAGCAGGACAAAGCGCTGCGCAGATGGCGGCCGCTTTCGGCAGCACTAACGTGTCGGGCGTGACAGCCACAGCTTCTACGTTGGCGCGCATTCCGGCGGCCAGTTTCAGCAATGCCAGCGGCACGCTGGCGGTTTCGTTGAACGGCGTAAGCGTCGCCGGCACCACTCTGACCGAGTTGGCCGATAGCGTAAACTCTGGCTTGCCGGGCCTTGGCACACTTAGCGCCTCACTGGACGTCAACGGTGATCTGGTTCTGAACGATGCTCTAGGTAACGATGTGGTTGTTGCCTTGACCGGCGGCGGAGCCACAGACGGTTTGTCGGTTGTCGGTGAGCAAGGCAACCCGGTTGTCCTCAATACCACCAGTTCGCCAGCCGCCGCCGTCGGTGGGCAAATTGAGCTGACTTTGGAAGAGGGCGTAACACTTGCGAATGCCGTTCCAGCGGCAACCAACGTCTTTGGATTGCTTAACGAAGATGCGTTCAGCGAGTTCGAACTCAATACTTTTGACCCGACGAACCAAGATACCTACAACTCAGCCACCTCGGTCACGATATTCGACAGCCTCGGCAATCCCCACATACTGTCCATGTACTACGTCAAGGATCGTTTCGATCCTGAAGTTGCCGGGGATCAATCGAATCGCTGGACGGTATATGCACTAATCGATGGCGAAGACGTTGGCGATCCGGATCCGAACTTGCCTCCTCCGGAGAATACCGTAGCCACACGGGCATCGTTTAATGTGCAGTTCAATGACGATGGCTCGATCAACACCGGTAGCTCGGAACCGATGCTGATCTCGAATTGGCAACCACTGAGCAGCGATGGCCTGCCCAATGGCGCTGACGGTCCGCTCAATACCCTGGCGGGCGGTGCTTTGCCGGTTGCCGATCCAGCTACCAGCTCGAACTTCGAGATTCGGCTCGGTGATTCCACCCAATATGGCAGCGATTTTGCTGTCGCCGAGCTAGACCAGGATGGCTACACGACAGGCGAGATATCCGGCTTGAACATCGACGATGAAGGCGTAATTTCTGCTCGCTTCACCAATGGACAGAACCAAGTCCTGGGTCAAATTGCCATCGCGGATTTCTCAAACGTCCAGGGCCTAGCGGCAGTGGGTGATACCGCCTGGGTAGAGACTAACGATTCCGGCGAACCCGTGATCGCTGCGCCAGGCTCTGGATCTCTCGGTGTTATCACCTCGGGCGCGCTGGAAGACTCCAATGTGGAGCTGTCCGAGCAGTTGGTTCAGCTGATCATTGCGCAGCGAAACTTCCAGGCCAACGCTCGAACCATTTCGACGTCGGATGAGATTACTCAGACGATCATTAACATCTAACAAGCATAAGGACGCATTTCCGATGGATCGGATGCTTTACGTAACAGCCACCGGTGCTGCGCACCTGGAAAAGGCCCAAGCAGTTCATGCGAACAATCTGGCCAACGTCAGTACCAACGGTTTTCGTGCCGAGTTTGCCGAGACCTTGAATCGTACCGTTCGTGGAGATGGCTATGCGGCGCGGTCTTACGGCTTGACGCAATCCCCTGGTTTTGACTTTCGCGCTGGCGTGATTAAGGAAACGGGTCGAAATCTGGATGTCTCCATTAAAGGCGAAGGCTTCTTTGCCGTCGCCATGCCAGACGGATCAGAAGGGTATACGCGATCGGGTGCGCTAAGCGTCGATGCCAGCGGCCGGTTGCTGTCTCCAGATGGCATGCCACTGCTCGGCGGCGGCGGACCGGTCTCCTTACCCCCATACACCAACGTGTTTGTCGGTGCCGACGGTGGCATCACCATCAGGCCAGAAGGTCAGGGCCCAGAAACGCTGATTCAGGTTGATCAACTGAAACTGGTCAAACCCGATCCACAAGCGCTGTCAAAGGCCTCACCTGGGGTATTCGTGTCACGAGATGGGTTGCCTCAGGTGGCGGATCCCAGCGTCATTTTGGTGAGCGGCGGATTGGAGAGCAGCAATGTCAACGCCGTCGCTGAGTTGACGGAGATTCTCAGCATCTCGCGCCAGTTCGAATTAGAAGTTCGAATGATGCGCAAAGCTGAACAGAACGATGAAGCGTCAACCCAACTGGTTCGGGTTGGTTAGTAAAAGGATACCTGCATGAATTCTGCCTTGTGGATTAGTAAAACCGGTCTTAGTGCTCAGGATGTGGCGCTGCGTACCATATCCAACAATCTAGCCAACGTTTCGACCGTTGGCTACAAGCGCGATCGCGCGAATTTCGAAGATCTGATGTATCAAATTCGCCAGCAGCCTGGAGCGCTCACCTCCCAGAACAGCTCCCTACCTACCGGAACCCAGCTTGGTCTCGGTGTACGAGTGGTAGATACGCAGAAGGAGTTCAGTGTAGGCACGCTGCAAACTACCGAGCAACCGTTAGACCTGGCAATTGAGGGGCGCGGATTCTTTCAGATTACGCTTCCAGATGGGGGCGTGGGATACACCCGTACCGGTACTTTTCATTTAAACGAGAACGGCGTGATTGTTAACGCTGACGGCTATGAGCTGGAACCGGCGATTACGGTGCCTGATCAGACCAACACCATCACTATCGGCGTTGATGGCACCGTGTCGGCGAATCAAGTGGGGGACGCTGCTCCGAGTCAAATTGGCACGATCCAGTTGGTTGACTTTACCAACCCCGCCGGCCTTGAAGCCGCAGGGGGCAATCTCTATCGCGAGACTGCCTCTAGCGGTGCACCTACCCAAGGTACCGCCGGTGAGGGCGGTCTGGGGCAAGTCATACAGGGTGCGCTGGAGTCCTCCAACGTAAACGTCGTGGAGGAGCTGGTAAATATGGTGGCAACTCAGCGCGCCTACGAGATCAACTCCCGTGTGGTATCGACAGCTGATCAAATGCTGCAGTACGTCACGCAGAACATCTAACGCGTTACAACTGGAGTGTTCAATCTTGTATAGACATCTACTTTCATTTGCCACTGCCCTGGTGCTTGGTGGCTGCGTGATGATGCCGGTACCGAGCAGGCCCGAACCGCGCTACGAGCCAGTGCTGCCGCCAAGCCAAGTACCTTTGCCCGCAACCGTTGGGGCGGTGTATCAGAGCGATACCTTTGACTCGCTGTTCGTCGATCGCCGGGCATTGGGGGTGGGTGATGTAGTTACGATCCGCTTGGAAGAACGCACCAGCTCGCAAAAATCTGCGGAAACCACGGTCAGCAAAGAGACCGACAACCAGATCGTCAACCCCAAGATACTCGGTAGTGTGGTGCGCGGCACCGGTTCGGACGATCTAAACGCCATCGAAAGCAGCACCGACTTCTCCGGCAATGCTGAGTCAGATCAGAGCAATAGTTTATCTGGCACGCTGACGGCAGTTATCGCAGAGGTCTATCCCAATGGGCTCATGCGTGTACGAGGGGAGAAGTGGCTGAATCTAAATCGCGGTGAGGAGTATTTGCGGGTTAGCGGTTTGCTGCGACCAGAAGACATTGGCGACGACAACAGCGTTTCTTCAACACGGCTGGCAGATGCCCGTATCGCCTATAGCGGCACCGGAACACTCGCCGATGCCAACGCGCCTGGCTGGCTGGCGCGCTTTTTCTTAAGCCCGAAGTTCCCACTATGATGCACAAACACTGCTCTCGCTCGTATTCGTTAGTACTGATCGCGTTATTGCTCTTAACGCCTGCATCGGTGCTTGCGCAACGCATTAAGGATCTGACCTCTGTTGCAGGGGTGCGATCTAACCAATTGATTGGCTACGGTCTGGTAGTAGGGCTGGATGGAACGGGCGATCAAACCAGCCAAACACCGTTCACCTTGCAAACCTTTCGCAACATGCTGCGCGAATTTGGGGTGCAGATTCCTCCGGGAGTCGATCCTCAACTAAAAAATGTCGCGGCAGTCGTAGTACACGCAGACCTACCGCCATTCGCCAAACCAGGGCAAACGATCGACATTACCGTGTCTTCAGTGGGCAACGCCAAAAGCCTCAGAGGTGGCACCTTGCTGCTGACGCCGCTCAAGGGACTCGACGACGAGGTCTATGCCATGAGCCAAGGCAACCTGGTGGTTGGCGGCTTTGGCGCAGAGGGTCAAGACGGTTCATCGATTACGCTGAATGTTCCGAGCGTGGGTCGCATTCCTAGTGGAGCCTCCGTTGAGCGCGCTGCGCCAGACGGTTTCATGCACAGCGAGCAAATCGTTCTCAACCTGAACCGAGCAGACTTCACCACCGCGCGACGAGTCAGCGAAGCCATAAACGAAACCTTCGGGCCTGATGTCGCGGAGGCACTGGACGGTACCTCGATCGCTGTTCGCGCCCCACAAATTCCCGGGCAACGGACGGCTTTTGTTTCTGTACTGGAAAACCTTCAGGTTGAACCTGACGATGCCACGGCACGCATCGTGCTCAACAGCCGTACCGGCACCATTGTGATCGGTGAGCATGTGCGGGTAGCGCCGGCGGCAGTGACACATGGATCGCTGTCGGTGACGATCTCAGAGAATCTCGAGGTCTCTCAGCCTAATGCGCTGGCCGACGGACGAACCACGGTGGTGCCGCGCTCAGACATCGAAGTGAGCGAGGAGAATAATCGGATGTTCTATTTCGGGCCCGGTGTCGCGCTGCAAGACATCGTCACCTCGGTTAACGAAGTGGGTGCAGCCCCCGCCGATCTGATGGCGATATTGGAAGCTTTACGGCAAGCAGGTGCACTGCATGCCGAGCTGGTAGTCATCTAATGATCAACGTTCTTGCCGGCAATGCCTCGCTGAGCAGTGTGAGCTCCACTCCAGCCCCTATGGCCTATACCGACATCAGGGCGCTATCGAGCAAACCTGTTGATAAGGCGCAAAGCTTGGCTGAGGCAGCCCAGCAGTTCGAATCGCTGTTTATCGATTGGGTGCTAAAGAGCATGCGGGAAGCCAATGCCAGCCTCGCGGAAGGCAGCTACCTGAACAGCTCGGAGGTCGAGATGCATCAGGAGATGCTCGACCATCAGATGGCAATCCACCTCAGCAGCAACGGTGGATTGGGCTTACGCGCGCTGATCATGGATCAGCTAAGCGGGCCAGGGAATTCCTCGGCTCAAGTAAATTCGGTCGCTGCCGATGACCCGGGAGCGCAGGATCCGAAACAGCGCGCTGAGGAATAAGTAATGTCTCTGATCGATATTGGTGTCAGTGGGCTGCGCGTGCAGCAGACGGCGCTGTCGGTGACGGGACAGAACATCACCAATGCCAGCACCCCTGGCTATTCACGGCAAAGGGTCGAGGTTGTACCCCAAAATGCGGGTACCGATGGCAGTCGCTTTCGTGGTGCGGGGGCTCGGGTCGTCGACGTGGAACGTCTGTCGGATCAATTCGTCAGTGCCCAAGTACGCTCTGATGATTCGATGCGCTCAGAGCTCGCAACCCTTAGCACACAGATACAAGCGGTTGATGGCCTGCTGTTTAACGAAACCAATGGCTTAGACAACGCCTTCGATCAGTTTTTCTCGGCATTAAACGATGTTAACGCCGTTCCCGACAGCCAGCCGGAACGACAACTGCTGCTAGACGCGGCAGACAACCTTGCTGCGCAGTTCAACAGCCTGAACGATCAACTCAACGCGCAAAATCAAGGCGTAACCGAGACGATGGAGACGGCGGTTGGCCAGATCAACGAGTTGGCCGAGAGCATTGCTCTGCTAAACAGGCGGCTGTCGGATTTGGGTGACAATTCACTCAGCGGCGCTGCCAATCAGTTGCTAGATCAACGGGACGTTCAGCTTCAAGCGCTCAGTCGCTTAGTCAGCGTCAAAGTTGTGGAGCAAGAAGACCACCAGCTGAGTGTGTTCATTGGCAAAGGTCAGGCGCTGGTCCTGGGTGCGATTAGTCAAGATCTAGCGATGGGTCCCAACCAGCAAGTTCTGTTGCGCTCTGACAGCGGCAAACTGCAGCCTATTACCAAGGCCCTCGCCGGTGGTGAAATGGGTGGAGCGCTACGCTTTAAGGAAACCGTGCTGACGCCCGCTATGCAGCGATTGGGGCAACTTGCACACACATTCGTACAAGCGTTCAACACCGAGCATCAGCGCGGAATAGACCTACAGGGACAACCCGGCCGCAACTTTTTTAACGACGTCAATTTCGGTGCTGCTTCTTCTAATCGGACCGAGCGTTTGGATCTTGCACCCAGTGCCAGCGGATCCATATCGATCAACGTCGACGACGCCACGGCGACCGTATTGTCAGATTATCGACTGGATTTCGCCGAGCAAGGTAACGGGGCGTTTAGTGTTCGGCGCGTGAGCGATCAATCGCTGGTGGCCCAAGGTCGGCACTCGGGCAATGGCCAGAGCTTGAGTTTCGATGGCTTGACGGTGACCTTAGGCGCCGCTGGCTTCGAGCCAGGTCAAGCGTATCTACTGACCCCACTGCGCCAGGGCGCCGGTGATGTAAAAGTTAGTATCGATACGGTGGCTCAGATCGCGCTGGCTAGCCCTGCGCGGAGCAATGCCAGCATCAGCAATCAAGGTGATGCACAGCTACAGGTGGGTGCGGTGCTTGATCCCGAGCATCCGATATTGCAGGGCGAAGGAGACCTGCGGCCGCCATTGCTGGTGCGCTTTGTTGGTACCGATCGATTCGATTTGCTGGACAACAGTGACCCAACAGCACCACGGTCGTTGGATCCGCCGATTCGCAGTCAACGCTACCTGCCGGAGCTGAGTGAGGCATTAGCCCTCGGCGCTCCTGGCAGTGCTCGCATCTACAGTGATGCAGAAATGGTTGGTGCATTGCAGCCCGTGGCTGACACGCAGTCGTTGCTGCCAATTTTGGGCAACGGCTACACGGCGCAAACGGTTACATTCGACAGCGCCAACGGGGAATTCGGTTCCCCCGTCAGCGTCCAAGTACCGGCTGGTGTGAGCGCTGCTGCCGGCGCTGAGATGTTGAACAGAGTGTCCGGTGTGAATGCGACAGCCTATACAGATCTGCTGGTTCAAACGCTAACTCGATCAGCACAAGATGTGGGCCCTGCAATCCACTTAGGCGGAGAATCCCTAGAAGATGTCCGCGATCTAGACGATCTAGTGTCTCGAATCAATGCCAATCCGCAACTTAATGAGTCGGGAATTCGGGCTACACTAGAAGATGGCCAGGCACGCATCACCGATATCGCCGGTGAGGATCTGGAGATCAAACTCAGCGGGCCATCGGGTACAAGCATCCGCGTCGGCGGAGAAAATGGCGATAGCTTGGTCCTGTCTGGTGCTGGAATTGGTGATCCAGCAGTAATTCAGGGTTCTCAAGACCTCAGGTCCGGATTCGATTTCAGCAATGGCGGGCCCTATTCCCTCACCGTAACACTGGGCGCTAGCACTGCTGCGTTGACCTTAGATCAGCCCTACGCGACCGCAGACGCCTTGGTGTTCGCCATCCAAAATCAGTTAGATCAGTCTTTCGGCAATGGACAGGTCAACGCCGGATTAAGCGCCAGCGGCCAGCTACGGCTGGTGAGTGGCGCAACCGGTACCGATGTAGCGCTGATGGTTGCGCCCAACACTGCTATGGCTGACGCGTTAGGGCTGAGCAACGTTAGTGCTACGGGCAATGATAGATACCAGGCAACCGCGGTCGGCGGCCAGGTCGCTTTGCTGTTAGATGCCGGGCGTACGTTTAGCGCTACGGGTGGCGGACCGTTTCAATCCGTTCCAATCAGCCACCGGGGTGACCTTGGGTTTGAGTTTGAGCTTAGCGGACGGCCAGCGCTTGGCGATGAGTTTACCATCGACTTCAACGCCAGTGGCACCTTGGACAATCGCAACGGTCTAGCGCTTGCGGAGTTACAAACCGCGCCAATGGTGGGTGATCCACCAACAACCGTAACCGAAACCTTCGCCTCTCTCGTACAGTTCGTTGGCGCTAAGGGTAGTCAAGCCGCTACCGATCAACAGGCGGCCGAGGCCTTGCTGGCGCAGTCCGAGGCTCGTCGAGAATCTATTTCTGGCGTGAACCTAGATGAAGAAGCGGCGAATCTCATTCGCTTCGAGCAAGGCTACAACGCCGCTGCTCAAGTTATTTCGGTAGCCCGAGACGTCTTCAACGTGCTGTTCAACGCGGTGAGCTGATCATGCGAATCTCAACTTCACAAATTCATCAGCAAGGTATCAACGCCATAACTCGACTATCGTCGCAATCGGCAGATATCCAGCAACAGGTGGCCACAGGGCGTCGGGTTCGAACACCCGCCGACGATCCAGCGGCAGCAGCCAAAATCGTTCGCATGAATCAGGACATCTCAGCGCGTGAGCGCTACATTCAGAACGCTGATAACGCCGAAGCACAGCTGCAACAAGAGGAGGCGGTACTGACCCGGGTTACCGATGCGTTGCAGCGCGTCCGTGAGCTGACGCTGCAAGCCGGAGATCCAGCTTACTCTGCGGCGGACCAAGCAACCTTGGGCGCCGAGCTACAGGTACGATTTGACGAGCTGTTGTCTTTGGTGAACTCGAAGGATACCCACGGCAATTATCTGTTTAGCGGGTTCCAAGGTGACGTAAAACCGTTTGAGTTTGTCAACGGAGCGGTCAGCTACCAAGGCGACGCTGGTGAGCGTCTCATGGCCATCGACAACAATCGAACGATCGCAGTCAGCGATTCGGGGCAGGACCTGTTTGCGCGTGCGGGCGTGGATTTTCCCGCCGTCTCGGTGCGTGCCGTGAACGCTGGCGGGCCGCCCTTGTTATCCGTGGGTGCGACAGTAACCGACTTCGATGTTTTGAGCGAGCAGACCGCGCAGCGGTTGCGGGTTGACGTTCGACAAGCCGAAGGCGTAACGGTATTAGATGTACGCGACGCAGCTGACGGCACCATCCTAAACGGCCTAAGCGGCATTCCTGCAGGTCCTTTGGTTGACCTATCGGCCATTGGCATTGACCTAAAATTCGCTGAACCCGCTGCAGCGGGCGATCGCTTCATTCTGGAGCTTTCCCAACAGCAAGGGCTGCTGACGACGGTGCAGAAGATCGCCACTGCTCTCAGCGACAATCAGGGTGCAGGGACGATCCCCGAAGGCCTCTTGCGACAATCTATTGATCAGTCTCTGGTCGGCATCGATGCAGCCTTAGATAGCGTAGTGGGGACCCAGGCTCGAATCGGCGCGAGACTGAATGCAGTCGATAGCGCGCGACAGCTGCACGAAGATGTTGTCCTGAAAAGCCAACAAGTATTGTCCGATGTGCGCGATATCGACTTTGCCGAGGCTGTCAGCAACTTGAACTTCCAAGCCTTTCTACTAGAAGCCGCCCAGCAAAGCTTCGTCCGCGTCAATCGATTGTCGCTGTTTAACAGCCTCTAGTGTCGGCTTTCTGGCATCCGGTCCAGCTGGTCCGGCCCGAGCGAGACAAAGCTCAAACTTTGCTCAAGAACGCCACATAATCCTAAAGGTTTCCGGACCAAAGCCGTTAACGCCAGTGAACGCTCTTAAGGCTAGAGCGATTTGAGCAATCGCTCGAAACGGAATGGTTAACAACGGAGACCTCAACAATGCCTCAGGTAATTAACACCAACATTGGTTCCCTGACCGCACAGCGGAACCTGGATACGACGCAGGCAGAGGGGCTTACTGCTCTGTCCAGACTTTCATCGGGTTTGCGTATTAACAGCGCGCGAGACGACGCTGCAGGCCTGGCCATCTCAACTCGCTTCACTGCACAAGTCCGAGGCTTGGGCGTGGCGATTCGAAATGCCAACGATGGTATTTCTCTAGCGCAAACGGCTGAAGGTGCGTTGGGTGCGATGACAGAAAGCATTCAACGTCTGCGAGAGTTGGCACTACAGTCAGCAAACGCGACCAACAGCGACTCAGACCGCCAGGCGTTGAACGCCGAAGCCAAGCAGCTCATTAACGAGCTGTCTCGAGTCAGCGAGGAGACCAACTTTAACGGTCGTAAGCTCCTAGACGGCTCTTTCGAATCGAGCGTACAGATTGGAACAAACGCCGGTGAAACGGTGGAATTCGGTATTAACGAAGTGACTGCAGAGAAGCTCGGTGGCGGCATTGGCGCCGGCGTTAGCGCGCGGGGCACATCGGCCGCTCTGGGCAATGGCGATCTCATCATTAACGGCGTGGCCATTGGACCTTCTGCAGCATCGGACGACACGGCGTCGGTAACCAATGCAGCTCAGAGTGCCATCTCGAAAGCCGCTGCGATCAATCGCGAAACCGACAATACCGGAGTTGAAGCTCAAGTATCGGCCAACCGCGTGGGCGGCAGTGAGCAGACCCTCGGTGCCGCAGCCAGTGGCACGCTGACAGTAAACGGTGTCGACATAGACATCGCCGTAGGTGATGCTTCGAACTCAGCGAACCGTGCAGCGGTTGTTCAGGCGATTAACAACAAGAGCGATCAGACCGGCATCGTCGCGACTGACACAGGCAATGACAAAACCGGTGTCGTACTTGAAGCCGCGGATGGTCGTAACATCACGATCACAGATAGCTCGCCTGCTTCAACTTTGACCGAAGGCAACACCGGCTTGAATTTCACTGCCGGTGCGGGTACCAGCGAAACTTTCACTGGTGGATTCACGCTCTCATCTCTCGACGGCAGCGATGTCGTTGTCGATGGTGGTGACGGCTCAACCACTGGCGGCGGCAATCTGGCCAATGCTGGTTTGACGGCTGGTACTTTTGGCGGAACGAACGCCTCATTCACCACCGCAGTACAGACTGGGGCTGCAGCCGCATCTCCTTCTACTGAAGGCTTGGCTGCTGGTGACGTTGTGATCAACGGGGTTACCATTGGCGCGGCGCAAGCGGCGGATGATACGGCTTCTGATACCACGTCCAACAGCAGCTCAGCCGCAGCCAGCGGTATCGCTTTAGCCGCGGCCGTCAACCGCTCCACAGATCAATCTGGCGTAAGCGCTAAAGCCAACGAAACCGTAGTTGTGGGTGGCACGAGCACGACCAACACAGGTAGCGATACCGCGATCATAACCATCAACGGCGTTTCCACCACTGCGTTGACCTCAACCACCAATGCCGAGACCAACCGAGGCTTGGCAATTGACGCCATTAACCAGCTGAGTGGCCAGACTGGGGTTGTCGCTAGCGACAATGGTAGTTCGATAACGCTCAAAGCAGCCGACGGACGCAACGTCTCTGTGGGAGTGGATGATGCCACTGGCGCCCTTGAGTTTGGCTTAGACGCTGCCGTAGACGGCATCGGAGTCGGCGCCTTTGCGACGACAGGCGAGACGACCTACTCAACGGTTACCTTGGAATCTGCTGGCGCCATTGAATTGAGTGCCGGCAACAACGGTGATGCCGAAGTGGTGTCCAACGGCTTTGTTCAAGGCACCTTCGGCGGGACATCCGACGGACAGTTCCTCACCGAGCTGGATATCTCCACCGTTGAAGGTTCGGTCTCTGCCTTGTCGGCCATCGACAACGCTCTGGACTCAGTGAACAGAGAACGGGCGAACCTCGGTGCCATTCAGAACCGGCTGGATTCAACGATTACCTCACTGGCGATCAACTCAGAGAACATCTCTGCAGCGCGATCGCGGGTTCTCGACGCCGACTTCGCCAAGGAAACGGCGGAGCTGTCAAGAACTCAGGTGCTGCAGCAGGCGGGTGTGTCGATCTTGGCTCAGGCCAACGCGGCGCCACAGCTTGTGCTTTCGCTGCTCCAGTAATGAGGCGAGTCGACTTCGGTCGCACAAGACGCCTGACTCGCAAGCCGAGTCAGGCAATTACGATGACATCCGCCTCGCAGAAATGCCGGGCGGATTGTCTGCTTAAGCACTCCTTGTAGGAGTTTGCGAGGTTCGATATGAACGAACTAAATCCACAAACCAGCGTTAACGCTACAGCCGTTAGTCGTGATCGAGAGGTCGAGGCCAGAGCACCTGTCGAGAAACCAGCGACAGAGCAACGGGACGGCAACGGATTGCCGGTGAATGGGCGCGAAGCTGCCAGGGTCGAAAGGTCAGAACCTGTAGAACAAGCGGTTACAGCGCTTAATGACTATGTTCAGTCCCTGCAGCGCGACCTGAAATTCACGGTGGACCCAGAATTGGGTCGGCCAGTGGTCAGCGTAGTAGACAGCAACACCCAACAGGTGATTCGACAAATTCCCAATGATGTTGCCATTCGGTTGGCACGGAACTTGAAGGATGCTGGATTGGAATCTACGCCCAGTAGCGCTGCTACTGAAGGGTACGGCACTGCGGGCGCTCAAGCATCGCAGACGCTGAACCTCATAAACACAAAGATCTGAGTTTCGATCCAAGCTCAGATCATCCCAGCGCACTTTGTGCTGGTGAGGCCAACTGCGGCCACACTACTTACTCAGGAATCCATAGACTATGGCCTCCATACAATCCCTCGGCGTTGGCTCAGGCTTGCTGACTTCGGAATTGGTCGAAGACATCATTGCCGCTGAGCGGGAAGCCACGGATCTGCGGCTGGAGGCACGCAAAGCGGAGTTTGATGCAAAGATCTCCGCGTTTGGCGGCATTCGTAGCACGCTGGAGGCGTTGCGCGACACGGCTGGCACACTAGCCAACTCCTCGGAATTGCTCAGCAACGTGGTTACTTCGAGCAACCCCGGAGCCTTGGCCGCAACGGCGACGCCTGAAGCGACCCCAGGTATTCACGCAGTAGAGGTACTGTCCTTAGCAAGAGCGCATACACTGTCGACCGGGCAGTATGAAGACCTAGACAGCGAGGTCGGCGAAGGCACTCTGACTTTTTCGTTTGGTACCACGACTTTCGATCAGTTTGGCGCTTACGAAAGCTTTACTGCTAATCCCCAGTCGGTTGCCCAATCTGTGGTAATTGATGAAACAAACAATACCCTTGGTGGGGTGCGTGACGCGATCAACAATGCCGGGATCGGCGCCACGGCCAGTATCGTAAACGATGGTTCGGGTTATGTTTTGGTATTGAAGAGCGATGCCACCGGCGTTGAACAGAGCATGGAAATCGTTGTTGAGGAATCTGGCGGTTCAGGCCTGAGTGCCTTGGCCTTCAACGTTGACGAGGCCACCGCTGGGGTAAACCTCACCCAAACCGTTGCCGCTGATGATGCCGTGGTCAACGTCGATGGGATCGTGGTCAGTCGCAGTGACAACGCCATTGATGAAGTCATCCCGGGCGTTACCATAAACGCGATTGCGTTGAACGCTGGCGCACCGGCAACGCTCAGTATCGTCCAAGACGTAGAACAGATTCAAACCCGGGTGCAAGCGTTTGTTGATGCCTTTAACGATGTCAAGGCTCTGGCCGATGAGCTGACAGATTTCGACACAGAGGCAGAACAGGGCGCTTTGCTGACAGGTGATTCAACACTGCGCGGAATTCGTACTCAGCTTCGTCGCTTTCTCAGTGCCAGCATTAGTGATCTAACGTCCCCGACCATTCAGTCACTGGTGGATCTTGGTCTAACCAGCGATCAGGAAGCCGGTTTCTTTCTAAATTTCGATGCAGCGAAATTCACTGCTGCGCTACAAGACAATCCAAAGGACGTGCAAGCATTGTTGGCAGACGAAGCGCGAGCTTCCGACCCGCAAATCGAATTCGTTAACTTCGCTAGCGCGACAGATGCCGGCGACTACGACGTCAATATCGAGCAAATGGCCACCAAGGGCTTCTATCAAGGCCCTTCAACCGGATATCTAAACAACCGAGTTAGAATCGACCAAGACAACGATACCTTAGCGCTTACCGTCGACGGGGTGGCCACCAGCGTCTTACAGCTGACCCGCGCCAGATACGATGACGGCACCGCGTTAGCTGCCGAGATCGAAAATCGTATCAATGCAGATCCAGCAATAGTCGATGGCGGTCGGGCAGTATCTGTGACTTTTGACAGTGACGACAACCGTCTGCGGATCGAGTCTGAACGCTACGGCAGTCGTTCGGTAATCGCCATTACCCAGGTTGGTAGCAAAAGCGCCGCCGAGCTTGGTTTGGACATAGATTCCGGTGAGGCCAATGCAGGCCTCGACGTTGCCGGCACAATAAACGGCGTGCAGGGCATCGGCTCCGGGCAGTTTTTGAGTCTGAACATCGGACCAGCCGCGGCAACTTCAGCGCGATTGATCGGAACGGAGATCGCCGAGTTTCCTCTCGATATTGTCGATGGTGACAATAGCTTGACGGTAACCCTCGATGGCATTAGCAGCAATGCAGTAAGCGTGCCTGAAGCTAGCTATGCAAGTGGCGGCGAGCTAGCCCAGGCGCTACAAGCGGCTATCAACGGGGATCCAGTGTTAACAGCAGAAGAAGCCACCGTCACCGTTACCTTCGACCCCACCAATCAACGCCTAGCACTCGCTTCTGATCAACAAGGACTGCAATCAACGTTCGCTATCGTCGGCATTGACGCGGGCCTTTCTAGTACCGCTGGCTTGGTTGTGGGCACGGCAGAGCCTGGCAAGGCGGAAGGGCGCACGGACGACCCGGCCGGCGGCACTCAGATTAGGGTGCTGGGGGGCGAGGCAGGTGATCGCGGTAGCGTGACGTTGGTTCGCGGTGTTATGAATCAGTTAAACCGGTTTCTCGAAGACACACTGGGCTTCGCCGGCTCCTTAGAGACCAAAGTCGACGGGCTGCAAGAGCGCATCGACGACATTGATGAAGAATCAGCAGATTTTGACAAGCGAATGGATCTGCTGGAGGCTCGGTTGCGTTTGCAGTTTGCTGCTGCAGACGCCCTGATCTCCAACCTCAACAGCACTTCCACCTTTCTCGAGCAGCAGCTCGAGAATCTACCGGGTGTGACGCGTGAAAAATAGATCGAATCAAGGAAGACATCTATGAGTGCCATAGTTTCAACGTATCGCCAGCTCGACGTGACTGCTCGTGTTGCTGACGCTTCGCCGAAAGATCTGATTCAGATGTTGTTCGAGGGCGCTAGCGGCAAGCTGCAGCGAGCGCGAGGCTGCATTCAGCATGGCGACATTGCCGGTCGCAGCGAGGCACTGAGTGGGGCCAGTGAAATCATTGATGGTCTACGCAACGCTTTAGATCTGGAACGTGGCGGAGCCTTAGCCGAGAATCTTGACGAGCTATACAGCTATATGATCACCAGGCTCTTCCGAGCCAATGTGGACGATGACGAAAACGGTGTTCTTGAGGTTCTGTCGTTGCTAAACACTGTTGCAGAAGCCTGGGCTGCCCTAGATGCTGAGGTTACTCCCGATGCCTCGGCCAATGCCTAAGCCAACCAGGGCAACCGACGCCAGCGCGGCTGCGGAGATATTGACCCAACTCAGTGCCCGAGTCAGCGCAGGGGACTATGACGTGGCGCAACAAGACCTTGAGCGACTACAAGCTGCGTTGCGGCAGGTTACTGACCCCGGCGCGCTACGTGCCGCCCACACCAGGGTACAAGTCTTGATTGGCAGGCTCAAAAGCGCTCAAGAAGGAAGGCAACAGCGATTGCGCACCCAGCGTAACCGCAACGTTCGGCGCCGTGGCTACCAACAGATTGAGGCGTTGGGCAAGCCGTAATACGCAAGACTGCCGCGTAACTGATTATCTGGTGCCGGATATTTGACCATCTGCATATCCCTGTCTTTACTCAATTCAAAGCAATCACTTTGGGTAGGACATGGCGCAGGACTTCAGTGTTGGCGTAGTTTGCGAAGATGCTCGAGCAGATATCGAGCTAACCGCGCAATTACAACTGCTGGGCGAGCAGGTAACGGAGGTTGATACCGCGGACGCATTATTCGCGGTGATCGAGTCGGCTGCCGAGCTTGCTAAACTAAACGATCAACGCCCCAAGGTCATCTGTGGTCCAGCCACTGTCCTCACCGGGCTCAACGAAGCCGATATAGCAAGAAGCAGTACGGTTGTCAGCGTTTCCATGCCGGTGCAGCGCGCAGAGCTAGAGGACGCTATTGCTCAGCTATACGCAGTAGCGCACAGCCAGCGCTCTAAAGGCCATGAGATTTTGCCCGAGATCATTGGTAGCAGCGATTGCCTAACGAATTTGAAACACAAAATCGGTCAAGTTGCCGCGGGTGATTCAACGGTACTGCTGACCGGCCCTTCGGGCACCGGAAAATCCTTTCTTGCCGAAACCATACATCGGCACTCAGATCGAAGTGCCGGACCTTTCGTGCCCATTAATTGTGGTGCCATACCCAGTGAGCTGATCGAGAGTGAACTCTTCGGTCACGAAAAAGGCGCCTTTACCGGTGCTTTAGAGCGGCGCGCCGGACGCTTCGAATTAGCCGCTGGTGGCACGTTGTTCCTTGATGAGATTGGCGACATGCCCTTCGGGATGCAGGTCAAACTGCTCAGGGCCATTCAAGAACGCGCGTACGAACGTGTAGGTGGCATGAAGACCCTGACTGCCGATGTGCGTTTGATCGCTGCCACGAATGTTGATCTTGAAGCGCGAATAGCGGCAGGCACCTTTCGCGAAGACCTATACTATCGAATCAATGTCTTCCCGATTGCTGTGCCTTCACTTTCGGAGCGAGCAGGCGACCTGCCTGAGCTAATTTCCTACTTTCAAACCGAATTGCAGGCTCAATATGGTTACGCCATACGCTTGTCGACGGCGGCCATCGCTGCGCTGCAGCGCTACTCCTGGCCGGGTAATCTTCGGGAGCTACGAAATTTGCTGGAACGCCTCACGGTTGAGCACGCGGGCGCACTGCTTGCTGCCGATGCATTGCCGCGCCGCTATCGCGGTGCGGTAAGCACAGATCCTGAGCCTTTGCCGCTGAGCCCTGAAACGGCTGCGTTACTACCGATCAACGGCATTGACCTCAAAGCCCACCTCGCAGAACTTGAGCAAACACTGATTGAACAAGCACTGCGCGATTCTGATGCCGTTGTCGCTAGAGCCGCAGACCGTCTGCACATAAGGCGCACGACTTTGGTTGAGAAAATGCGCAAGTACGGTATAGATCGAGCCACCCATTGAGTTCCCAGGAAATGTTGGCACAGCTCTACTGTTCTGAGCCAGAGCGATCGCGTTTGCAGAGCGCGCTTGAGCCCATATGCCTGACCTTGGGTGCGCGACTCGCTGGATCTCGGCCAGAATCTACGGCACCAGCTTTGCTCTTGCTATCCGTCGCGGCCCGAGACCAGCTTCGTGGCTTGGTCGCTCGATACAGCAATGTCCCCATCGTGGTAATTGGGCCAGACCGCGCGACGATAGCCATCGACTGCATTCGGCAAGGCGCTTCAGAATATGTCAATGAGCGACTGCTATTCGACGAACCGAATGCGCTAACAATGCTCCTCTCTGGTCTGCTGCGACATCAAAGCACAGCTCCAGTGATGTGTTCCAACGCAACAGCTGAAGCTTATCGGCTGGCTCGACGAGTAGCGGCCAGCGACGTTCCGGTATTCGTTCAAGGTCCTAGCGGCTCAGGCAAAGAGGTATTGGCGAAGTTCGTTCACGATCACTCCCTAAGGCGCTCTGGCCCGTTCGTCGCAGTGAACTGCGCGGCAATTCCAGAGAACATGCTCGAAGCAACCCTATTTGGCCATGAGAAGGGCGCGTTTACTGGCGCCGATCGATCTAGAGATGGCAAATTTATTGCTGCAGCTGAAGGCACATTGCTGCTGGATGAAGTCACCGAGATGCCCATAGAGCTGCAGGCGAAGTTACTGCGAGCGGTGCAGGAGAAAGAAATTGAACCTCTAGGCGCACGTTCGCCCGTGAGTACTAACGTTCGCATTGTTGCCACCAGCAATCGCGAGCTAAAGCAAGCCATTGAAGAAGGGCGCTTGCGACTGGATCTCTACTACCGTCTCAACGTATTTCCTATCGTGCTCCCAAAACTGCAGGATCGGATCGAGGACATATTGCCACTGGCGGAGTTATTCGCGAGACGCCATTGTGCGCCCGGGCAATCTCTCGGCACCGAGGGGTCTATGTTCGACACCGGCGCAGAACAGGCGTTACAACAACACAGTTGGCCAGGCAATGTCCGAGAACTAGAAAACCGCGTGCAAAGAGCACTGATTCTTTGCGAAACGGAACAATTGAGCGCTGAAGACCTGGGGCTTCTCAAAGACAACCCAACCGGTAGCACTTTCCGAGCACGATTAGATGCCCAGGAAGATGCCATGATCCTACAGGCATTGCGAGAACATGACGGCCATCGCAGAGCGACGGCGAGTGCCTTGGGGATGAGTGAACGTACCCTGCGATATCGATTAAGTCGTATGCGAGATGCCGGAGTGAGCGTATGAGCTTGGAGGCGCCCAGCGGCGTAAACACCGATATGAGTAGCAGCGTGGCATCGGTCATAGCGCAGATGCGCGCCATGCAGAGTCAAGCTACGGCACTCCCCGCAACTTCAGAGTTGCGGGCGCTGGATCAATCTGCGGTCCCAGGCGTTGAGCGAACCGGCTTCGGAGAGTTGCTCTCTAATGCTTTGTCTTCGGTAAACGAGATACAGCAAGAATCGGCTGCTCTGAGCCGCGGATTCGTCACTGGGGAGCACCAAGACCTAGTCGGAGCTTCCATTGCCTCACAAAAGTCTTCGTTAGCCTTTCAGGCCGTCGTCACCGCGAGAAACCGAATGGTGGCAGCGTATCAAGACATCATGAACATGCCGATTTGAGCTGACTAATGGCTGATCTTCCTGCAACCACTGCCACCGATGGCCCGCAAATGATAACCCCCGAATCGGTTCCGGGTTCTGACTTCCTGCGTGGCGCCTTGGGTATGCCACTTACTCGCCAGGTACTACTGCTAGTGGCTCTGGCAGGAAGTGTGGCTCTCGGCGTCTCTTCAGTGCTGTGGATGCAGTCCCCTGAGTATCGACCGCTGGCCAATATCAGTAGCGCTTACCAAGCTCAAGAGGTAACGAGTGTTCTAGACGGCTCGGCAATCGACTACCGAGTAGATCAACAGACGGGAATGATCTTGGTGTCTCAATCTGATTTGCATCGGGCACGTATGCAGCTGGCTGGGGCAGAAGTGCTCGACGAACGGCAAATGGGATACGAGCTGCTAGATCGAGAACAGGGCTTCGGTGTAAGCCAGGCAATGGAAAAAGTGCAACGACAGCGCAGCCTTGAAGGTGAGTTAGCGAAGAGCATTGCGACCATCTCTGCGGTGCATAGCGCTCGGGTATTGCTTGCGCAACCGAATCGCACGGCGTTCGTGCGCGATCGGCGCAAAGCCACCGCATCGGTTACGGTCACCGTAGCTGTGGGCCGGCGCCTGGATCGCGAGCAGATTCGCGGGATTGCCAATCTGGTCGCCGGAGCCGTGCCAGAACTTGACGCTGGCGACGTTGCAGTCGTTGACCAGAGCGGCAAGCTGTTATCTCGGGAAGAATCCGACCCGGCGTTGCAACAGAGCTCATTCCAGCTGGAATACGTAGCCAAACTCGAAGACAAGCTACGCAGAAAGGTCAACAACATTCTCTCTCCTAGCCTTGGCATGACGGGTTTTAGCGCCGAGGTAGCGGTTGACATTGACTTCACTCGCACCGAGCAAACCGAAGAGTTATACAACCCGGACCTCACCGCAGTTCGCAGTGAAGCGGCGATCAATGAAGAAACCAATGCGGATGAAGGTTTGGCTCGAGGTATCCCGGGAGCGTTATCTAACGATCCTGCGGTTACAGAGGCAGAGCCAGAAACGGCTCAAGGCACTGCACCACGTCGATCACGCAGCGAAGTCACCAAGAACTATGAAGTAGATCGCACCATTAGCCACACACGGCTGGCCTCCGGCATCGTTAATCGCGTAAGCGTATCGGTGATCGTCGACGACAAGCCACCAGTCGTAGATGCAGAGGCGGAAGAGGGTGCAGATGCAGCCCAAGCGCCCTGGAGCGCCGAAGAACTCGAACGATTGGCAGCGCTGGTGCGCAACGCCGTGGGTTTTGATGCGGCGCGAGGGGATGCCGTAACTATTGTCAATCGACCGTTCATGGCCCCAGTGCAGGCTGAAATTGCGCCTGTGCCAATTTGGCAACAAGAGTGGTTTGGCGATCTCGCCAAACAGCTGCTCGGTGGCATTGCGTTGCTGCTGGTCATTCTTGGTTTGTTAAGGCCCTTGTACCGCAACCTCAGTCAAGCCGGAGCGGTGGTCAAAGAACAGCACACCATGGCCATGGCCCAGTTAGCTCAGCAAGAACAAGGAGCAGGAGCTTTGGCTACAGCGGGAGCTCTGTCCGGTGCCAGTATCGCTGGACTGCTACCTCCTGGAAGCAATGGGGCCGATGTTTCCAGCAAATTGGATACCGTTCGTGGGATCGTCAGCGAAGACCCTGAACGTGCCGCGCAAGTGGTGAAGCACTGGGTCAGCAACGATGAGTAATGACGGTGGGTAACCCATTGTGAGTGAAGTGGAGTCACTAGATACAGTCCAACAGGCTGCCATTTTGATGCTCACGCTTGGCGAAGCCGATGCCGCTGCCGTTCTGCGTCACTTGGAGCCGCGTGAGGTGCAGCGGGTGGGCGCGGCTATGTCAACCCTATCCGAGCTGCAAACAACTCAAGTGCAAACAGTTGTCGAGCAGTTCCTGGAAACTGTAACTGACGAAACCGGACTGGCGATCGGCACTCGGGGATACCTAGAGAAGCTGCTCACAACCGCCATGGGCAAAGACCGAGCCCAGGTGTTGCTCGAACGCATTCTGGGCGGTCACACCGACGGTTTAGACAAGCTCAAATGGATGGATCCCCGAGCCATCGCGGACTTCGTTTTACGTGAGCACCCACAGATTCAAGCCATTGTGCTGTCCTACCTGGACGCCGATCAGGCCGCTCAAGTGCTGTCCTACTTCGAAGACACCGAGGTGCGTCGTGAAGTATTGATTCGAATTGCCCAGCTGGAGTCTATTTCGCCTATTGCCTTGAACGAGCTCAGCGCTGTCCTGGAGGAGCAGGTTAAATCCCAATCGAACCGTCGCTTTGCCGAACTTGGTGGACGAAAGACCGCTGCTGAAATATTGAACAATTTTACCCCGGTAGAGAACGAGTCGATTCTCGGCGAAATTCGTAGCGTTAGCGAAAGCCTCTCGGAGGAGATACAAGAGCTAATGTTCGTTTTCGACAATCTAATGGCAGTGGATGACCGAGGCATCCAGACACTGCTGCGTGAGATCAACTCCGATGCGTTGGTGTTGGCATTGAAAGGAGCCGAAGAGCCGCTGAAAGAAAAGATTTTTGGCAACATGTCCAAGCGCGCCGCTGAGCTGCTTAAGGACGATATGGAAGCCAAGGGTCCAGTACGGGTGAGCGAGGTTGAGGCTGCACAAAAAGACATTCTGACAACGGCCCGCAAGCTTTCTGAATCTGGCGAAATCGTTCTTGGTGGTTCAGGCTCGGAGATGCTCTAGTGTCTGATGCATCGCACCGCTGGCCTACTCTGCAGATAACCGATGCGCGGTTCATTCCGACCGATCACTCCGGCCAGAATGATGCTGAGCGCGAACGCATACTGGAGAAAGCGAGACAAGCAGGCTACGACAGTGGTTTCGCAGCTGGTGAGCAGGCCGCCCAGGATCAGATGGCCGACCGCTTACAGCATTTGGATTCGAGCATCCAGCAGGCTCGAGAACAACTATCCCACTGGCAGGCAGCGTACTGTCAGATGTTTGGTGCCCAGGCCCACGCTTTGCTCAATGAGCTTGGTGCTGCGCAGATTGAGCTAAAAGAAGACTTCTACACAGAGTTGCTGCTCGAAGTAGCGCAGCAACTTGATATGCAACCTGAGGCTCTGCTGGTTGAGGTAGCGCCGGATCTCATTCACTCCCAAGAGCCGCCTGCGGCGGTGCGCATCGAATCGACGCTGGCGCCTGGTGAAATTCGAGTTAGCAGTGGACCGAAGGTTGCGCGCATCGACCTAACCGAACAGGTGCGTCAGGCGTTAAACGTTGCGCTCGCTGAGCCCGATGAGGCCCTTGGGGCCAGTGAAGCGCGGTCTGACGATGGCTAGATTCGAGCTCTTCGGCACTCTGCAGCGTATGGCCGGTACGCTTTTGGAAGCGGAAGGCATCGAAGCCGCGGTGGGCGACTGGTGCTGGGCGCTCTTGGGTGGTGAGCGTTTGCCACTGGAAGTAGTAGGTTTTAGCGGTTCCCGTTGTTTACTGATGCCCCTCTCTGCGGCGCAAGGTCTGGAACAAGGGATTTTGGTTTCCATGGGTACACGCCCTACATCACCTGATCCCAGTACTTTGCTCGGACGGGTCATCAACGCTGTTGGCTTACCTCTCGACGGGGGGCCAGCGCTGCCCCAGGGCAGCCATGGACCACCCCCTCGTCCAATAAATCCATTAGTCCGAAGTATCATTACGGAGCCTTTTGATGTGGGGGTTCGTAGCATCAACGGTTTGCTAACCCTTGGCGTCGGACAACGCGTTGGCTTGTTTGCCGGTAGTGGGGTTGGCAAGAGCGTGTTGCTCGGTATGTTGGCTCGCTATAGCGCCGCAGACGTGGTGGTCATCGGCCTCATTGGCGAGCGTGGCCGAGAGGTTCAGGAGTTTTTGAGCGACAACCTCGGCAACAGTCTAGAGCATTCGGTAGTCATCGCATCGCCCGCGGATGACGCTCCAGGTCTACGGTTGCGAGCTGCAGTGATGGCGCATGAAGTCGCGGAATACTATCGTGCCCAGGGCTTGAAAGTGCTGCTGCTACTCGATTCGGTGACTCGAATTGCTCAGGCGCAGCGCGAAATCGGCTTAGCGGCCGGTGAGCCACCCACCAGCAAAGGCTACCCACCGTCAGTGTATTCCTTGCTGCCGCGATTGATCGAGCGCGCAGGTGGGTTGGCTAGCAGCGGCGGATCAATCACCGCGATCTACACCGTGCTCATGGAGGAAGATGACCTTTCCGATCCGATTGTGGATGCTGCGCGAGCAGTTCTCGATGGCCATATCGTTCTGAGTCGTCGAATCGCCGATCGGGGTCAATATCCAGCCATAGACATCGGCGCTTCCATCAGTCGTGTGCAGAACAAACTGCAGTCACCGCAACAGCGAAGCGCTAGCCTGGCGTTTCGACGTTGGTGGACCCGCTATCGCGAACAGGAAGATCTGATTGCCGTGGGTGCTTACGAAAAAGGTTCTGATCCAGACACCGATGCGGGTATCGCACGCCACGATGAAATGTTCAGCTACCTTTGTCAGGACGTCGAAGAGCGCGTTGACCTGAGTAGCGCTGAGGCCGAGCTCGCGCGGGTTACTCGACCTTTGAACGCCGAGATGACGGTAGCCACCATCGCTAGCAATGCCACGTGAGCCTGGCGAACGCCGACAACAAGCTGAAGGCTGTTGCCGCTCGTTGGGAAGTTCGCAAACGGCAAGCGCAACAACAGTTCGCGCGAGCCGTTAAAGCCGAAGCGGCTGCGAGCGCACAACTATCACAGCTGCAGCAACTGGAGCTTGACTACGCCCGCCGTCGTGATGCTGCGGCTATGCCAAGCGCTACGGACCTTGCGAATCTTGCGCGCTTAGGCGTGCAGCTAGACCAGGGACTACAAAAGGTGACAACACAGAGAGATCAAGCTCATGCGTTGGTGGATGCGGCACGATCAGCGCTGTTGGCTTGGGAGCGCAAGCTGCTTGGCTTGGAACGGGTACGGCAAGCAGCTCAGAGCCAGAGCACAGCAGAATTGCGGCGCAGAGAACGACGCAGCGCTACCCAGACGAATACTAAGGCTCGCTATGAAGACATTTAGGCAGAGTGAACTAATCTTACAGAGCAAATTTAGCCAGATTACGCCATGACCATCGAGACTGACTACCAGCCTGACGATCGCAGCCTGAAGATTGCTGTTAACGGTCGATTCGATTTCAGTTGCCACGAAGCTTTTCGCAGTGCCTACGAAGATCGTACGGAGTTGTGTGATCGTTACCTGATCGATCTTGCGCAGACTGAATACTTAGACAGCTCAGCATTGGGCATGCTGCTGCTGTTACGCGACTTCGGCGGCGGTGACAGTGCTCAAATAGAAATCCTTGGCTGTAATGCGACGGTTCGCAAAACCTTCGCTATTTCAAATTTCGATCAGCTGTTCCAAATTCACTAGCGGTAGCTTGATGGACAGCGAGCCAATTCTGGTTGCCGATGACAACCCTGTAGACCGAATGATTCTCGCTAAGATCATTCGGGATCAGGGATACACGGTCATCGAAGCAGAAGATGGCGAGGCGGCTCTGCAGCTGTACCGAGACAAACAACCCCAGATCGTGCTCCTGGATGCTTTGATGCCCAAAATGGATGGCTTTGAAGTCGCTCGGGAAATAAAGGCCGAAGCGGAGAAGCGTTTTACTCCCATCATTTTTCTAACGGCGCTGACTGAAGCCTCGGAGCTGGCTCACTGTCTAGATGCCGGAGGTGACGATTTTCTCAGTAAGCCCTATAACCGCCTAATTTTGCAGGCAAAGCTTGAGGCCCTGCGAAGAGTGCGGGAACTGCATCAGACCACTGAGCTGCAGCGAGACGCGATCGAACGTAACAATCAGCGGCTGATGCAAGAACAGGGCGCAGCGAAGGCGATCTTCGACCGTATTGCTCATCGCGAGTATCTTGAAATCGACTGCATTCGCTACCTTATGTCGCCCATTGCACTGTTCAACGGCGACGTGCTGCTGGCAGCGCCGACGCCAAGGCGAACCTTTAATCTGTTACTCGGCGATTTCACCGGCCATGGATTGACCGCTTCGGTGGGAGCAATGCCTCTGGCAGACAGCTTTTACGCTCTCACCCAGCGTGGGCTTGGTCTTGCAGACATAGCCAGTGAATGCAACCGAAAACTGAATTCCGTACTTCCTGCCGGGTACTTTTGCTGTGCGCTCTTGGCGGAGATTAGCTTCGACAAGGGGACAATCGAATACTGGTGCGGCGGCTTGCCCATGGGGTACCTGCTTTCTGGTGTGGCTCAAGGCAATCAGATCGCGCCTGATTCGGTCGCAGTGAGAACTTTGAATTCAAGGCACCTCCCGCTCGGCATTCAGCCTGCGGACCGTTTCGATGCCACAACGCAATTTGTATCGGTCGCAGCCGGCGAGCGTCTAGTTCTTTGCACGGATGGGGTGATTGAAGCGATCAGCCCCAGCGGCGAACAATTTGGTGAGGATCGCTTGCTAGCTGAGCTGCAGGAAGCCGTCGCAAAGAGCGCCTGTACCGTCACAGCGCTGCAATCGGCGCTTGCTACCCACTGTGGCAACAGTGAGAGCACCGACGACATCACAGCAGTGGAGCTGACCATTGTCGAACCAAAGGCCTTTGATCTGGTACCACA
>JBPCXR010000051.1:0-7613 GCA_051027215.1 Pseudomonadales bacterium | reverse complement strand
CGTTCACCCGGGGGACTTCAGCCCGAGCCTGACTCAACGACATGGTTGAATAATCACCCAGCGCAACGCACTTACCCCGCGCCCAAGTATAGCGCCACGTCTTCTTCCCCGTTGGCTGAACAACAAGCCTCAAGCCTTTGGCGTATCGCTCACCCTTCTCGTACTTCTTCTCACGCGCCGCTAAGGCGCTCAGATAGCCGGGTGTGAACTTGTAAGGCCAGCCACCATCCTCTCCCTGTCTGGTAATGATCGTTTCCCCGCAGTGTATTGAGCAGTGCCTTTATCTGGCACACCATGGTACACTTTGGTACACGCTGAAACAATATATCAGTGTTTTTACAGGGAAAACGGCCTACAGGCCAATAAGACTGACACGTTCGGGACGTGGGGGCCGGAGGTTCAAATCCTCTCACTCCGACCATTCAATTGAATAGTTCACGAACCCTGTTGTCGGCATTCGCTGGCTCGATCGGCCCTAGCGAGGTAATTGCTGGTGTGGCGCAGGAAGGAGTGATCCAACGCCCTTCCTAGCACGGCGCGAGCAAGCGCTCAGCCCCCGTCATCGAGCAAAAGATCAGTCACTCCCCAGGTCCATCCTGGGGTCTTAACCTTGAAGCGAATGAGGTTTGTACCTGGCAGTTGATCACCTGCCGGTATGGTGAATTGATCTGTGCCGTTGAGTCCAAGATTTGGACCTTTTGAGAGATAGCCGATTGGCTCGCCGTTCAGCGTTACCAGCAACTCGTCGTTGAAGTCGATGTCAAAGCCGGTCACCTGCAAGGTCATGTCAGCCTGACCTCCTACAAAGGTCGCATACAGGCCGAGCTTGTGGGCGTTTGATCCATAGCGATGGCCGTAGGCGCCCGTCTCAGTAACATTCGGCTCCAGTGGCAGGGTCGCACCGTACACCGGGATCGTTAACGCCTTGCTGCTGGTCTCGCCATTATCGTCAGTCACTGTGGCATTGAACGAAAAGTTGCCCTGAGCCGTCGCAAGCCCAGACAGCGTACCGTTCGGATTCAATGTAATACCCGGTGGCAGAGCGCCACTACTGATCGTCCAGGTAAGTGGCGACACCCCACCGATGGCCGTAAGCGTCGCGTCGTAGCCAGCATCCGTACGGGCATCTGGCAAACCGCTGTTTGTAATCGATGGAGGTGGTGGCACATCTGTGAGCAGCATATCTGTCACGCCCCAGGTCCAGCCAACGGTCTTCACCTTGAACTCAATCTGATTAATGCCAGGTTGCTGGTCAGCCGCCGGAATGACGAACAGGTCTCCGTCATTCAAACTCACGTTGGCTCCAACAGTTAGATAGCCAATGGGTGCTCCATTCAACAACACCTCCAGCTCATCGGCAAAATCAATATCGTAGCCAGTCACATGAAGGGTGAGATCAGTACCCGCCTGCATGAAGGTGGCAATCAAACCTGCGGTGTGTTGATTGCTGCCGTAGGAATTTCCGTAAGCACCACTGTCCTCGGCGTTTAACACGAGCGCAACAGCGCTGCCGTAGACTTCCAGCGACAGGCTCTGGGTGATGGGTATACCTTCGGTGCCTGCTACGCGCACGACGAAGTTAAAGACGCCTTGAGTAGATGCGGAACCAGACAAGGTGCCTCCTGCATCCAGTGTGATTCCCGGCGGCAATGTGCCGGAAGCCACTTCCCAAGTGTAAGGTTGAGAACCGCCGGTCGCCAGCAGATCAAAGTCATACGCGCTATCCGTCGTGGCCGCTGGCAGCGCGGTGGTCGTGATGGCAGGCAAAGGCGCGTCGGTTACACGCAGGTTTGTTACGCCCCATTTCCAGCCGGGTACTTTCTGTTCCAGCCTAATCTGATTCAACCCTGGCACTTGAAGCGCAGCGGGGATAATGAAGAAGTCACCGGCATTCATCTCGTTGTTGGGGCCGGTGCTTAACTGGCCCAAAGGGTTACCGTTTATGGTGACTGCCAGCTCATCCGGAAAATCTATGTCATAGCCATCGACCATGAACGTCAGATCAGCAGCCGTACCGGAAAAAACGACATACAGCTCATCGTAGTGGGCGTTGCTGCCGTAGTTGTGGCCGAAGGCGCCTGGGTTCGTTTCGTTCAGCTGCAGCACTACTTCGAATGTGCCGGTCGATCCATAAACGTTCAACGTTAACGATTGTTCAACAGCCGTGTTGGTCACATCAGCGACTCGTGCGGTGAAATCGAACTCGCCCTGGGCGTCAGGGGTGCCGCTAAGAGTACCGTCAGCGTTCAAGGTGATGCCGGCAGGTAGAGCACCCTGTGCCAGCGTCCATTGATAGGGTGCAACACCACCGCTCGCCTGCAACGTCGCCACATAGGCCTCGCCATACATGGCATCGGCCAGAGCAGTCGTGTCGATCGCCAGCGGTTCGCTGCCATCGGTCAGCAACAGGTCGGTCACGCCCCAGGTCCAACCCGCAACCTTGACGTGAAAACCAATCTGGTTGAGACCAGCTTGCTGGTCAGCCGCGGCAATGACAAATGAATCACCGCTATTGAGACCAACGTTAGCGCCGGTTGACAGGTATCCGATTGGCGCTCCATTGAGCGTCACCACGACCTCATCGGCGAAGTCAATGTCATAGCCGGTCACCCGCAGCGTGAGATCTGTGTCTGTACCGGCGAAGGTGGCGTAGAGCCCGAGCAAATGCGCGTCGGATCCGAAGTTGTTGCCGTAGGCTCCTGTATCGCTGGCGTTTAGTGACAGTGAAGTGGTTGCACCGTAGACCGACAGCGACAGTCCTGTGGTGGCCTGGGCGCCAGCACCATCGAACACCCTGGCGCTGAAGTTGAATTCTCCCTGCGCCGTGGCAGTGCCAGACAATTCGCCGGCAGCAGTCAAGGTAACGCCCGCCGGGAGTGCACCGCTACTGATCTGCCAAGCATAGGGCGGCGTGCCACCACTGGCGCCCAGCACGACGAGATAAGGATTGTTGGTGGTGGCGTCAGGCAGACTTATCGGGTTGATGCTCAGCGGTTGTGGGGTACTCGTCAGCCTCAGCGTTCGGGACACGCTGGCGTACTCGCTATCTTGTACCTGCACAGTGAAGGTGGCGGTCCCCAAGCTGGTAGCACTACCTGCGAGCGTACCGTTGGCGGCGTTCAACGTGATGCCATCCGGCAGCGCACCGTCGATCAGGTTCCACTGGTAAGGAGGCGCACCGCCGCTGGCAGACAGTGACTCTGCATAGGGTTCGTTTATATAAGCATCCGCGAGCAGCACAGTATCAATGCTCAGGTCACTGTCGAGCAGACGGTAAATTTGGCCAGCAGATGGGTCGACCAGGTAGGCCGCGCCAGATTCGTCACTGCCAAAGGCAGAGATCTGCACCGTGGTCTGTGTTAGAAGTTCATGACTCCACTCCCCGTCTTGTTGCCGAAGCCCCCAAACACGGCCGCTACAGGCATCGCCAAACAGATAGGCGCCATAAAGATCCGCATAGTCGGGGCCCCGATAGACAACGCCGCCCGTCACAGCGCAACCCTCGGCAAACGGATAACTCGCAACAGGCAGGGTAAGACCCGCGGTATCGCAGCTTTGGCTGTCTCGGCACCCCGTGCCTTCCATGGTTGGCCAACCGTAGTTCGCGCCGCCGGCAATACCAGCCGTCTGAACATTCACCTCATGCGCGGCACTTTCACCCACATCGGCTATGAACAGGTCGCCAGCTAAGGCATCGAAACTGAAATGTCTCGGATCTCGCAAGCCCAGAGCCCATATCTCATCTCGAGCGCCAGGTACGCCCACCAGTGGATTGTCCGGCGGTATGCTGTAGGGCACTCCAGGCGCATCAATATCGATGCGCAGCACCTTGCCGAGCAAACTGTTTAGATCTGGCGCCGTACCCGGCAGATTTATCGTGCCATCTTGCGACCCATCGCCAAGTGCAATGTATAGATATCCATCCGGACCAAAGTGCAAACGTCCGCCGTGGTGACCATTCAGCGCTGTTGGCACACGCAGAACTTCCAGTACAGAGCTGGCATCCACCTGATTGGGGTCGGCCGCTCGGGCGTAGCGTTCAACGAGCACTTCATCAAGGGCGTTGAGATAGCTAACGTAGACCAACCCATTAGCAGCATGATTCGGGTGAAAGGCCAGTCCAAGCAGTCCCTCTGCGGCACAGCAATTCACACTCGCAGAGACGTCTATAAAAGGCAGGCTTAACAGGCCGGTGGCGTCGCGTACCAAAACCGTCCCGGCGCGCTGCAAGATGAATACCCGCCCACTGCCATCGCCAGCGTGGGTTAGCCCCACTGGCGCATTCAACCCAGACAGCTCCGGCTGCAGCGCTAACGTGATGCGCGCCAGATCCCCCTGGGTGAGCAAGTCAGCTGCCGCATCCACCTGCACGCGGGGCGCAACAACACCGTTGCGAGCGTCAAGAACCGGCACCCCAGTCGTCTTGACCGCATCGACGATCTCCTCCGTCGTCGCGTTGCCATCGGCGCTGCGCAACAACGCCACCGCACCGGCGAGTGCCGGTGTGGCCATGGACGTACCGCTCTTCGCACCAAAGCCATTGCCCGGTACCGCGGAGACAATACTTACCCCGGGTGCCAGCGCGTCCAGTTCGCTCGAAGAGTTGGAAAAAGATGCCACCGCGTCTAGTCCATTTACTGCACCTACACTCACCATGCCGCTCACGCAGGCAGGAGTGGCGATGCCGTTAGCGTCAGAATTGTTTCCCGAGGCAGCCACTGGGACGATGCCCACAGAGCGCAGGTTCTCTACAGCCGCTTGAATCGCGGGATAGGCTGCATCACAAGCCGCAGCGTTGCTATAGCGCTCCCCGCCCAGACTCATGTTGACGGCCGCAATCGAGTGTACATCGCGCAAGTCGTAAACGTGCTCCAACGCTCGCACCAAATCGGACGTCAACGCTGAAAGACAAGGCGGTGCAAAATTGCAGGCGAAGAAGCCGTTATATTGCGAAAACACCTGAATCGGCAAAACGCCGGCCTCAGGAGCGACGCCGCGGTAGGTGGCATCCGCGCCTGCCGCGATGCCCGCTACATGGGTACCGTGGTCGCAACCAAACAGCCCACTGCACGCAGCGCCCGCACCAGGACCAATCTGGCTGTCCTGACCGTTGGGGTTGGTGCCGTTCGGGCACAACGACGTTGAGTTTTCTGCCGAGCTGGTCGACGAAAAACACGCTTCATCGACTATGCGACCCGCAAAGCTCTGATGCCCTGTGTCGACACCGGTATCCACGATAGCCACCACCTGGCCAGCGCCTGCATAACCCTGCAACCAGGCCTGGTCGGCGCCGACTTGCGGCACCGTGTTGTGCAACAACGGTTGCAGCCACTCATCACTGCTGATGGAAACCACATCTGCTTGGTTGGCCAACTGCGCGAGTTCTCGAGCATTCACTTCGAGTGCAAGAAAAGGAACGTGCCGAAAGCGCTTGATGCTTCTGACTGCCCGCAAACCGGAGCGACCAAGAAGCTTTGTCTGAGCGCGGCCAATTGCCTGGCGTCTGGTATCGCGCACTGCCTGATTCCTAGCCTTGCGACCGGGTAGCCTGGCCAAGGGTTCGTCAGAGGAATCCAACTGCACAAGAACGCGAACGCGTTGACCTCGACCGAACTGCTGCATCAGCTGATTATGGGTATGGGCGCGAATCTTCCCCATTTGCTGGCCCGTTGCTAACGCGTTGCGGGCGGGTTCAGAGGCGCTGGCTTGGGCCGGAGCGCTGTGGGCCAAATGGCAAACATTGAGGCAGAGAAGAAACACCCAAGTACGCAGCGCTGGGTGCCGTTCGCCACAGAAGCGTCGATGGTGCGGGTGGCTGTTGATCCTGAACACTTGATGTCCCTCCCGGCAGCTCATCGGTACGAACCCTGACCAGCCCTCTCATATCCGGCACAACTAAATGGTGCTCAGTATGTTCAATAGCCCCACAGGGTTCATTGTTAAGAAACTACCCTAATGAGACGCTGCACACAATGCAGGCATCAGGAGGTCAACGAAGAACAGAAGCCTTCGCCTTGCGAAACAGATCATGCTCTGGCACGCCAGGTGCATCGTGTTGACTGACTCCCCAGGCGCCATGGTTGTGCGTTTCACGCGATCACTCATAAATAAGGTAGGGGCAAAAGCAGAGTGACGTTCCGCCTCGAGCAGCGCTCATTTCATTCCACCCTTCGGCATTCGATTGGCCTCATCGAGTAACACGGTCGCCAAACGAATTGCCTCCCCCCACCCCCACAATCTGTGACCCACCTCCCAGCCCCTCCCACCACCATTCCCCACACTAACCTTCACCGATCTTCGACCAAGGAATCGTCAAAGTGCCTCTGTCTCGCCTCCGCGCTCTGTTCGGCCGCTCAACCGCCATGCCCATTGCCGCCAACGATTCTCACTGGGACCTTGGTCCGTCAGCCAACCTCTATGGCGATACATTGAGCGACCCTGAGACACTTACGCTGCGCATAGACGACTTCGACTTGCACCAGCGAGATCTCGGCGCTGATACCGCTGAGGAACTGCAGCGCCAAGTCTTACAACGCCTCAAAGACGAACTCAGCCACAACGAAGCGCTTACCAGCCGCCCCAACGGCGTGTTCGAGCTGACGGTGCAGGACGCCGAGAAAGTCGATACCGAGAAGCTCACCGATCACTTGATCGACAGCGTGCTGAGTGAAACCTTCAGCCTCAATCGCTGCCTTATAGAGTGCGAGCTCAGCGCCGACTACTGATTGCAGTATCGTCATCGCCTGCGCGTTGTCTTAGCCTCGCGGAGTAGCTAGCATCTTCCCCATCTGCCCGTTTCGGGCGTGCGCCTGGGGAATCTATGCAAACCTTCAATATGACTGACAAGCACGTCCTCATCAGCGGGGCGTCTTCGGGCTTTGGCCATCACTTCGCCGGCGTGCTCGCCGCAAATGGGGCGAAAGTCTCGCTGGGCGCGCGCCGCACCGACAAGCTTAGCGCCCGGGTCGAAGAAATTACTGCAGCAGGTGGCGAGGCATTCGCTGCGCCTTTGGATGTAAACGAGCGGAGCAGCATAGAAAGCTTTCTGGCTGCAGCGGAAGAGCACCATGGGCCCGCCGACGTCCTCATCAACAACGCCGGCGTCGAGGCGGGTGCAAAAACTTATCTGATGATCGATGAGGAAGATTGGGATTGGGTGATGAATACCAACCTCAAGAGCGCTTGGGTGATGTCGAAGTTGTTTACCGAGCGATTGATTGCCCGCAAGCAGAGCGAGGGCAACATCATCATGGTCTCGTCCATCACTGATCGTCGCACCATAAAAGGCCAGTTCCCCTACAGCATCTCTAAAGGTGCAATGACTCGAATGACTGAAGTCATGGCGTTGGAGGCCGCCCGTTTCGGCATTCGCGTGAACGCTCTAGCGCCAGGATATTTCCTCACCGATGTCAGTCGCATTCTGCTGGAAAGCGACGCTGCGCCAGAGTTCCAAAAGGGCGTTCCCATGCGCCGCTTTGGGGAATTTGAGGAATTAGATGGCCCTTTGCTGCTGCTTGCCTCGGATGCGTCCCGCTACATGACGGGCTCGGTGCTGACCGTCGACGGCGGTCACGTTTGTGCATCTCTGTAACCATAACCACATCGCTCTTACC
>JBPCXR010000050.1:0-16613 GCA_051027215.1 Pseudomonadales bacterium | reverse complement strand
GCTGCACTTGCTGTTGCTCTGCGGCCTTGGGCTCGCCATGTTGTTTTACGGGGTCGGCTACAACCACCTTTTTCTTTTGGGCTCGAGCCTATGCGCAGTGACTTCGCTGACGCTGCTTGGCCCTCAGTTGTTCCTGCGAACGCTGCACCAGCGACCTGTGAGTGTAGGGCTGGCTTTGCTTATGCTGCTGGCGCTCGCAATGCACCAGCTGCTGTTCTCTATAAGCGCAGAGACGAGCTTTTCCCCGAGTTGGATTCTGGCGGCGGCACCCTTGTGGTTTCTGGTAGTTCTGTTGATGACCGAATCAACCCCGAGATTCCTTGCACCTTTCCTTTTGGTTTTATTAATAGCTGCGCTGTTGATGCTGATCTCCGCAGTTCGCTTCCTAGGCTTCGGAACCCGGCCATACGATCCCCTGGCAGATGTTTCCGGGTATGGCGCCTTTTTATATTTGGCACTCGTTCCCGCGCTGCACTACTGGCTCTGCGGGTCGCCGTTGCGCTCGATCAAGACTGCTGCTGAGTATTGGCGTACTGGGTTGGTGGTGGCCTTAGTGTTGCTAACCTGCGTTGTAATTGTGGCCACTGCCAGCAGAGCATGCATTGGCTTGATGGGGCTGGCGTTGGCAGTGTGGCTGTTGTTGGGATTGCTCGGGCGGGTCAATCTCGAACGAGTGGTGCTGATGATCGGCGTTGCCGTTGTTGCGCTGGTGTTGACCAGCATCAGTTCCAACGCCGTGCAAACCACGATGAGTGAAAGCCTGGAGCAGGACGCAGCCATGGATCAACGGCTACTGCTCGCGGATGCCGGTGTTTCGCTGGCGCGAGCGCACGCGCCCTGGGGCGGGGGTGTGTTCACCTTTGCTCTGCAATACCCATCCGTGCGCAGCACCGAGGATCAAACGTCCGCCGGCCGCTATGTGCACAATGACTATTTGCAGTTGGCTGCAGAGGGCGGGGCCCTGCTGCTGCTACCGCTAGCGCTCATCGCCCTAGGGGTGGTGCGCGGTAACTGGCAGACGTTGATGCCCGGAGGATCATTGGCGCGCGGTCCTTGCGATCCATATGCCGGTGGTTGGTTGGCTCTGGCGCTGGTGATGCTGCATGCGCTGGTCAACTTCGTATTTTATACGCTGGCGCTGGGGGTAATGGTTGGAATCCTGGCGGCCTGGGCGGTGCCTGGTCGGCTAGGCAAGGGTGCTGCGAGGGCTGCACCAGTGCAGCCTAAATCTCGATTTCAATCGGGGCTTTGGCTGCTGGCCATTAGCTTTGGTTGGGTAAACGTTGCCTACTTGGCCTTAGACAACACCAATCTGGCGGTGTTCTCCGGGCAGCCTGGGTTGCCCGGTGTGGCTGTTTGGCGCGCCAGCGCGGAGCAACAACAAACCTACGCACGCATATCGGCACGCTTGAATGAAGATCGTAGTTTGCCCCATCTGGTAATCGCACTGTATGGCAAGCAACGGTTGGAGCAGCAGTCGGGTGCGGTGAGTGCAGCCCAGATTGAATCGGGCTTGCAGCGCGCGCTGACAGAGAATCCCTGGAATACCAAAGCCTACATTGAATATGCAGATCTACTACTGCAGCAGGGACAGCGACAAGAGACTGTCGGTGAGTCGCAATCCCAGGCGTTGGCGCTTCTGGATCAGGCTTTGCGTCATGCACCAGCGGATCTCGATGTGCTCAGTGTTAAGGCAAAAATACTGGAGGAACGCGAGGGTGCCCAAGCGGCGTTGGCCTTGCTCATGACTGATGCCTTTCCTTGGCTCGAAAACTATTGGATTCTTTCATCCAAACGCGCGAACGGTTTGATTGAGGAGTTGGGTCGTCGAGCGTTGGCCCTGGATGATCAGAGAGCGTTTGCTAAAGTGCGTGATGCCCGCGCAGAGCTAATGGCGCGCAACACGCCTGAACCGCTGCCTGCCGTCTGGTTCATGCGTTGGCAGCAGGCAAGACAATCCCGCTGAGTGCAGTCCATCAAATGCCAGCTTCGCCTTCTATTTCGGGAATGTGAATGGCCAACGGGCCTTTGAGCAACTTGTTCTTGGCATCAAAGCCCAGGAAAAAGTAGTCGTAGCGGGCGGCGTAAGGGTAGAACAAGTAGTCCCTGTCTTTACCGCCATAGCGCTCGAGAAAGCTAGACAGACTAATGCCATCGGCGTCGCGAGAGACGATTTCGTCAATGTTGGTGCTGTCGTCGGTGAAGAGCTCGTGAGCAGGATCGAACGGGCGGTAGAATTGCGTTAGCAACGCGACAGGAAGCTGCCGTTGCATCATTTCTAGGCGAACGCGAGATTGTTCCGATGGATTCGCAGGCATATCGACGAGAATCCATTTTGGTGACGGTCCTGGGAACTCGCTAAAATCTGGCAGTTCGATGCCGGCATCTCGAAAGCTATCTGCGGTCACGGAATTGAACTGGCCATCGACGAACACCAGGCCCAGCGGCCGCTCCGAATAGACCAAGTAGGTGCCGGCAAGCAAACACAAAGTTTGAAAGGTGCCGATGAACGTGAGATCCATTTTCAGACCGGGTTTGCCAGCTCGATAGACAATGAGCGTAAGCAGCGGCCCCAAGACCAGGTCGACCAGCAAGATGATACGAATTCCCTGCCAACCGCCGTCGGTTTCGAAGAAGAAGTCCGGGTACCAGAGGTAAACCACCAGCGCAGCCAACAAGGCAAAGACTACCAGGCTGATGCCAAGGTGAATGGCAAAGGCTTTATATCGACTCATGGGCGCTGGGTCTGTTGAATTAGTAGCTGAACCGCATTGAGAGGTCCAAGGGCACAACCTTTTTTGTCAGGTTGCCGATGGAGATATAGTCGACGCCAGTGCGAGCGATGTCCGTGATCGTGCTCTCATCAACGTTGCCTGAAGCCTCAAGCTTCGCGCGGCCAGCATTTTCCACGACGGCTGCACGGGTTTCGTCGAGCGAAAAGTTGTCCAGCATGATGATGTCAGCGCGCGCAGCGATGGCTTCACGCATCTGTCCGATGCGCTCTACTTCGACCTCGATCGGCAGTCCAGGATGGTTGCGACCCGCCGTCTCAATAGCCTGGGTAATGCTGCCGGCCGCGGCGATGTGATTCTCTTTTATTAGGAACGCATCGAACAAACCAATGCGATGGTTGTGTCCGCCGCCGCAGGTGACCGCGTACTTTTGCGCAAGACGCAGCCCAGGCAGTGTCTTGCGGGTGTCGAGCACTTTGGCTTCGGTGCCGGCGACACCAGCAACATAGGCAGCAGTTTGGGTCGCGGTTCCTGAGAGCACCTGTATGAAGTTCAGCATGGTGCGCTCTGCGGTCAGAATACCGCGAGCCCGGCCACTGATCGTGAACAGCGTCTGGTCAGCGCTGAGCACTTCGCCGTCGCTGACTTGCCAATCAATGGTTAAGCTTGGGTCGATCATTTCCCGCGTGCGTTCGGCCCAGGGGATGCCGCACATGACGCCAGGCTCCCGGGTGATCACCCTACCGGTGGCCTGAGTCTTCGCTGCAACCAACTCCGCGGTGATGTCTCCGCTACCGACGTCCTCGGCGATGGCGGCATCGACGTTGGCGGCGATCGCCGCAGTCAGGCGGGGTTCTAGAGCTTCGGACATATGCAGGACCCGGATCCATTGAGCGCGTTAGACTTGCGCGGAGTGTAGATGATAGCCGTGAACGATTGGCAGAGACATGCATGAATGAGCAAAGTAAAGCGGGGTAGGCAGTGCGAGTAACTGCTGATCATTGGTTGACCCGGGTTACCCGGCAGCCCTCCCCGAACTGCGATGAGCGCCCGGATCCGGACGATATTGCGCTGCTCGTCGTGCACAATATTTCGCTGCCCGCAGGCTCGTTTGGCACGGGTTATGTCGAGTCGCTGTTCTGCAATACGCTCGATTGCACGGCCCACCCGAGCTTCGCTGAACTCGAGGGCTTAGAGGTGTCAGCGCATCTGTTCATCAGCCGCCGGGGCCGTATCGTTCAATTCGTACCCTTTAACCAACGCGCTTGGCATGCCGGCCTGTCGGTTTGGCAAGGCCGGCAGCGCTGCAACGATTTCGCCATTGGTATCGAGCTGGAGGGCGTCGACGATCGTGCTTATACCAAATCTCAATATCGCTCCCTCAAGCGTGTTTCCCAGGCTCTGCTAAGACGCTATCCGCGCTTGGTCAGCAATTCGATCGTCGGTCATTGTGAGATTGCCCCGGGGCGCAAGAGCGACCCCGGTCCAGCCTTCGACTGGCCGCGCTATCTGGGCGCGTTGCGAACTGAATGAGCGGCGCACGAATTGGAATAGATTTGGGCGGTACCAAGATAGCTGGTGTCCTGCTGGGCTCGCAGCAGCAGACGCTATGCCGTTTGCGAAGGGCAACACCTCGCGGTGATTATGAGGCGACCTTAACCAGCATTGCGGCGTTGGTGGAGGAGCTCGAAGCCGTCTGGCGCGCTGAAGCCGGCGCATCAGATCAGCCCATACCGGTGGGCTTGGGTGCTCCTGGCGTCTGCGATGCTGAGACCGGGCTGATGGCTCACTGCAATTCCACCTGGTTGAACGGCCAGGCACTACGAGCTGATCTGGAAAAATACCTGACGAGGTCTCTAGTAATAGCCAACGACGCTGACTGTTTCACCCTCAGTCAAACCGTATTGCAGCCAGGGCTGGCCAATGGGCTGCTGTTTGGCGTCATTCTTGGTACTGGGGTCGGTGGTGGTTGGGCAGACAACGGGCAACTGCGGCTCGGGCCCAACGGGCTTTCTGGGGAGTGGGGCCATGTGCCGCTGCCTTACTTTCGCAGCGGCCTGCGACCTCAGCTGCAAGGCCTCGAAGCCCAGCTCGACGATCGCCGCTGTTACTGCGGTCGGCAAAACTGCATTGAGACTTTTCTCTCCGGACCGGGTCTGTTGGCAACCTACCAGGCGCTCTGGGGCGACTTGAAATCAATTGATACGGCGGAGCAGGTGGTGGCAGGTGACAGCGACCAATGCCGCGCCACAGTCCAACTATACTGCGACATGCTGGCGAGAAGTTTGGCGCAGATCATCAACGTGGTTGATCCGCAAGCGATCGTCCTCGGCGGCGGGCTGTCAAACGTGGCGCTGCTGTATGATGCGTTGCCAAAGCAAATACCGGCGTATTTGTTTTCTCGTCCGGTGCTGTCCACGTCTATTAACGCACCCCTTGGCGGTGACGACAGCGGCGTTATCGGCGCAGCGCTTTTGACTCTGAGGATGCCATCTACGGTGCCGCCCTCGGCGCAGTAATTATTCGTAAGGAGCCATGATGACTCTGCAGGACGGCAAAGACCCGAACCCCAGCGAAACACAGGAATGGCTCGACGCGCTGGAGTACATACTGGAGAACGAAGGCCTAGATCGAGCGAATTTTCTGCTCAGCCGCTTGTCGGCACGGATGACAAAAATGGGTGCACAGCTGCCCTATACGATTACCACGCCGTATCGCAACACCATTCCGTCGAGCCAAGAAGCTTTCATGCCAGGCGATCTGTTCATGGAACGTCGCATTCGCTCGTTGATTCGCTGGAACGCGCTGGCCATGGTCGTGCGCGCCAATCGCCGGCCTGGAGACCTCGGCGGTCACATTTCCAGTTTTGCCTCTTCTGCCACGCTCTACGATGTGGGCTTTAACTACTTCTTTCGCGCGCCTTCACAAGAGCACGCCGGAGATCTGATCTACTTTCAAGGCCACGCTTCGCCGGGCATCTACGCGCGCTCCTATCTTGAAGGTCGATTGGACGAAACCCAGCTCGACAACTTTCGCCGAGAGGTCGATGGCCAGGGTTTGTCGTCCTACCCACACCCTTATCTCATGCCGGACTATTGGCAATTTCCCACGGTTTCCATGGGCCTCGGCCCGCTCCAGGCGATCTATCAGGCGCACGTCATGAAGTACCTGGATGCTCGCGGGTTGGTGCCCAAAGGCGACCGTAAGGTCTGGGCGTTTTTGGGAGACGGCGAGATGGATGAGCCGGAGTCCCTGGGCGCACTATCGCTTGCCGGTCGCGAAGGCTTAGACAATTTGATCTTCGTCGTGAACTGTAACCTGCAACGCCTGGACGGTCCGGTGCGTGGCAACGGCAAGATCATTCAGGAGCTTGAAGGCTACTTTCGTGGCGCGGGTTGGAATGTCATCAAAGCCGTCTGGGGTCGGCTGTGGGATCCGCTATTTGCGAAAGACAAATTGGGGCTCATGCAGCAGGTGATGGATGAGACCGTGGACGGTGAATTCCAGAATTTCAAAGCCAAGGGCGGCGCTTACGTTCGAGAAAACTTTTTTGGTCGCGACCCAGAACTGCGGGCGATGGTCGATCATCTCTCAGACGACGACATTATGCGGCTGAATCGGGGCGGTCATGATCCCTTCAAGCTCTACGCCGCCTATCACGCCGCGGTCAATCACAGCGGTCAGCCGACGGTAATTCTCGCCAAGACTATCAAAGGCTATGGCATGGGGGATGCTGGGGAGTCAGAGAACGACACGCACCAGGTCAAGAAGTTGGACCTCGATGGGCTGAAACACTTTCGCGACCGCTTTGGTTTGCCGTTGTCTGATGAAGACCTAGAGAACGTACCCTATTACCGGCCCAAAGAAGACTCACCAGAGCTAACTTACCTGCGCAAACGACGGGCGGAGTTGGGGGGTTACCTACCGAGGCGCTTGGTGACCGAGGAGCCACTAGAGCTGCCACCGTTGTCAGCGTTCGAGAACGTGCTCAAGGGGACTGGGGAGCGCACCAACTCAACTACCATGGCGTTCGTGCGTTTGTTGGCTACTTTGGTGCGAGACAAAAACATTGGCCAACGCGTCGTGCCGATCGTGCCGGATGAGGCTAGAACTTTTGGCATGGAGGGTATGTTTCGGCAGCTGGGCATCTACTCATCCGTCGGTCAGCTCTACGAGCCTGAAGATGCGGGTGAAATTGCCAACTACAAAGAATCCAAAGACGGCCAAGTACTGGAGGAGGGCATTAACGAGGCAGGCGCGTTTGCTGCTTGGCTTGCGGCAGCTACTTCCTACAGTACCAACCGCTATACCTTGATACCTTTTTACATCTACTACTCGATGTTCGGGTTTCAGCGTATTGGCGATCTGGCTTGGGCCGCTGGCGACATGCGGGCCCGTGGCTTTTTGCTCGGCGGCACTGCGGGCCGCACAACGTTGAACGGCGAGGGGCTGCAACACCAGGACGGTCACAGCCATGTGCTCGCCAGCACCATACCCAACTGCATCTCTTACGATCCATGCTACGGCTACGAGCTGGCAGTCATCGTTCACGATGGCATGCGACGCATGTACCAGGAACATGAGCGCGTGTTTTACTACATCACGGTCATGAACGAGTCATATGTGCAGCCTGCGCTTCCGGAGGACACTGCAGACACAGAGTTGCCGGTGCGTGAAGGCATTCTTAAAGGCATGTATCGGCTGCGCACACTCGGTAACGCTGAAGGGCATCGAGTTCGATTGTTAGGCAGTGGGGCCATTCTGCGGGAAGTAGAAGCTGCAGCCGAGGCGCTACATAACGAGCACGGCATCACTGTCGATGTGTTCAGCGTTACCAGCTTTACCGAATTGACACGGGATGGTCACGATGTTGCACGCTGGAATCTACTGCATCCCGATGAACCGCCACGCAGCTGTCACGTTGCCACGCTGTTACAGGGCGATGCGCCGGTGATCATTGCCAGCGACTACATCAAAGCGCTGGCGGATCCTTTGCGCGGTATGATAACGGCACCGGTTAGCATTCTGGGAACGGACGGGTTTGGCCGCAGCGATACCCGAGAACAGCTGCGTTACTTTTTTGAAGTGGATCGCCAGTTCGTCACTCTGGCTGCACTGCGAGCGCTTGCCGATGAGCAAAAAATCAGCGCAGACCAGGTGCTCAAGGCTCGAGATGCGATGGAAATTGCGCCAGACAAACCCAACCCGCGACAGTCGTAGGACCAAAACGTGCAAAACATACACATTCCAGACATCGGCGACGTTGAAGCGGTTGAGGTCATCGAGCTGTGTGTCGCGGTGGGAGATGTGGTCGGTGCCGATGACCCGTTGATTGTGATCGAATCTGACAAAGCCTCCATGGAGGTCCCCGCCGGCACTAGTGGCACCGTGGTTGAGTTGACAGTGAACATTGGTGACTCGGTTAGCGAGGGTGACCTGATCGCCAAGCTACAAGGCAGCACCGCTATCTCGCCAGAAACAGAGAGTGCATCCCCAACTGTAGAGGCGAAGCCTGCAGTAGCGAGCGATCAAGTAACATCTGCTGAGTCGAATGTGGCTGAGCCGAGTGTCTCTCAGTCGCCTGCCGCAGATTCCTCTGCAGTCGCATCTACACAGGGCGCGAGCCTCGACATCAGCGTTCCAGACATTGGCGACGTCGAAGAAGTGGTAGTCATTGAAGTACTGGTGCAAGTGGGCGAACAGATCGCTGTCGGCGATCTGCTGGTCGTGCTGGAATCCGATAAGGCTTCAATGGAAGTGCCCTCGGAGCAAGCGGGCACCGTGACTACCGTGCACGTGCGCGAGAACGATGCGGTAACTCAAGGCAGCAAGTTGGTCACGCTTCAGGCCGTGGCTGTGGCGAGCGCTGTACCAGCGGCTGAACCGCCTGGCGCGAAGACGGAAGTGGCGCCTCCTGCTGAACCCGCGCAACCGCAGCCGGCAACGCCTGCTGAGGTGCCCGAGGTGCAAACCGCCAGTGCCGGTGCGGAAGTTTATGCGGGGCCAGCGGCACGCAGATTAGCGCGAGAGCTGGGCGTGGATCTGGCCGCCGTACAAGGCAGTGGCGATAAAGGCCGAATCCTAAAAGAAGATCTTAAAGCGCACGTAAAATCGCGGATGGGGAAGGGCAATGCGAGCACCAGCGGGGCCGGCATACCTCCTATACCCAGTGTAGATTTTGCTAAGTTTGGCGGCACGGAAACCCAACCGCTGGGCCGAACTCGTGCGGTGGGTGCGCAGAACCTGCACCGCAGCTGGCTCAATATTCCTCACGTGACCAATCACGATGAGGCAGACATCACCGAACTCGAGGACTTTCGTAAGTCGCTTAAAGCCGAATCTGAGCAACGTGGCATCAAGCTAACGCCGTTGGCGTTCATCATTAAGGCCTGCACAAAGGTGTTAGCGGAGTACCCAACAGTCAACGCCTCACTCGATGCGAGCGCCGAGAATTATATTATCAAGCACTACTGTAACGTTGGCATGGCGGTAGACACGGAGCACGGCTTGGTCGTGCCAGTCATTCGCGATGCGGATCAGCTAGGTATATGGGCGCTTTCTGAAGCGATCATTGAGCTGGCTGATAGAGCCCGCCAGCGTAAACTGTCGCCGGCACAAATGCAGGGCGGTAGCTTCAGTGTTTCTAGCCTTGGCAACATCGGTGGTACCGGCTTCACGCCGATCATCAATCCGCCAGAGGTGGCAATTCTCGGGGTTGGTCGTATGGCCATGAGCCCGGTATGGCAGGGGGAGTCTTTTCAGCCAAGAAAAATGTTGCCACTGTCGCTGAGCTACGATCACCGTGCCATAAACGGTGCGGAAGCAGGACGCTTTATGGCGCGTCTGCGTTCCGTGCTAGGGGACATTCGGCAGCTCGTGATGTAAGTCTAGTTAGGTGGTTGTTGGACCGCGCCACTGCGCTTCAGCGCCGCCTTCCTGGTTGACGGTGCGCGCGAGAATGAAGAAATAGTCGCTCAAGCGATTCAAGTAGGTGGCTCCTGCCTGGGTGTCATCGGGTAGCAGCCACAGGCGTCGTTCCGCACGACGACACACGGTGCGACAAACATGGGCGGCAGCACTCATGGCGTTGCCGCCGGGCAGGACGAATTCCGTCAGTGGAGGTAGTGCGCTGTTGAGTTCAGCGCTGTTGGATTCCAGTAACTGTAGATCCGGGAAGCGCTCGCTACCGGGCAGCGCCAGCGCGGCACCCAAATCGAAGAGAGATTGCTGAACCTCCTGGCACTGCTCTATGAGTGGCGCGGCCTTAGGGCTTTGTGCAAGTGTATTGATGAGCACGCCGATGAAACTGTTTAGTTCATCAACGGTGCCAATGGCTTCGATGCGTGGATCGTTTTTGCTGACCTCGCTGCCGTCGGCCAAGAATGTGCGCCCGGCGTCGCCTCGCTTGGTGGTCACACGGGTAATTCGGCGTTTGTTGCTGGCCACGATGGCAAGCCTCTCGCTATGGAGCCTGGTGGGCTGTTACTGGCCGTCGTCGCTCAGCGGTCGAGTGCCGTTCGTAACTTTGGGCGCGCGCGACGGGTCATACAAATCGACATTGATGATACCGGTGGCGAAGGACTTTTTCAGTCCTTCAAACGCAAACTGTAGAAAGCCCTTAGGATCAGGAAAGCCGGTGGCCGCATCGGCTGCGCAAATGGTGACGCCGACGACCACGGGAATATAGCCTTCACTGGTCTTGAACGAGTGCATGTAGAGGCTATCGAAGATGCGCCGGAAGCTTTGCGAGGTGCAAGCCTCGGTGCTTTCCTGGCTCATCATCACCGCGAAGATATTCTTCTCCGGGTGGGTCACAACATCCATCGGCCGCACCAGCGCACGCACTTTGGCACTGGTGCCAGAGATGAGTTCATCGATGACCGAGGCATCGTACTGCTGCTCGATGACATCAAGATTGTTGATTCCGACCAGCAACATGCAGGCGGTGCCGCCTCGACTTTCTGATTGACGCAGCAGGTCACTGAGTCGTTCGAGGGAAAACTTTAGATTGCCAAGACCGGTAACTGGGTCAACCAGATCGGTGGTCTGTAATTCACGGATTTTTCTTCGCAACAGACGGTTGCTGCGTAGTAGTTCGTTCTGGCGGGCTGCGATTCGCTGGGCAGCAACGACACGCGGCAGCAGTTGGCTACGCAGGTTGGCTTTGTTTAGAAAATCGTCAACACCTTCGTCAAACGCTTCCGACATGGCCTGAAAGTCGTCACGAGCCGTGAGCAGTACCACGTAGGTGAAATGATCTTGGCTCTCGTCGAGCTTTTTCACCCGGCGGGTCAACTCGAGGCCGTCCATAGACGGCATGAGCCAATCGGCGATCAGGATCTGCGCTGGGCGTTTTTCTAGCGAGCGTAGTGCCTGCATCGGGTTGTTGGTAAAGCGCACATTGTTGAACCCACCACTTCGCAGTACCTTCGCGATGATGGCACTGGAAAATTTGGCGTCGTCGACCACCAAAATAGGGATGTCTTGATTAGACATTTGCGTGCGCGAGCGAGATGCTCCTTTTTCTGCCTGCAGCGTCGGCGGCTGCGGTACAGCGACTTTAGAATCATTGCCCTCCGTGGCACCACCATTGGCTAAATCTTGGCTACTATGCCGGATTCCGGACGCGATTGGCTTAAGCGAGTGCGAATTGGAGTGTTCGCTGCCTGGTGGTGTGCTCGACGGTTTCATCGTTCTTTTTTGTTCTCGAAGGCCCGCGTTGCGTCAACTGTTCATCAGTTTCGGGCGGAGTCATACTGCTTGCATTAACCGCCAATTCGTTAGGATCTTAGCACGCACATTTGCCCCCATTTGTGCGGTTGTTGTAGGAGGACGTGTGCCATCTTTTGACGTAGTTTCGGAGGTCGACAGCCAGGAAGTTCGCAATGCGGTGGATCAAGCCAGCCGGGAATTAGGCACTCGGTTTGACTTTCGCGGAGTGGACGCCGAATTCGAGTTTAGCGGCGATTCCATCACCGTGGTGGCCGAAGAAGAGTTCCAGCTGTCCCAAATGTTTGACATTCTGGTCAGTAAGCTGGTGAAACGCAGCGTCGACCAGCGTTCTTTGGATGCCCAGGATATAGAGGCCTCGGGCAAACAGCGGCGCCAGCGCTACCTGTTGAAGCAGGGGATCGATAAAGATCGAGCGAAAAAGATCGTCAAGCTGGTCAAAGACTCTAAGCTCAAGGTGCAAACCCAGATTCAAGGCGAACAGGTGCGAGTAACTGGCAAGAAGCGGGACGACCTTCAGGCAGTGATGGCACTGCTGAAAGAGTCCGAGCTGGATATTCCCCTGAACTATAATAACTTTCGCGACTAAGCAGCGGGTTCCTTATGACAATGGAAGCTGCGCCGGTCAGCGCGACGCCGACGCTCAAGCAGGCGTTGTTCAACCGCCGCATGCTGACATGCATTTTTACGGGTTTGGCTTCTGGCATGCCGCTATTTCTGCTGCTGCAGTTGCTGCCTGTTTGGCTGCGCATGGAGCAGGTGAGCTTGCAGGACATCGGCCTGCTGTCCTTGGTCCAACTTCCTTATACCTGGAAGTTTCTATGGGCTCCTTTGTTAGATCGATACGGGATTCCTGGCCTGCAGCGGCGACATGGCTGGATGTTCGTTTTGCAGCTGGGTCTGGCAGCGGCCGTGTTTGCCGTCGGGCTTTGGTCACCCACTAATCAGCTCTTTGCGATTACCGTCTGTGCGGTCTTGATTGGTTTGTTTAGTGCAAGCCTGGATGTGGTCATTGATGCTTATCGTCGTGAGCTGCTTCCGGATGCTGAGCTTGGTTTGGGTAACAGCATCCATGTTCAGGCCTATCGCATCTCCAGCCTCATCCCGGCATCCCTCGGTCTGATCCTTGCTGGCTTCCTGCCTTGGGCCACTGTCTTCGCCATCATGGCCGGATTCATGGTCTTAGGTGCGGTGGTGAGCTTGTTGATTCCAACTTTGCCAGACACTGCGCTCAGTGATCGGCCGACTACGCTTAAGCAAGCGTTCGTGTTGCCGTTTCGCGAATACCTAGGGCGTCGTGGTGTTCGCGGGGTGCTCCTGGTCCTGAGTTTTATGGTGCTGTACAAGCTTGGCGATAGCATGGCGACCGCGTTGTCTAGCGCACTGTATGTAGATCTTGGGTTTTCGCCCCAAGACATCGGTTTAGTTGCAAAGCACGCCGCGCTTTGGCCGTCAATCATCGGCGCATTGGTGGGCGGCTTGGTTATGGTGAAGATTGGAATCAACCGAGCGCTGTGGCTGTTTGGCTTAGTGCAGTTTGCAACGATTTTCGGTTTCGTTTGGTTGTCACAGACATATCAAGATTCTGTGGTACTCGCCATTGTGATCGCGGCGGAATACTTCGGTGTGGGTTTGGGTACAGCGGCGTTTGTTGCGTTTATCGCAAGGGAAACATCGCCCGCGCTCGCTGCGACACAGTTTGCGCTGTTTACCGCGATCGCCGCGGTGCCCCGGGTAACCGCGAACGCAGTCACTGGATTTTTGGTCAGTGGCGCTCAGGCTGAATCCCAGGAGTTGAGTGGTGTGTCGGCAGTGTTAGGAACACTCTTCACAGCTCTTGGTCTGCCCGATGAAGGTTTGGGCTGGACGCGTTTTTTCTATCTGTGCGCCGTCTTGGCGTTGCCTGGCTTGTTGCTTTTAGTCTGGGTAGCGCCGTTTAAGGCTGCCAAAACTGAGTCTGGCTAACGCGGCCACGGAGCAGGGCGACGCCTTCTGCTTCGAGGCGTTGGCGCTGTCGCAGCGCGCCGCTGCGATTAGAAATTCGCCCTGCGGCATTGACTACCCGGTGCCAGGGGAGCTTGCTGTTCGCTGGTAGGTTTGCCAGCACACGTCCGACAAACCGCGCACGTCCTGGCAACCCCGCGAGATCAGCGATCTGGCCGTAGCTGGCAACCTGGCCGAACGGGATGCTGGAAACGACCTGCCAGATGGCCTGTTCTCGTGACGGTTCATCAATTGCTTGATTTCGTTGGGCTTGGGCCCCATTGATAGACTTACTACCCCTTCGCTTTGAGGCGATGCCTTTGTTCCGTTGGCTGCTGCTGTTTTTCGTCGTAACTCCCATTGTGGAAATGTACCTGTTACTCACCGTTGGTGACCACATCGGTGCACTGCCAACGATCGGTTTAGTTCTACTGACCGCGGTCATAGGTGTTTCCCTTCTGCGCCAACAGGGTCTCGCCACCCTTACCAGAGCCCAACAGCGAATTGCCGAGGGCACGATACCGGCCGCAGAAATGGCCGATGGTTTGTTGCTTGCCGTAGCCGGCCCGCTGCTCCTAACACCAGGCTTCCTCACCGACGCCATGGGCTTTGTGCTGCTGGTCCCTGCAGTTCGTCGATCCCTTGGCAGGTTCGTCAGCGACCGCTTGCTTGTGGTCAATAGCATGGGATCGGTGTCGGGCTACCAGCGTACCCACTTCGACAATGAGGTCATCGAGGGCGAGTTTCGTCGTGAGGACGAAGAGCTAGACCATAATCCTGATAGGCGAAGTTAAACGGCGTCTGAATCGCACGCTGGAGCATTGTGATCACGAGCTGGTATGTTGCGCCTAGGACGATAGGGGGTGAACAATGCGATCGATCTGTTACCTACTAGGACTGACACTTTTTCTAGGCTGTGAGGTGAAAGACCCAAGCACTGCAGCTGCTGTGGGCGCGGACAAGTCGTTGGCGCCTGCGGCTACGGTGTCGGCGCAGCGCCCAGCTTACTCCGAGCAGCGTGAGTCCTGCACCGACTATGTAGAAACTCGAAAACCGCTGTTTGGCGATGTTCACGTGCACACCAGCTTCTCGTTTGATGCTGCGGCCAATAGCATTGGTACCACGCCAGAAGATGCTCACCGGTTTGCGACAGGTGAATCGATCCCCTTCTGGCCATTGGATGATCAGGGCAAACCCGCGGGTTCGAAGGCCATTGATCGACCACTGGACTTTCTCGCAGTCACGGATCACGGGGAGTTCCTTGGCGAGCGTGCGCTGTGTCGAACCGCCGACTCGCCACGTTACAACAGCGATTTCTGTAAGCAGTCACGATCCGACGAACGCCTAGGCATGCGCATGCTGGGCACTGTGATCACTACCGAGAACCCGGTACGCATTGCCGCACTGTGTGGTGATGACGGCGCGCTGTGCCATGAGTGGTCACAAGCACCTTGGCAGGCCATTGTAGCAGCGGCAGAGGCGGCTTATGACCGTAGCGAAAACTGCACCTTCACCAGCTTCGTTGGCTACGAATACACAGGCACACCGGGCACCTCCAACTTGCATCGCAACGTCATTTTCCGCAATGGCAATGTGCCGGATCGACCGGTGTCGTACATCGACGCGCCGGCCGACAGCCTATTGTGGAACCAGTTGGATGCTGCTTGTGATTCGGCCATGGGCTGCGACTACCTAACCATTCCCCACAACTCGAACCTCGCGAATAATCGGATGGCGCCGTATACGGCGATAGTGCCAAGTGTGGTAAATCGTTTGGCGTACGCCAAGCATCGGCAAAAACGTGAGCCCATCATGGAGATCTTTCAGCACAAAGGGGGATCGGAATGTATTAACGGCTTGACTTCGATCCTCGCTGAGCCTGATGAGCTTTGTGATGTTGAGCAAGTCCGGCTCATGGGCGAGGAAAAAGTGTTCGCTACCTCGCAGCGGGTGGACGGGGAGATGGTTCTCGGCGAGTCGCGGCAAATCACGCGAGAGTGCGAAGAAGGTGAGATTGGAACCTTCGGCATGGTTGGCGCGGGTTGTGTGGCAAAGACCGATTTCCTCCGATCTGGTTTGTTGGTTGGTTTGTCAGAGGCTCGCGAGCTGGGAGAGAACCCGGTAAAGCTTGGCATCATCGCCGCAACAGATACCCATGCATCAACACCTGGAGCGGTGGCTGAAGACGACTGGGGTGGGCACGTTACGGGCGAAGCCACGCCCGCTGAACGCCTACAGCCGGGTTTGCTAACCAGCGGAATTGACGGCAATCCTGGTGGCCTCGCCGGCGTTTGGGCCGTCGAGAATTCCAGGGACGCAATTTTTGATGCCATGCAGCGGCGCGAAGTGTTTGGCACCTCGGGACCGCGGATCAAGCCACGTCTATTTGCGGGTTGGAATTTCCCGGCAAACCTCTGCAGCAGCCCCGAGATGGTGGCTACCGGTTATGCGCAGGGTGTGCCCATGGGAGGCGATCTGACAACGACGAGCCAGAGCCTTCGCCCCACGTTTGTCGCTTACGCTGCGCGTGACCCACAAGGCCGGGGCTTGCAGCGATTGCAGTTGATTAAGGGTTGGATCGACGCCGAAGGCGCACAGCACTCCGAAGTGCTCGAGTTGACGGAGCCCAACGGTGAGAACAAAGCCCACGACACGCTGTGTACGGTGTTCACCGACGAAGCTTATTTGCCAGAGCAGCGCGCCTACTACTACCTGCGAGCGGTCGAAGTCCCCAGCCCCCGCTGGAGCACCTACGATTGCGAGCGTTTAGCAGAGTCTGAACGCCCCGCGGTTTGCAGCGACGGCTCGTACCCCGAGACAATTCAAGAAATGGCTTGGACTTCACCGATTTGGGTGCAACCTAAGGGGTGATGGTTGCGAATACCCGCTTCCCGACCGCGGTAGGCCTCCGGCGCCTTCCGCTCAAGGGCATTCGGAAACTTGGGGTTGTTAACTCTCGAGTTGCTGAGCTGGGGCGGCTGTGCCCGCGCGGCTTGACGGCTTGGAGGCCTACCGCGGTCGGGAAGCGGCGGTGTTGGGCAGCCACTACTGCAAGCTAGCAACTAACCCCATCGCTGCATGCAAGGATCTGGTCCCGCCACCGTGGTGCCTCAATCACCTGTAGCGAGCAGGGTGGGGGGGGGGGGGGGGGGGGGGGGGGGGGGGGGG
>JBPCXR010000049.1:0-20486 GCA_051027215.1 Pseudomonadales bacterium | reverse complement strand
AGCTCGGTGTGATCGCTGGGTTGATAGTCGAAGTAATCCCGAGCCACTTTGACCACCGCAGGATCGATCTCAACCACGGTGAAATGGGCGTTGGGGTAGAGCTCGGCGAGGGCGGCCGGCAATGTCCCACCGCCAAGCCCAACAATCAAAACGCGTTGTGGGTCAGGATTGAGTAAAAGTGCCGCCATCATCATGCGGGTGTAAGGAAACAACATTTCCTGGGGTGCGCTGGTGTCTTTACAGGACTGATTGCGCTGCTCCCGTCGCACGCTGAACTGTAAGCACAGGCGGGAGCGCACTTGAGTAACCAAAATGGTCTGATAAAGCGAGCGTTCCCGATGAATCACGCGAGCGTCAGCAACAGTGATCTGCAGCAGCAGAGCGGTTAGCAAGATTGCCCGCAGCGAGCGCGTCAACGGCTTCACGCCTTTTTCCACAGTCCGAACAACCAACCTAGCACCCCGCAAACCGCCAAAGATAAGCATAGCAACGCGAACAGCGTATTAATCTCGAACCACAATACCAAATAGAACGAAGTCAGCAGCGTGCCAAGCGCGCTGCCGAGGGTTGACACAAAGTACAGTCGGCCAGCAACCGCACCAGCCTCGTGGGTGTGCTGCACCAGTAGCCGCACTGCGTATGGCGAGATCATGCCGAGAATAACGGTGGGCACAAAAAACAACACCATGCAGGCCATTAGTGAGCCAAGTCGAGGGTCAATAATCCGCTCGAAGATCCAGCTCATCGCCGCCTCGTTGCCCAGGGTTAGCGGCAACAATAAGGCAGCGCCCAGCAAAAATATTAGGGCAAAGCGTTGCAGGCTTACTTTGGCTAACGTCAACCTGCCGCCGAGCAGGTATCCCACCGAGAGCGCCAACATGAACACGCTGATAATGCTGCCCCACACGTAGATGCTACTGCCAAAATAAGGCGCCAATAGACGTCCACCCAGCAGCTCCATGGACATGATGACGAAGCCGCCCGTAAAGGCGAGGCTGTAGACGGACCAAGGCACCGCGGCTTAACCGTTACGGCGCTTAGGCACCACTGCCTCGGTGGGGTGGCCGGCGTCCTTCCAGGCACGATAGCCGCCGTCGATGTGGCATACCGGTGTGAGCCCCATGTCCTGCACGGTCTGGGTAGCGAGCGCTGATCGCCAGCCGCTTTGGCAGTAGAAAACGAAGCGCTTGCCTGAACCGAACACTTCCTTGAAATAGGGGCTGGTTGGATCAATCCAAAACTCCAGCATACCTCTCGGCGCGTGTACCGCGCCTGGGATCTTGCCCTCGCGCTCGAGTTCACGAGGATCGCGGAGGTCTACGAAGACGACTTCAGCATCAGCGCACAACTGCGCGGCTTTGGCCAGATCCAGGGTTTCGATCTGACCAACTGCAGTATCAACCAGATCCCTGTGTGTGCGCTTGAGTGCGGTAGGCATAGTGATGGGGTAACCCTGAAAGCAATGGCTGCATTGTGCCGTTATCCGCCCTCGGGTGCGAACCTCGGCTCGGGCACGAACAACGCGATCAGCGCGCCGCCAAGCAGCAAAAAGAACATGGCGGTGCCGAACAATGCGCCATAGCCAAGGGTGGCGGCGATCAGACCACCGAGCAAGGGACCGATGGCACCGCTCAGCTCAGAGGCGCTATTGGCAATGGCAATGCGCACCGGCAGGTCTTCTCGACGCCCAAACTCCAAGGTGAGGTTCTGGGCCGACGCCGCAAAGCCTTGGGTCGCAGCCCCAACGCCGACAAATACCACAACGCTCAGCCAAAATTGCTCATGTCCAAGCGGTAATAGAGCAGTCGCCAGAATCCACAGCAGAATGGATATCAGCAGCACCGCGCGGAAGCCGCGCCGGTCGCCTAGAGCACCCCACACTAAGTTCGATAGCGTAGCTGCCAGAGAAAAACCAATGGTGAGTGCTGCCAGCCGGGGTCCCGTCAGCGCCATGTTGGTGCCCGCGTATACCACGTAGAAGGGCAGTGACATGCGTCCAAGCGTCGCCAGCGAACGCGCGATCACGTAGCGTCGAAAAGCCGGGTCCAAGCGCAGCAGCTCAGGCACCTCGGCCAGGCGCCCACGCAATGTCTGTTGCGACTTTACCGTCGGTGGTTGCGGTTCACGCAGCAGCAGCAGACTGGCTAAACCGATACTGGTCAAGACGAAGGCCAGCAAAAACGTCTGACTGTAGCCAGCGATGGTAGGTGTTGCGCCTAGAAACCAAATGCCTGCTGCGTAAGCGACTACGGCTGCAGTGATGCCTGCCAAAAAATTTCGCAGGCCAGTCAGTCGGCCACGCTTTGACACCGGGATGACCTTGGACATTAAGAAGTTGAAGATCACGCCCTGCATGCCTTGAAACAGGCCGAAGCACAGCAAACCGAAATACACAGCAAGCAACGCCCATTTTGGCGGAAGGAGAAAACCGGCAAGGGCAATGCCGAGTACTGCCAAACGCATGGCAATGCCCGACCACATGCCAATCGGCAGGACTCGCTTGCGATGCTCAATCAGGTTTGCACCGATCAGCGGTGTGAGGGTCATGCCAATGGATTGCACCGCCAGAGCTGCACCTACCGCAAAATCGGATCCGTTCGACAGCAGCAGTACGTATGCGGGTAAGAAGGTTGGTGCCTGCAGTAATCTGAACCCGGTCTGGCCAAACATCCCATGGCACAGGTGCACCAAGAAGTTGCGGGTGAGATTGCGCTGTACGTCTAGCTCGTAGCGGCGCTCAGCGTGCCGCGCGCTAAGTGAGGTTTTCACGGCTTTCCCCAGCACCTGTGAGCGGTCAAAGACTGTCGTGCACGCGCAGTTGTTGACGCATCGCGGCGTAAGTCGTTCACCTCTGATCCAACTAGAGATTCACATAAAACCATATATATCAATTAGATAAGATGTATTTCTAGAATGGCACGTATGCTGCATTCTTTTTACAGCAGCCAAGGGTTCGCTGCCGGCTTGAAAAACTCAAGCAGTGGTCGATAACCCTCTAGGTCGCACCGCAACCAGCAACGCAGGACACGCATGAGCAGCACCACTGAAACCTATCCAGGTCAGTTTTCCACCGCGCCAGATCCACTCCATTTGGCGATTCCGCGTATGGAGATCGTCGCCGAGATGGCGCTTCGCGGTGAGCATGAAGCGCTTAACGATGCCTGTCTCGCTGTCGCGTTGGCGGCCGATGCTCTGGCAAACGCCCGCTTAGTGGTTGGCGATCCGCCGAGCTAGCCGACTCTCCACCCGCCGTAGCCGCATCGCACTCGTCGCTTGCTAGCGACCTTGCCAGTTCGGTTTGCGCTTTTCTGCAAAGGCTTTCGGGCCTTCTACAAAGTCTTCGCTTTTGACCATCGCTGCAACGCTGTCGTATTTCGCCTGCATGGAAGCTTCTAACGAAGCGTGATCGAGGCTCTGATACACAACGTCCTTGCTGGCCCGGATGGACAGCGGCGCACACTCACAAATGCTCAAGGCTAACGCTCGCGCCGCCGATTGCAGCTCATCGTGGGGTACAACCTCATTAACAAAGCCGAGTTCTTTGCCCTCTTCTGCGCTGACATGGCGCCCGGTAAGAATCATGCCCAAAGCCCGCTTCGAGCCGATCTGCCGGGGCAGGCGATTCAATCCCCCGGCCAGGGCAGCCAAACCGACCTTCGGTTCCGGTAGCGCAAACAATGCTTTTTCTGATGCGACAATGAGATCACAGGCCAACGCGATCTCGAAGCCACCGCCCATGGCGACGCCGTTAACCGCAGCGATGACGGGTTTGCTCAGATCGAAGCGCCCGGTTAAGCCGCCAAAGCCATTGGGAAATGGCACCCGGTCGCCACCTTCAGCCTGATAGCGCAAATCGTTGCCTGCGGAAAAGCCGCGACCTCTACCGGTAATAATGGCAACCCATGCGTCATCGTCGGCCGCAAAGGCATCAAACACTTCGCCCAATTCGGCATTCGCCGGCGGGTGCAAAGCGTTTAGTCGGTCCGGCCGGTCAATGGTCACGGTGGTGATGTGATCTTTGGTTGCTACTTCACAAAACTCAGGCATCGCAGTCTCCCTGGGACAAAACTGAAGTTTGTCAGATCCCGCCTACAAATGCCCCGTCAAGTTGAAGTTGTGCAGCTCTGGCATGCCTTGAAGGGCGAGTTCAGAAATGCTGCAGTTGTCGAAATGATAGTCCGGCCACATGCCTGGATCGTTGTTCAGCAGAGTGGCGAGTGCGACTGCAAGCGCTGCACCGTGGGCGACCACCAGTACGCGATCTTCTGGACCATGGCGCTCGTGAACATGCTGCAGAGCGCGAGTCATGCGTTCGCTAACCTGACGCAAACTCTCGCCCTTAGGGGGTGCGTAATCATGATCTGCGATTGCTTGATCGACGAACTGATGGGTTTTTGCCAGCTCCGAAAAAGATAGGCCTTCCCACTCGCCAATCGCATATTCCCGCAAGTTATCGACGACTTCGGGGATGAGCTGGTGCTGATCAGGCGCTTCACTTTGCTCCCCCAGCGCGCCCCAGCTCAGCCGGTGCAGCGTTCGAGACCAGCGCGAACGCCTTGCAAGTGCTGCCCGCTCAGCGTTAATCGCAGTACTGATTAAGTTTGCCGTGGTCTGACAGCGTGCCAGCGGGCTCGTGTAGATGGCACTTAGCGGGGTACGTCTTCGAGCAAAATAGCGGCCGGTGCGTCGAGCCTGGCGCTCTCCTTTAGCCAACAGCGGGCTATCGGTGGACCCATGCCAGTGGCCGTCGCGATTCGCTTCGATTTGACCATGGCGCACGAGTATTAGCGACAGAGCCATTAGACCTTTTCCTCGGCGTGGGCAGCAGGCAGGGTCGACGTGTCCATCAAAGTCTCGGCAACCAGGCTGGCGATGAGGTCTCCTTGAACGTTCACTGCGGTTCGGATGGTATCCAGCGGCCGCTCTACCAACAGCAGCAGTCCAATGGCTTCTAGCGGAATGCCAACGGCAAGCAATACCACCTGCATGCCCGACATGGAGCCAGAAGGCATGCCAGGTGCACCTACTGAGGCGAGCATGGCTACGACAAACACCACCACAGTCTCTGCCGGCCCAAGTGGGATCCCAAACAAATAGGCGAGAAACACCGCAGCGATGCCTTCAAACAACGCCGTTCCATCCATGTTGATGGTTGCACCCAGCGGCAATACGAAGCTGGCGATGCTTGCGCGCACACCCAAGCGATGTTCCGCTGTGCGCAGGCTTACAGGCAGCGTCGCGGCGCTGGAAGACGTTGAAAAAGCCACCAGCACCGGGGAGGCGATAGCGCGCCATAGCTGCCAAGGCTTACGCCCGGTTAACAGCCAAGCCAGCAGTGGCAGCACGACCAAACCGTGTAACAGGGTGGCAGCAATGACCACCCCGACAAAGCTCAGCAATTGGGTGAGTAGGCCAGCGTCAAGTTCCCGGCTCATTTCAAAAATGATGGCAACTACCCCGATGGGCACCAGCAGCACCGCCCAACGAGCAAGGCGATAGAACAGCGCCGTCAACTCGCTGAACGCATCTTCGACGATGCTTTTTTTCGGAAGAATCAGCAATCCGGCCAAACCAATCAGCAAGGCGTTGCCAACGATGGCTAAAATATTGAGATTGGCTAATGCCGAGAAAGGGTTTTCGAATAGGCGCGCGATCAGCGAGTTAACGATGGCACTAGTGCTGCCATCGCCGGCACTCAGCAGCTGGGCAGGTGCAGCGTTGAAGCCACCGGACAGCGGCGGTTGTGCTGTCCAAGGGTGTATCCAGGCAACGACCGTTAAGCCAATGCCAATGGCGATCGCGGTCGTTGTTAAGTAGAAGCCTAGAGTCACAAGACCCAAGCGACGGACATTGGCCGCCGCGCGTAAACGCAAAATGCCAGAAACGACGGAGCAGAAAATTAGCGGCGCGACGATCATCTTGAGCACACTCAAAAACAGAGTTTTCAGAGCGCTGAGCAAGCTGCTGAGCCAGCCCACGTCGCTGCAGTACAGGCCCAGCAGCCAGCCGCTCAGCGCGGCGCCGAGCACCCACAGGGGAAACCATTTGCTATCCATGTTGCAGGGCAGAGGTCCTCAGACAATCAGCTCGATTTGCGCACCGTTTGTTCCAGCCGCCAAGCGCAACCGCGATGGCCACTCTACTCTGCGCAGTTTGCTAAGGTGCGTTTCGAATTCCGGTTGGCATCGTTAATTGTCTTCTATTGTACGTTGGATAACACTCACGGTCGTTGTATTGCTCACGTTGCTGGGATGTGGTGCACAGCCCGAGCACACTGTGCATTCAGGCAATACCATGGGTACCTACTACCGGATCAGCTTGGCTTGCAAACCCCCGGGCAGCATTGATTTCGAGGCTGAGCTCGGCAGTGTAAACCAGGAAATGTCGAACTATGACCCTGCCTCCACACTATCCCAGCTGAATCGGGCCCCGCTGGGTGAGTGGCATACGATCGAACCAGCTCTGCACAGCGTCCTGCACTATGCCCAGGGTGTGCACAAAACGTCCGAGGGCGCGTTCGACATTACCATCGCGCCAGTTCTGAGTTTGTGGGGCTTCGGACCAGATGCACGCAATCTAGAGGCCGCTCCAACAGCACAAGCATTGCAGCAAGCAGCCGCTCTAGTCGCCATGAGCGCTCTGGAACTTCGGCCAGATCCACCAGCGGCACGACGAATGGCGGATATAACCCTGGATCTCTCGGCACTGGCAAAAGGTCATGGGGTAGACCGGATCGCGCAGCTACTAGATGACGCGCGCTGTGAAGACTATCTCATCGACATCGGCGGCGAGGTCCGTGCGCGTGGTTCTGCTGAACGGAACCGGCCTTGGCGAATCGGCGTCGAAGTGCCGGACGCTGAGCGGATGGGCGCCATACAGCGGGTCGTGCGCTTGCAAGACCAAGCCATCGCCACTTCCGGGGACTATCGCAACTTCATCGAACTTCCGGCTGAGGCCGATTCTGACCCTACTAGGCGCTGGTCCCACAGCATTGATCCGCGCACCGCACGTCCAGTTGCCCATGGCCTGGCCTCGGTCAGCGTGATCGCCGATTTGGCGATGCAAGCCGACGCCTGGGCCACGGCCTTAACAGTGTTGGGGCCGGATCAGGGATTGGCGCTGGCCCAACGTCAGAACATGGCCGCGCTGTTCGTGGTGCGCAGCGAAGCCGGGTTTGAAGAGCGCTATACTGCAGCTTTTCAGGCCAACCTGGAGCAGGCGCCAAGATGAGCACGGCAATATTGGCTTTTATTATTATGCTGGCAATCGTTGCAGCGATGGCTATCGGAGTCATATTTGGCCGCAAACCCATTAGCGGAAGCTGTGGCGGCATTGGTCAATTTGGCATCAGCGCCGAATGCGACATTTGCGGCGGCAATCCCCAACGCTGCGAAGAGAATCGAGCGGGCTAACCTCCGCCCGGCAAATGCCGAACCCTTGTCTATGCTTAGGCCAGACCCTGATTAAAGGACTGGCCCCATGGCCGAGCCATTGCCTCCTGCTGATCCTGAAGCGCTGCTGCGCTCGGAAATTGCCCAAAAAACCTTAGACCTACCGATCCTACCGGGCGTAGCCGCTGAGGTGCTGGCGACCAGCATGGACAGCGACGGTGATGCATCAAAGCTGGCGGCACTAATCCAACAGGATCAGGCGTTGGCCTCAAATGTGCTCCGCATCGTCAATTCCCCCACTTATCGAGGCGCGACAGAAATCGTCGCGCTGCAGCAAGCGATAGCGCGCTTAGGCATGTCACTAATTCGAGAAGTCGCCTTGTCAGTGTCGTTGAAGGCAGCGTTAAACCAACCCGGCCCCTACGATTCCGAGGTTCAAGATGCTTGGTCCCAGGCCCTGGGGGCGGCGCTATGGTCGAAAGAAGTGGCGCGGCGATGCCGCAAAAACGTCGAGAACGCATACCTTTGCGGTCTGTTGCACAACATCGGCATTCCCGTCGTGTTGCATCGCTTGGCGGCAATCAGCGCGGAGGCATCGGCGGCTGAACCGTTGCCACAAACCCGGGCAGTACCTCTGGCCGAGGAGTTTTCGATTGATGCGGCGGTGATGTTGGTTCGTGAGTGGCGACTACCGGAGCTGGTCGCGACCTGCCTGGTTCATCTGAGTGACTTCAGCAGTGCTGCCGAGCACAGCGATGCCGTTGCCATCGTGGTGGTCGGCGTTGCCTTGGCTCGCGCCATGCACGAAACCGACCTCGATTGTGAAAAGATCCAACAATGGCCAGCACTGGTTCACCTCAATCTTTACCCTGACGAGGTCGCGGAGCTTGTGGCCTGCCAGGACCATATCAGGGAGCTATTGCTCGGCATGAATGGCTCGGGAGCATCATCGTGACGCGTGTACAGGTATTTGTGATCGGCTCGGGACCTGCCGGGCAAAAGGCAGCAATCCAGGCCGCGAAGGGCGGCTGCTCGGTGGCTATCTGTGAGCAGCTAAGAGAAATTGGTGGCGCCTGTGTACAGTACGGCACCATACCCAGCAAGACCCTGCGTGAGCGTGCGGTCGCGAGAACGCGTGCCATCGCAGAGGTGCAGCGCGGCACCGACGCGAAGTTTGATCAAACGGTGAGCGTTGCCGAACTGATCGGTGAAACCAGCGCGGTATTGCGGGCCCACGATCAGTACATGACTGCGCAATTGGAACGTAACGGGGTCACAGTCATTCACGGTCGCGCCAGTTTCGTCGACCCGCACACGCTAGAGGTGCAGTACGCCAACGGCCAGACCGAGCGCTTCGAAACGGACCACGTGATTATTGCCAGCGGATCGAAACCGCGGGGCCTAGCCCATATACCCACCGATCACGAACACATTTATGACAGCGACTCCATTCTCTCCCTGGGCTATCTGCCACGCAGCATGCTGGTGTTTGGCGGCGGTGTAATCGCCTGCGAGTACGCCTCAATCTTTGCGTTGCTTGGTGTTGAAGTCACATTGATTGATCGCTATCCCCAGCCACTTGGCTTTTTAGATCAAGATCTTGCAGCTCACTTTTTATCTGCATTCGAGAATTTGGGTGGGCGCTTCCTGGGTGAGCACAATGTCACCGACGTGCGCTTTGACGGGCTCAGCAGCGTCTGCGCGACGTTCGATGACGGCACAACGATTAGCGCTGACAAGGCTCTGTGTGCGCTAGGGCGAGTGTCACAGGTCGCGCATTTGGCCATCAAAAACGCCGGCCTAAGCCTGGATGAGCGAGACTTGATACCGATCGATGAGCAAGGCCGAACCTCGGTTGCGCATATTTATGCTGCTGGTGACGTCGTCGGCCCACCTTCACTGGCTTCCGCTTCCATGGAACAAGGTCGACGCGCTGCTTGTGCGCTCTTAGGTCTAGAACCTGGACGCCAGGGTGACTATTTGCCATCAGGCATTTACTCGGTGCCCGAACTCGCGAGTGTCGGTCTAACCCAAGCTCAAGCCGAGCAGGAGTTTGGAGAAGTGATTGTGGGCTGTGCCCACTATCGTGAGATTGCTCGCGGGCTAATTGCAGACAGCGCTAATGGCTTGCTCAAATTGGTTGCCTCTAAGGACGGCCGTCTACGCGGTGTACACATCGTTGGCGCTCAAGCCACCGACCTCATTCACATTGGGCAGATGGCGCTAATAAACGACGCACACGCTTCGGTGTTCGTGGAGAATGTCTTCAACTTTCCGACCTATGCCGAAAGCTATCGGGTCGCGGCCCTCGACCTAGTCGCGCAGCTAAGCCTAGAAGACAATGCCCAAGGGGGACGCACCGCAGCCTGACCCCTGCAGCACTCAGAAAGTAGCGGCGAGGTATCCAGAGCGCTGTTAGTATGCGCCGCGTCGTCATTGCCGCAACAGGGAATCGCTGCTTTTGAGCCGCCGTCTAGGCCTGCAACTAGCACTCCGCTACGCTTTTGGTAGGGCTCGGTCCCTGTCGGCGATTGGTGCTCTAGCCACTGCCGGGTTAGCGCTGAGCGTTGCCGTTCTGGTGATCGTGATATCCGTCATCAACGGTTTTGAGCGGGAGTTAAAAGACCGAGTCCTAGGTCTGCTGCCTCATGTAACTGTGGCCGGGCGCAGCCCAATGCTCAAAGACTCAGAGGTCATCGATTATCTTACCGGTTTAGACGAAGTGGCCCAGGTCACCCCTTACGTTCAGGGCGCGGCGTTGCTGGCCCATGACCAGCAGATCAGTGCAGTCATGCTCAGCGGTGTCGACCCTGGCCACGCCGCGGTATTGGATCGGCTCAACCAATATTTCTCGGGCGAGCTGAGCAGTGCCTTGGAGCCCGGCGCTTTCGGCATATTGCTGGGCGCAGCAGTCGCCAAAGAGTTGGCGGTGTCAGCGGGAGACACCTTAATGTTGGTGTTACCCCAGGCGAGCGTCTCGATCGCTGGCCTCATTCCACGACAGAAACGCATGCAGGTCACAGGCATCGTCGATTCCAGCTCAGAACTGGACAGTCGCACAGCCTACGTTCACGAAAGCGACGCCCAACGCTTGTTCCGCCTGGGCGGGCGAGTGCACGGCTTTCAACTGTCCTTGCACGACCTCTTTAGCGCCGATGAAGTCGCCACCACAGTCAGTCGCGACCTGGCACCTAGCGGTTATTTGGCTCGCTCCTGGTTCCGTTCCCACGGACCGTTGTATCGCGCCATCATCATTCAGAAACAAACCATGTTTATTTTGCTGTCGTTTCTCGTCGCGGTAGCCGCCTTCAACCTGGTCTCTAGTTTGCTCATGGTTGGGAAACAGCGCAGCGGCGACATTGCCATCTTGGCCACTCTCGGCGCACCGCGGCAGACCTTCAGCGTGGCCTTTGCGTTGCTCGGCGTGTTTGTCGGCGGCATCGGTATCGCTGTCGGCTTACTTGGCGGCATCTGTATTGCTCTGCTATTGCCAGTACTGTATCGATTTGTAACTGAGCAGTTCGATCTCGCGCTGATGGCCGAGTACTTTGTGAATACACTACCCGTGGACGTTCGCTTGGCCGATCTTTTGGGTATTGCCATGGTCGCCTTGTTACTCGCACTGGTTAGCGCGCTATATCCAGCTTGGCGTCTGGCGAACATGCGGCCATCAGAAGTGCTGTCCCATGAATAGCAACAGCCCAGTATTGCTCGCGGCCGATTTGCACAAACAGTTCCGCCAGGGCACCGAAGTCATTGAAGTACTCAGCGGCGCATCGTTTTCAGTCAGCGCCGGGGAACGCATCGCCATTCTCGGACGCTCCGGCAGCGGCAAGAGCACGTTGTTGCACGTGCTCGCCGGGCTAGATGATACGGACAGCGGCCAAGTCCTGGTCATGAATGAAGACATGACAGCTGCAAATTCTGAGGAGCGGGCAGGGATCCGCAACCGCTATATGGGATTTATCTACCAGGCCCATCATCTGCTGCCGGAGTTTTCAGCGCTGGAGAACGTCTCAATGCCGTTGCGCTTAGCCGGGCAGAGCACTGCGCAGGCCATGGCCAGCGCGGCAGAAATGCTCGAGCGGGTGGGGTTGTCTGCGCGACTGCAGCATAGACCTTCTGCGCTGTCAGGAGGGGAGCGGCAACGGGTTGCAGTAGCGCGTGCTTTGGTAGCCCAACCAGCCGTAGTACTTGCTGATGAACCCACGGGCAACCTGGATCAGGACAACGCCCAGCAGGTGTTTGCATTGCTGAAAGAACTCAGCGACGAGCTAGGCAGCGCAGTCGTAGTCGTTACCCATGACCATAATATGTTGGCCCACGTACACCGCTCCTTGTCGCTAGAAAACGGCGTGCTGAATTCGCCATGAGTACCTCGCTATGGATCGCCTGGCGTTATCTTTTTGCCGGACGCAAGCGCTTCGCCGCCCTGATCACCTGGACTTCCGTCGTAGGACTTGCCCTGGGCGTCATGGTCTTAACCGTTGTCGTCAGTGTCATGAACGGGTTCGATCGGGAGTTACGCACTCGCTTGTTGGGCGCGATACCGCATCTGGTCGTGCACTCCGCGGATACCTCGGAGAACATCCAGCTTGAAGATCTAGCTGAACAACTCGCCAGTGAGCTGCCTGGAGCCAAGCACAGCATCACCTTTTTTCAGGCTGAAGGCATGGTCACCCAAAACGGCCAGGTCAGCCCACTGTCAATCTATGGTCTCGATAGCCGAGGATTGCAAGCACTAACCCAGCCCGGCGAGGTGTTTGCTGACACCGGGTTGACGGCATTGCTCGATAGCAGCGCTGCAGGCGCACGTGCCATCGTTCTGGGTGCGCCGCTAGCACGGCATTTGGGTTTGATTCGTGGTGATCCTGTGGCGTTGATTCTGTCTGAGCCGGGGACCAGTGGACCGAAGCCCAAGCTGCTGCGCTTCAACCTGGCCGGCACTTTCACCATTGGCGCTGAGTTGGACAGCTCGCTGGGCGTTATCTCAAGACATTCGCTCACGGCCCAGGAACGTCTGCAGCTGGGTCGCGAGGGCGTACGAATAGATCTCAATAAGCCGATTCTGGCCGACCCAACCGCGCGCACCCTTAAGCAGCAGAACGATGATCTGAGAATCTCAACCTGGACCAGTAGCTATGGCGAGTTCTTCCGTGCGGTTGCCTTAGAAAAGACGCTGATGTTTCTTGTTCTGTCGCTGGTTGTAGCCGTCGCTACCTTCAACATCGTATCTGGGCAGCTCATGGTGGTCAGCGAGAAGCAGGAAGACATCGCCATACTACGAACCATGGGCGCCAAAGCTTCGCTGATTCGAAGAGCGTTTACCGTGCAGGGGGTACTGATTGCCTCACTGGGCATTATCAGCGGGCTCGCGCTTGGCGTACTAGCAGCAGCCAACATTGCCGACTGGATTGCCTGGCTCGGCGAGGTCACGTCCTACCGGCTCCTACAAGGGACCTACTTTGCGCAGTTGCCAACAGAAATTCGCGGCAGCGACCTAGCCATCATCGGGGCCATCGCCTGGAGTCTAAGTCTACTTGCTGCATTCGTGCCGGCCGCGCGAGCTGCGGAGTTGAACCCGATCGCTGCGCTGCACTAAGAGCCGGCGGGTGAACCATCCTGGGCTTCAGCTTCAGCTTCGGCGCGAAGCTGCTTAGCTAAGCGTTTGGCCGCCCGGGCCAACTGCCGACGCTCCTGTCGCGCTCGCCAACGCCGAATCACGTGCAGGCGCCAGGCTATGCGAACCACAGTGAATCCGGTAATCCCGACTACCCACCCACAGAGCAGCGAGCCGAAAATTAGCGGATAAGCGATGTGTGACCAATGGCTCTGCAACCATTGCCATTCCAATGTGATCCCGGTAATACCTTCTTGCATGCCTAGCAGCCAAGCACCCAATCGATAACAAAAATAGAAGATCGGGCCGATAGTGAGCGGGTTGGTGATCCAGACCAACACGACCGCGATGGGCAGGTTGACGCGAGAAACGATGGCTAGGAAACCGGCGACGATCATTTGAAACGGCACCGGCAAGAACGCGCAGAATAGTCCCACAAAAGCCGCACCGGAAACCGAGCGGCGATGCAAATGCCAGATCTCTGGACGGTTCAGCCAATCGCCCAAGGGGGTAAGCGCTTTGTGCTTACGTAGCGTAGTGGGGTTTGGCAGATAACGGCGCAGGAAGTGTTTGGGCATAAAGACAGTATGCCAAGCCCAGTGCTACCACGCCGTCGAAAAACGCAGTTTTTCGTAGATTCCGCGATCCGCGTTGGGCTGGCGTTGGTGCTGGGTGTGCTCTTGCCTGTCTGGTGCGGAAGTTGGTCACCCTGGCGCTGGTCGCTGGCGGCAATCGCGCTACTTAGCTGTCGATGGTCCTGGGGTCGGTTGCTGTGCGTCGTCGTTTTGACGGGCCTGTGCACCTCGCTGAGGATCGACGCCGCGCTCAGCGCGTTCCGTCATACCATTGCAACACCCGCAACCGTGACCCTTAGCGGGAAGATACTCTCCATTAGCACAGTTTCGACCGCGGTGACTCGCTTTGAGTTTCAGGTGCATACAGTTTCTGGCCCAACGGAAAGCTCTCTGCCAGGCAAGAAACTGCGGCTCAGCTGGTATCGAGCGCCACCGTTAGCCAATGCTCAGCGCTGGCGAATGACCGTGCGGCTGCGCCCTGCGCACAGCCTGAGCAATCCAGGCGGCTTTGACTACAGCCGCTGGCTGTTCGCCAAAGGTTTGGTTGGTGTAGGCACTATTCAGGGCGGCGAGCAATTGCTCGGGCAACCAGAACCGTGGCTGGAACGGTTACGCCAGCAACTGGCCTCGAAACTGGATAGCCATGTTGCGGGGCCAGTATTGCGAGCTTTGCTACTGGGCGATCGCCAAGCGATGCAGCCGAAGCACTGGGACACGCTGCGTCGCTCAGGCACGGTTCACTTGTTCATTGTCTCGGGCTTACACGTCGCGTTGGTTGCAGGTCTCGCCGCTTCTCTGAGTTTCGCACTAGCCCGCACACTTAGCGCTGTGCGCTGTCGCGGGGACGGGCGCTGGTTAGCCTGGGCTGGTGCGGCAAGCTGTGCAGCGTTTTACGTTCTGTTAACTGGCGCAGGCTTGCCGGCGCTCCGGGCTTGGCTCATGGCCATGAGTGCCGGCGCACTCTACGCCTGTGGCCGCGTTCGTGGCGCTGCACCCGTGCTGCTGTGGACGCTTTGCCTATTGCTGCTAATTGACCCCTTGTCGGCTTTACTGCCGGGCACCTGGCTGTCGTTCGGCGCGGTGCTCGCCCTACTGAGTTACTGGCAGCGGCAGTACGGGCGGCTGCATCCTCTGTCGGTCCTGGTCCGCTCGCAGCTAATCCTGACGATCGCACTCGCACCGACCTTGCGACTCTTCGATTACCCGCTGGCGCCCGCAGGATTGCTGGCGAACCTCTTCGCCGTGCCAGTGGTAACACTATTGGTCTTGCCACTGGGGTTATTGGGTAGCGCGCTGGCGTTGCTACAGATTGAAGCCGCACAGCTTCCCATCTACGCGGCTGGCGAACTGACGCAGATGCTGCTTGAGGCATTGCAGCGTCTCAACAGCGTGCGGCTCTGGTGGCCGCAACCGTCAAGCTACGGCGTTGCTCTAGCGCTCATGCTCGGCTTCATCGGTGCCTACCGTCCAGTGGGCGTGTGGGCCATGCTGATAGTCAGCAGTCTGCTATTGACCCTGAGCATTAGGTCCAACCCGGAACTGGCTCAAGGGACTTTTCAAATCGTTACCCTGGACGTCGGTCAAGGCGCTGCGGTTCTTGTGCAAACACGTCGGCACAACTTGTTGTTCGATGCCGCTCCTGCCTACCCAGGCGGTATCGATCTCGGCAGCAGCGTAGTTGTACCAGCGCTGCATCGAGCAGCCGTTGGCACCCTGGACGCGCTCGTGATCAGTCATTCCGACAGCGACCATGCAGGTGGCGCGCAAGCCGTTCGTGCTGAGTTCAATCCAAGCACTAACTGGGCAAGCGATGCCTCACAGATGGCTCGGATCTGCCATGTGGGCCAGCGTTGGCGCTGGGATGGTGTGTGGTTTGAGTTCGTGCACCCCACTGTGCCGCTACTCAAAGTCTCTAGTGCTAACGAGCGATCCTGTGTGCTCCATGTGCGCAGCCGAAACGCCAGTGCGCTGCTGACCGGCGATATCAGCTGGCAAAGTGAGCAGCAGCTTTTGCGGCGCTGGTACTCAGCTGTCGACTTTCTACAAATTCCACATCACGGCAGTATCGGGTCGTCGTCGCCAGCCTTTGTGCGCCTGCTCCGACCTAAGGTAGCGGTGGTCAGCGCAGCAAGGTTCAGCCGCTACCGGCATCCCCATACGCGTATCGTGCAGCGCTATCGTGATACAGGCGCAAAAGTCGAGGGCACCGCTGAGCGCGGAGCGCTCATTTGGCGCAGCGTAAATCCGTGGCGATTGGATCCCTGGGGTTCGATAGCGGTGGGGTACTGGAAGCGGGAATGGCGGATGGACAGCGAAAGATGAGGTGGCTCATGTAGCTACCCGTGGGGCTCGTCACTCCCACGCTGGTCTAAGGTTGCAATTACCTCCCGCAAGGTTTGAATGAGCTGTTGTTTTTCTTCTTCGGAAAGGAAACTACCGATCTCGGTTTCTTCATCTCGACAGCGTAGGGAGATGGTTTGTCGATGGCCTCGATAGCGGGGCGGTTTCACGAAAAACCGAGTGAAATAGCGATGAAAACGCTGTTGTTCATCAGGTTGTCTGATGCCACGCTCGAGGATCACCGCTTCTTGCGTCAGGGTGATCACCTCTTGCCGATGCGTGCGTCGCACGCAGTAGTAAAGACAGGCTGCGACCAACGTCACTTCTGTAAGGGTAAACGGCAAGATCAGCCAGAAATCCTGCAAAATAAAAAATATTCCGATGCTTAGCGAGACAATGAGCAAGCTGGCAATTAGGTACACGTTGGCCCGCCAGGTCCAGGATTGATTCGGCCGTAAGACGATCATGAAGCGGCCGTTGCTGGCGTCAAAGTCGTTACTGATCATTGCTTAGGTGGCATTGCCATCGGGCTTGAATAGCTGTTCGAGCAGAATGCCGGTGTCTGCCGAGGTTATGGTGAGTTCTTTGAGCTTGCGGGCCTGCTTGATCCAACGATACTCGGTGTAGCCAGCGTCGGGTGCAATGCTGATCTTCGAGTCCGCAATGTCGACCCGCTGGTACAGACTCAGGGTCGCTGTTTGTGGCAAGTCTGGCACGAGTAGCGAATCGATCGCGAGTATCTGAGCGAAATCCATATCGACGCTGCCGATGGTTTCCTGCAGATGTTCTCGCGCAGCAGAGTGCCAATCCTGACCAACAGTCAGATAGAAATTGGGCAACACCCAACGACCGCGTTGAGACAGCAGCAGCATTCGCGCGCCACACATAGTGACCAGGTTGATATGGATCTGGAAATAGTCCAAGCCCACGGTTAATGCTCGCCGCCGACGCTCTGCCGTATGCCATAAATGGCGCGCGCTCTTGTTGCTGAAGGTCATGCCAAGGCCGGTATTCGTCACCCGAACAACTTTCATTGCCACTGTGGGCGTCGGTTCCAGCTCGACCGCAGAGGTGTTGAGCACCTTCAACTTGACGTCGGCACCGACGCTCAGGTTGATTGCTTCAACGCCGACGAAAACGCCACTTTCAGAGATGTTTTCGACGATGCATCGGCTGCTGGGGATCGTTGGATGCTGCAACTCCACCAGCATTGGGATCTCCACCCGCGGAAACGTCCGTCGCTCGGTTACCAGATCTGTGGCACCTTCCTGCGTAGACCCTTGCGCGGCCGTGGCTGCAACAGACGATTCGGCTTGGTCATTTTTGGACTTATCTGCGCTCATGGGCGGCCGCGGCATTCCAATAGCAATCGAGTTGCTTAGTGTGCCACAGAGCCCAGGATCGGACGCAAAGACCGTGTCTTACATTGAAATTCCCGCGGTTGCCCCAAAATACCTGCCATCAGCAACTTTTTGACCGGACTACACCATGCGAATGGACAAAATGACCCACCGGCTGCAGAACGCGCTAGCCGATGCACAATCTTTAGCAGTCGGCAAAGACCACAGTACGCTGATGCCCATGCACCTGCTCAGCGTGCTGGTTGATGATCGGCAATCTTCGGTTGCACCGCTGCTGGCTCGCGCCGGAGCACGCATGACCGAGCTACCGGTTGCGATCGCCAAAGCGCTGGATTCAATGCCAACGCTAAAATCCCCGACGGGGGAGGTGGCCATGTCCTCTGAGTTGGCCAAGGTACTCAACCTCGCGGATCGCGCGGCGCAGCAGGCGGGCGATGAGTATTTGGCGTCTGAGCAGGTACTGCTGGCGCTGCTGGCAGACCCACCGGTCGCGGCTGCGCTTGAGCAGTGTGGCTTGCAGGCCGCAAGCCTACCTCAGCTGGTGGACGAGGCGCGCAACGGTGAAAGCGTCAACGATCCCAATGCCGAAGAAAGCCGCCAGGCGTTGGAGAAGTACACCATCGATCTCACCGAACGGGCTGAGCAGGGCAAGCTGGATCCTGTGATCGGCAGGGACGAAGAAATTCGGCGCACGATTCAAGTGCTACAACGTCGCACCAAAAACAATCCCGTGCTGATCGGTGAGCCGGGTGTCGGTAAGACCGCTATTGTCGAAGGGCTAGCTCAACGGATCCTCAACGGCGAAGTTCCCGAGGGGCTGAAGAGCAAACGCGTGCTCTCACTCGACATGGGCTCGCTAATCGCCGGCGCGAAGTTCCGCGGTGAGTTTGAGGAACGCCTGAAGGCCGTGCTCAGCGAGTTAGGCAAACAAGAAGGCAATGTCGTGTTGTTCATCGATGAATTGCACACCATGGTTGGCGCCGGTAAAGCCGAAGGCGCTATGGATGCCGGCAACATGCTCAAGCCAGCCCTGGCCCGGGGCGAACTACACTGTGTAGGCGCAACCACCCTGGATGAGTACCGACAGTACATCGAAAAAGATGCAGCGCTAGAACGGCGTTTTCAGAAAGTCATTGTCGATGAGCCGAGCGTTGAAGATACCGTCGCCATTTTGCGCGGGTTGAAAGAGCGCTATGAACTCCACCACGGTGTTGACATAACCGACCCAGCGATCGTTGCAGCGGCACGCTTATCCCATCGCTATATCACAGACCGGCAATTACCTGACAAAGCCATCGACCTGGTCGATGAAGCTGCCAGCCGCATTCGCATGGAAATGGACTCGAAGCCGGAATCCATGGATCGGCTAGAGCGCCGGCTCATCCAACTAAAAATCGAACAGGAAGCGTTGCGCCACGAGGACGACGACGCCAGCAAGCGACGCCTAGAGGATCTCGAGTCAACGATCTCAGAGCTCGAGCAGGAGTACGCAGATCTAGAAGAGATTTGGAATGCGGAAAAAGCTTCGCTCAAAGGCGCACAGTCCATCAAAGAACAGTTGGATGAAGCGCGCAATGAATTCGAGGTGGCCCGGCGCGCCGGTGATCTAGCGCGCATGTCCGAGTTGCAATATGGCCGCATTCCGGAGCTGGAGCGCTCGCTCAGCAGCGCCTCTGAAGCGGAGTCCAGCGCCGATACCGATAGTCCGCGCTTGCTCCGCAACCGGGTCACGGATGACGAGATCGGCGAGGTAGTCTCCAAGTGGACGGGCATCCCCGTCAGCAAGCTTCTCGAAGGTGAGAAGGACAAGCTCATGGCTTTGGAGGAAGCATTACATCAACGGGTCATCGGCCAGCATGAGGCAGTGACATCGGTGGCAGATGCGGTGCGCCGCTCTCGAGCTGGGTTATCTGATCCGAACCGCCCGAATGGTTCGTTCATGTTTCTCGGTCCGACCGGAGTCGGTAAGACTGAGCTGTGCAAAGCAGTCGCCCAAGTTCTATTTGACAGTGAAGAGGCGCTGATCCGCGTCGACATGTCTGAATACATGGAAAAGCACTCAGTCTCCCGACTGATCGGTGCGCCCCCGGGTTACGTAGGGTATGAAGAGGGTGGCTATCTCACCGAGCAGGTGCGGCGTAAGCCATACTCGCTAATTCTTTTGGATGAGATCGAAAAAGCCCACAACGATGTCTTCAACATCCTGCTTCAGGTGCTCGATGATGGGCGGCTAACAGATGGACATGGTCGAACCGTGGATTTTCGCAACACGGTCCTAGTCATGACTTCGAATCTTGGTTCGGAAGCCATTCAGGCGCTATCGAGTGAAGGCGAGGCTAACTACGAGCGCATCAAATCCACGGTCATGGGCGTAGTCACCCAGCATTTCCGCCCGGAGTTCATCAACCGCGTGGACGATCTCGTGGTGTTCAAACCGCTGGCAAAAAACGAGGTTGCGCAAATTGCGACGCTGCAGATCGATCTGCTGCGGCAGCGTCTTGCAGATCAGGACATTGGCCTGGAAATGAGTGATGCCGCGGTCGAAGCCTTGGTAGAAGAAGGTTACGACCCAGTCTATGGCGCCCGGCCGCTGAAGCGGGTAATTCAGCGACAGGTCGAAAATCCTCTAGCTCGCAGCCTCTTAGCTGGCGACTATTTGCCGGAACAAACGGTGTTCGTGGACTATGAAAATGGTGAGTTTGCTTTCCAGCCCAAATAGTGTATAAATATACAGTATGAACGCTATGAGAAGCCGTGATCAGTCTAGCCAGGCAACCGAGCCCGCGGCTCGGCAACCGGGGCTGTTCGACTCGCTTTGCGACACTCAACCGCTGTTAGCGCAGTCTTTCTCCGGCAGCTTCAAAGCGAATCGTACGCGCTCACTAAAAAGCGCTAAAGCCACGCCTACCAGCCAAGCGGCAACCCTCGAGCAGGCGCATCTACGGGCGGCGAAGCGCTTGTCACGTGCCATCCGCGCGCAAAAAGCCGATCGTGCCAAGCAAGTGATGACTGGCAATGCGATCTGCCAACACCTTTTGGCGGTGTTAGAGGCCAGCGAGCTCGACAGCGATGTCGAGCCGGCAGCTACGGGCAAGCCGACAAGGTCTCACTCAGACCGCTCTCAGCCAGATCACTCTCAACCAGATCACTCTCAACCGGATCACTCTCAACCGGATCACTAGGGCCTGACCCAATACTC
>JBPCXR010000048.1:0-6408 GCA_051027215.1 Pseudomonadales bacterium | reverse complement strand
GCAAGGCGTTGCGGAACGCGAGCGCTCCCTGTGTGTCTAGACCTGCTCCGCCAAATTGCTCGGGCCAATCTGGGACGGTCATTCCTCGCTCAACGCAGGCGTCGAACCAGCTTTGGAACGCAGCATTGCTGATGGGCTGCTTGTGGCCGCCGCTGTATTCGAGAGCGCTGCCCCGGATCCGTTCCGGGCAGGCTGCCTTCACCCAAGCGAGGATTTCTTCGCTTTGTGTCATTGGATCATTTATGCGGGCACTGGGGCGGTTGTCAACCAGGCCTTTGGCACCTTGCACCCGGTCGAGCTACGCAGTCCTTGTGCCCCGATACTTAAAGCGCGTTTCCTATCCTTGGATCGTTGGCAGGAAGGTGATTCGCTTCAAAAGAGCATCAACAGGGTTCCCGGAGCTCGACAAAGCCGCTGCAGTGGTTCCGCAGGCACGCAGCCCAGCGTGCTGGCCTTGCCTGTGCTGTGGCCTGGGCGCTTACGTTTTGACCTCAATCAACTGAAATACAAACGTACCGTGGGCTGCCAACTCCGAGCCAGCGTCGCTTTCCACGAATACCTCACCTCGCAGCGACACGATGCGTCGAGTACGACTCACCACTGATACCCTGGCTCTCAGAGTAGAACCCGCCTGGGCACCCCTGACATAGGTGGTGTTACCGTTGAGGGTCACGCCTCGTATATCAAGAGAACCTAACGCGTAGGCACATGCAGTGTCCATGAGTGAAAAAGCAATGGAACCGTGGGCAAAACCGGCAGCGTTGATCAGAGTTTCAGGCACCACACAGTTGATTTCACACGCTCCATCCTGGGCGCTCATGACCCTCATGCCGAAGACATCCAGAATACTCTGGTCCTGTGCCACTACCGCAGCCACTCGCGGCGGAATATCCGATATCAAGTCAGTCATGCACGGTCAGTCCGCTTTTTCCGGCGTGAATACCACTGGCATATCAATGATCGCATTGAACCAGATGCTCCTCAGCATCTTGTAGTCACCTTCGGGTCGAATGTCGGGAATCCGAGTCACGATTTCCTTCAACAAGGCTTGCAATTGCTGCTTCGCCAGTCGGGCGCCAAGGCAAACATGTGGGCCTGTACCGAACGACAGGTGCTTACCGGCATTCTCACGTGTGATACTAAAGCGATGAGGATCTTCGAAAACCGCAGGGTCACGATTTGCTGCCGGATAGCAGAGATAGATCTTGTCACCCTTTGACACCTTGTACCCACCGATTTCTGTATCCTCCATCACCGTGCGTCGAAACTTGATTACCGGTGGGGAGAATCTAAGCACTTCATCGATTGCACCTGGCAAGTACTTGTCAACATCGCTGCAAAGCAGTTCGTATTGATCCGGGTGCTCATTCATTAGACGAACGAAATGAGTTGCCGTTGTGCGCGTTGTCTCATGGCCTGCGATAGAGAGAATTACAAAGAACATTTTGATCATGTCTTCATTGGGCTTCTCGCCATCGACCTCACCGTGGACTAGACGACTCAGCATAGAATCATCTGGGCTCGCCTTCTTCTCTTCGATCAGCTGATGCGCAATCATGAACAATTCTATCTGTGGGTTTTCTTCCTGGTTCTGACGGTTCTCTATGTCCGCTGCCAAGTTACCCAGTTGGAAAACCCGCTCTCGCAGCGCTTCGGGGATACCCATCACCTTGCAAAACGTATACACCGGTAGCCGTGAAGCCACGTCAAAAACGAATTCGCAGCGTCCCTTTGCCGCAATGTCATCGACGATTTCTTTTGCGAGACGATTGATCTCCGGATCGAATGCCTGCAGTTCACGGGGCGCAAACGGCGGCATCACCAATCGCTTGATCTGACCATGTTGTTCAGGCTGCATACCCATCATGCCAGCCCGCTGAAGCGCCAGTCGCTCTTCATCGTGATCCCAGATGATGGGACCCCCTTCATGAGAGGAAAACTGTTTCTGATTACGCGATACTTCGTATACATCAGCGTATCTGGTCAAAACCCAGAATCCCTTAACTATGTCCATGCCAGGTCCCGGTGCCACATAGGATTCGGGCGGCGGATTCCAGTGTACAGGTTCCGTTTCACGCCAGAGATCGAAAAGCTCGTGGGGCGGGCCGTTTCTATCCGGAAGTAGGTCGGGGTCTATCAGATTGGTCTCAATCGGGAGTGCTGTCATTTGTTTTTTCCAGCGTCCTAAGTATGGGTATTCAATACCAAAGTGGTAGGCTCAGCTAAACGTGACGCACGGGATTACTTAAGCTCCCAAGGCCATCGATCTGAATCTCTACCACCGGAGTCGACTCGCTCATGTCTATCTCATGATGCGCGCGCGGGTACTTTTCGTTGCCTTTGGCTGCAGTGCCGCAGGTAAAGATGTCACCCGGTTCCAAAGAAAAATAGCGACTGGCGTGAGAGATGATACGACTGACTGTGTAGCTATATGCTGAGGTTGAGTCCTCGGCAAACAGCTGTCCGTCTGCATATCCTCGTACCGACAGCTCATCAGGATTAGAGATCTGGTCTGCGGTGGTAACCCAGGGACCCATTGGACCGAAGGTGTCGCTCCCTTTCGATCGGGCATGGTAGGTAAAATACACTTCGTTATCTTCCTCTCCGCGCACGCGGCGCCAGTCAAAGTAACTTAGGTATCCGGGTGTATGCTTCAATCCGGGACGAAGATCCACAGCGATGGAATCGCCACGTTTCAAGCCTTGGGAAGTTACGTCGTTCATTATCGAATAGCCAAAGACGTAGCTTAGCGCGTCGTCTTCACTGATGTTCTTTCCCGATTTACCAATGACGACCGCCAGTTCGAGCTCAGGAAAGGTGAAGCCGTAGTCATCGCCAATTTCAATGGGTTGGTTGTGGCCCGTTAGCGAAGAAAGGGGTTTCAGGAAGAACATTGGACCCGCGGGTTCCACGTGAGCGCCGGCATTCAACCCCGAGTTGTTCATGGCAACGCCGATAATTTTGCGTGAATCGTTAACCGGCGGCAGCCAGCGAAATTCCTGTTCATCTAGGGCGGTCAGCTTGTCCGTATTGTTATCGGCATAGTCTTTGGCGATGCGCGCATCATTCAAGGAAGACTCGCCACCCCGAATGAGCTCACGCAAGCTAGCGGGTGAAGTGCCCAGCTTGCAGGCTTCATAAAGAAAAGATAGCGGGTAGAACCTTTCATCAGAACCTGCAGCAATCCCCAGAACCTCTTTGTCGTTGTGCAGTACAGTGCCAAATTTCATGATCTCTTCCTCGTCTCGTTACTATTGCTAGCTTGGGTGTACCCTTGCCAGAGGCTAATCCCCGTCGGTTGTCTTGTTTGCTTCTTCGCCTAGTCCCGACCCCGCAACAACAATGGGCGCACCTGACTCATCAATCCTGTGGTGCCCCCAAGACCAACTATTGCGTGCGTATCGGACTTCTTCCCAATCGTCAGCGACAGTCTCTGAACCCCAACCGATTTCAAGTTCGTAATGTTCAGGCGTATTCAGATACATGGATATCACCCCGTCAGTAGGGTGCCGACCGAGATCTCTGGCAATGCGCTGGCCGTCTTGCAAGAGCCGATCTCGAATTGATCCCAAGTCATCGATACGCTCGACCTCAAGCATCAGGTGGGCGACTGCGGATTTACCAGAAGGCATTTGAGCTAAAGCCAACGAGTGGTGACGTGAGTTGGCGCGTAGAAATACAACTCGTAGATCGCCAACGTCGGCGAGCTCAGTGATCATCAAACCAAGCACGTCAACGTAAAAGGAGGTTGTCTGTTTTTCATTGGCTACAGCGAGGGTAGCGTGCCCGAAGCCCTCGCTGCCCGCCCGGAACGAGACATGAAAAGGAGAACGAAATGGAGCCCGTAAGGCACTATGCGCACCCCAGTACAGCTCACCGGTAATGCCATCAGGATCTTTGAAGACGGCTAATTGCTGAACGCTCCTTTGCGCGGCAAGCGCTTCATCATCTCTTTGTACCAAGGCACCGGCATCATCCAGTCTATGCAGAATTGCTGCATAGGCAGACGCATCCGGTGCCTCCCAGCCTAATCTAATGCTACCGGTTGGAACGTTTTCGTCGAGAAATATTCGAGCCGCGCGGTCTGGATCCAACCGCAATCCACGGCCGCTAGAAACCTTCACGATCTCACAGCCGACCGTGGTAGCAAGGTCCACCCACTCATCCTCGCTTTTTGTGCCAACCACCGCGTAGCCAACCTGGCTCACCTTTGCTTCGTCCAAACCTCGATCCATCCGACCACCCAGAATGGCTTTACTCATGACGCGACCCTAACGGGAAGCTCGCGATGACCACGAAAGTTCAAATGCTTCAAGCGAACCGCACGTTCTAAATCAATGTCGAATTCACCCAAGATCGGTAGAATCTTTTCCAGAGCGGTACGCATCTCCAGCCTAGCGAGGGCGGAGCCCATGCAATGGTGGATTCCGTGCCCCCAGCCAAGGTGACGCTTATTTTCCCGATCCAGCACAAACTCATCAGCTCGATCATATTGGCGGTCATCTCGATTCGCCGACGACAGTAGACAAACTACACGCGCATCTGCTGGTATCGTTGCGCCGTGGAGTTCGACTTCGCGGGTGGTTTGTCTTGCAAATGCCATGGTTGACACATCCCATCTCAGTGACTCCTCGATGAGGTTCGGTATCAGACCAGGGTCGGCCAGTACTTTTCTGCGTACATCCGGGAGCTGATGAAGAGCGAACGCAATATTTCCCAACTGATGGCCTGTAGAGCTGAAACCTGCGCCCAGTATCGAACCACAGGTCACTGCGATGTCCAGGTCACTCATGGTGAATCCTGCGTCTTCAGCGCCGCAGAACGCCGACATCATGTCAGCGCCTGGATTCGCACGACGATCTGCTACCAGTTCCAGTACGTAATCGAAAACCGGTTTCAAGCCTTTTCCGTTCGGGAATTCGTCGGTAAAGGACAATCCTTCATCGATCATCTTCCGAATCAATTCCAGATCCTCATCTGGCACACCGATTAAGGAACCAATCACTAGACCAGTTAAGGGACCCGCGAAATCACTGACAAAATCGAACCCGTCATCAGGGAGTTGCGCGATCAGGTCATCGGTAAGGTTATTGATTCGCTCTGCATGCGCTTGCACCCGTTTGGGTGTAAATCCGATCTGCACTAGACGACGAATCTGGTCATGTCTGGGCGGATCATTGGTGGTCATTGTCTTGCCGATCCGCTGAGGGTCTTCGCGAACCTGACTGCCCTGAGCGGAGGAAAATGTGCGCCAGTCAAATAGCGCAGCTTCGACATCCTCGTATCGAGACAGATACCAAAGATCCTCTCGCTCCATATGGTAGACCGGAGCTTCGTCCCTCAAAGCACGAAAAGCGTCGAACGGGTTATCGACGGTGGCTGAGTCCAAAGGATCGTAGAGCAACGTGGTTTCCTCCATCGAAGTTCGTTTACGAATTCACGATCAGATATTGAAGTCTTAGATTAGACTTCTAATTATTAGACGTCAATACCATTCTGAATAACAGTTCTGCTCGTAGTTGGACGTAGATTTAGCGCGAACGGACAGCTAACAATTGCATGCTATACACCGGAGGGTAAATTCAGAATACCTGTGACACGCAGCGGTGAGCGCAAGACCTGGGAACCAGTCAGAGAGTTACCGCTGCAAACCCGCCATTAGTTCATTTAGGCTCTGCAACAAACTCTTTCTCTGTGAAGCAGAAAGTGGATCGATGAGACTCTTTTCTATCTCTCGTTGCAGCGGAATCGCATTTTTTACAGCTGCTCTCCCTTTCGCGGTCAGTGTTACAAACACCCGGCGCCGGTTCTGCGCATCGGTTTTCCTGGTGATGTGACCATTTGCTTCCAGCTTATTCAGGGCACTGGTCAGCGTTGGGCGAGACACACCGAGTAAAGCAGAGAGTTTGCTGGGCTCAGCTCGCTCCATCGCAAAGACATTAACCATGATTCGAAATCCTGCCCACGTCCAGCCCAGTGGTCTGTGAACCGAATACTCCAAACGATGCTCTGCATGTTTCGCGAGTCGAATGAGGTGCCAGATGATTTCTGTGGATTCTTTCTCCGCCCGACTGATCTCAGACGGCACCAGAAGCTGAGTCATGCGCTCAAGAACTTCGAGCTCTTCAATCGCATTGGGTTCATCAGTTTGCTTCTTTGGCATTTGTTTTTACTTCAGTCGTTCTTGGGCATCCGACGTTTGCGTTGCCCTAGTATTGGGGCGTGGTAACAACAAGCCCATCTAGCTTGTCGGTGATGCTGAGCTGGCAAGCCAGGCGAGAATTTTCTCGAACGTTGTCGGCCACCTCAAGCATCTCCTGCTCAATCTCATCCGGCGGAATAAGTTTGGATTCAGATGCCACATCCACATATACGTGGCAGGTCGCACATGAACAAGCACCACCACAC
>JBPCXR010000047.1:0-5119 GCA_051027215.1 Pseudomonadales bacterium | reverse complement strand
ACTTTACTCCGACCCCACGTACTTAGCCGGGTCGGCGGCGTGATGCCAGGGTTTCTCCTCCTGCGCCTCCAGCATTCGCGGAACACGTAGGGCTTCTGGAATGTTCTCTACGCCAATGGTTCGGTCGATGCTCTCGTGCGCGTAGTACAGTCGCCGTTCCATCCAGCTGAGGTTGTAGCCGCGATAGCCGGGCGAGACGATGGCCTTCTGTTGCGTCTCCAGGAACTGCAGATCCTCATCCATGACGATGTCCCAGAATACTAAGTGGCTCTGCCACTGTGCAGGCAGCTCAGCGTCGCCCCAGTCGAGCCCAAAATGTACAACGTCGACGCGCGTTCGATCCTTGGAGATGGGCCAGAACATCAGAAACTGACGAGAGTTGGCGCTGACCGGGGTGATGACGTTGGGGAAGATGTTGTGAGAAACGTGATAGTCCCGGGCGATCTCTCCCATGGGAATGGGTGCCATAGAGCCTTCACTCGCATAGCCCCGATCGAAGGTGTTGGTCGGGCAGGTCATGCGGGTATGGCCGTTGGGTAGCAGTCCCATAACTGCCCCGGCCTCATTCAGGGACGGTCCAACCGTTTTCGGGTGTATCCCTTTGATGTGGTACACCTCCAAAAAAGCGTCCATGGTCAACTTCCAGTTGCAGTTCAACTCGTAAGACTTGACTGCGGCCGGTCTTAGTTTCTCCATCTCGAATTGCTTGAACTCGTCGTTGATCATGTCGAGCCAGGTCAGCAATGGCTGAGGAGTGGCGCTCTGGTTGACGAAAATGAGGCCCTCCCAGGTCTCACAGCAGACTTCGACAAGACCCAAGCACGACTTGTCGAAGCTTTCGGCAAAGTCCCGCTCGTGCGCGACCGCGATCAGCTTGCCTTGGGTGTCGTAGGTCCAATTATGGTAGGTGCAGCGGAAAGCTTGGCTCGTACCTGTCTTGTCGATTGCTATGGGTGCACCGCGATGCGAGCAAACATTGTAGAAAGCACGGATCACATTGTCGGTACCTCTAACCAGAAATATGTCCGCCCAGGGAATGTCGAGCCGCAGAAAGCTGCCGATCTCGGGCAATTGCGCTTGATGCGCGGCGTACAGCCAGACTTTGGACCACAGATGCTTCACCTCTAGCTCGTAGAATTCACGGCTGGTGTAACGCGCCGCCGGGAGTGTGGGAAAGCCCTTGAAGTGGGGTGGGGGACCTTGGCGTTCGAGTTCCTCGGCCATCCGTGTTTTCAGGTTTGTTACCGCGTTCGGGTTTTGCATTTCATTCCCGTTGAGGCTCAGCTGCCGCATTGCGAAGATCGTTGTTGGTCTGATGATCCCCAGATAGCCAGCGTGTGAGCTCACTGGCCGCTCGATCTCGGATTAGGTCAAAGTTATCCGTAGCTTCTTGAGTATCGTAAGTGATCTCCACCTTGTGGCCGTCGGGGTCGTCAAGGTACAGAGAGACGCAGTAGCCGTGATTGATGGTGTAGTTGCCGATCCCTGCTACGTCTGCTCGGGAGCGGATGTCATCCTGGACTGTTTTCGTTCCGGTTAGCGCCAGATGATGAAACGGCGAAAGCGTATCCGGTTTCTTGAGTTGCTGATACTTTTGCTCATCAGCGAACTGGAAGAGAGCGACAGCGGATTCGTCCTTGAGGCCAAAGAACGCATGACAGAAGTCACCAAGTGCTTCGTTGGACTCACACCATGTAGCCACAAGTGGTAAGCCCATGATGTCTTCGTAGAAGGTCTTGGAAGCGGCAAGGTCCTTCACCACGACAGCGCTGTGGTGAAGTCTTGAGGGCATATCAGACATCGTAGTCTCCTTGGTTGTGTTCCAGGTGGTAAGTGCAGACGCTGAACGAAGGACTTTGAAGTCTACAGACCCAAGTAGTCTTCGTAGTTCTTGCTATAGAACCGATCGAGCTCTTCTGCAGAGGCGTTGACAGCATCCAGGCTGTGTTCGTAAGCGCCGAATGGGTCTTTGCCACCTTCGGGATGTGGATAGTCGGTGTTAAACATGAGAATGTCCTTGCCCACATTCTTCAATATCCACCCGGTGTTTTCTGTGTGTAGTGGTGCGACCCGGACCTGTCGCTGGAAGTACTCTGAAGGTTTGAGTGTAAGGTTCTTCAAGCTCTGATCGAACTTGCCGAGCAGAGATACCCCCATATCCAGATTCATCAGCGATGTTGGTACCCAATTAGCGCCAAGTTCAATGATGCCAACCTTAAGCTTGGGAAAACGTTCGAGTACGCCATCGTAGATGATGCAGGTCAGCCAGCGTTCAATCGTGTGATGGACAACAGGCAGGTCCTTCGGTTTGGTGGTTTCAATGTTGCCGATATTGCCTTTTAGTACTCTTTCGACTCCCGTGTTCATGTAAACCGAAGGCATGTTTTGACCGCTACCAATATGCAGCGTCACGGGTACCCCCGCTTCTTCCATCATGGCCCACAGCGGGTCATAGGCAATGTGTGAGGGAGCGCGCCCCTCGACCGCGTCCGATCCGATCCAGATCGCGTTGATGCCGAGTTCAAGCGCCAACTTCAGGGAAGTTTGAGCTCGTTCAGGATCTCTGAATGATAGGTATCCCACCGACAGCATGCCTGCGTCGTCGCTGCAGAAATCTGCCATGCCGCGATTGAGGGCGTCGCAACCGCCATAAACAACCTCAATGTCTTTTGAACGAGCGAAACGTCCCGCACCAACGGAAGGAAAGATGAGTTGCGAAGTGACACCCATGATACGAAGCGCATCGCTCCGCTCTTGCTTTTCTACTGCGCCGTATGCACTCCACATGTTGCGTTTACCAGGATGTGCAAAAAGGTCTGCTTTAAGTGCCTCAGTCAGCTTAGGATCTTCGCCTGCCAAGCGCTTGTTTGCGGCATCAATAATGGGATCAAGTGCCGGCATGTTTAGATCAAAAATGCCTACGTCCAAGTTCTCTCTGACATAGTTTGAGGCATAACTTTCCAGCCAACCGCGGCCTTCAATGATGTGGCTGTCAGCATCATGGATTGTTCGTCCTGCGCGGTGGGACATGGTGAACTCCTGTTTCAAGGGGTGATCAAGATGGGCAAGTCTCACCGTATATCTTACATAATGCGTGGCAGTCAAATTCGGAATGGCTTCGAGCGTCAGCTATCGCGTAGTGCCCGTAGGATAGCCACCAGTTTGCGGTCCCGATCGCGTACTCTTTGCGCATGAGAAGCATCCCCAGTTTGCGCATCGGACTGGCTCACGATTTTGCGAATGAGCGCCTGATCTAAGTCTGGTACCTCGGTAAGATGGCTCCAGGGCCATTTTAGCGCTGGCCCGAATTGCTCAAGGAATGACGCAAAACCCCCATCTCCGCCGCCTAAGCGGTAGGTTTCAAACAGGCCCATTTGCGCCATACGTAAACCAAAGCCGCCTTTGATCGCCGCATCTATTTCTTCTGTGGTGGCAATTTCATCGTGCACTAACCAGAGCGCCTCTCGCCACATGGCTTCAAGCAATCGATCGGCGATGTGGCCATCGATTTCTTTTCGAACCAATAGGGGCTGCATATCGAGATCGCGAAGAAAATCTAGGCACTGTTGCCGAGACGCTTCAGTGCACATGGCGTGTGGCACGACTTCAACCAAAGGGATTAAGTAAACGGGGTTAAAGGGATGGCAAACCAAAAAGCGCTCTGGGTGACGCAGGTCAGAAGCCAGGTCGGTGGGTTTGAAGCCAGATGTTGAGCTTAGCAACCAACACGTAGGCGATATATGGTTTTCTGCTTGAGCGTAGAGCTGCTTCTTTGACGCGAGGTTTTCGGGCAAGCTTTCTAGCACTAGCTCCGCATCGGCCAGGCATTGCTCTAGGTTTTCACAAAGCGTTAGCTCGCCTTCAGGTGCCGATCTCTCGTTGAGCGCAATGGAGGAAATGCGGGCCTGTTCTAGTACTCCACTTAGTGCCCGTAGCGATGCAGGGTTTGCATCGTAAGCCTTTACGGAGCAACCATTGAGCAACAGTCGCGCCACCCAACCAGCACCTATGGTACCGCAACCTACAACGGCCGCTGTTTTAGCCATCTGGTAGGTGCTTGACTAGGTTGAGTTTCTCTCGCACCTGGGCTGGCGTCAGTAACCTGCAGCCCATCGCCTCCACAATAGTTCGAGCGCGTTGCACAAGCTGTGCATTGGTGGCCAGCTGACCGCGATCGAGATAAAGATTGTCTTCCAGGCCAACTCGAACATTCCCGCCTGCTAGCACTGCGGCAGCGACATAAGGCATTTGATGTGCTCCCAAACTGAACGCCGACCAGGTCCAATGGGGCGGCACGTTGTTCACCATAGCCATCAGCGTATTCATGTCATCTGGTGCACCCCAAGGCACGCCCAGACAGAGCTGTACCAATACTGGATCTACTAGCACACTTTCCTCTACCAATTGTTTCGCTAGCCAAAGATGGCCTGTATCGAAAGCTTCGATCTCTGGCTGTACTCCGAGCTTAGTGATCATGCCGCCCATGGTGCGCAACATGCCCGGCGTGTTGGTCATCACGTAGTCCGCCTCTGCGAAGTTCATGGTGCCGCAATCCAACGTACAGATTTCCGGCATACAGCGCCTTATGGGTTCAACGCGTTCAGATGCGCTGGCCATGTCCGTGTTTCTAGACAGTGGCAATGGCTGCTCAGCATCGCCCAGATACAAGTCACCACCCATGCCAGTCGTTAGGTTCAGTACCACATCTATGGAGGCAGACCGAATATGCTCGGTTAACTCTCGGTATAGCTCCGGATCTCGGCTGGCAGCCCCAGTCACTGGGTCGCGCACGTGGCAATGCACCACCGCCGCACCGGCTTCAGCGGCTGCCAGCGCGCTAGCAGCGATGTCTTTCGGGCTACGCGGCACATGCGGGCTGCGATCTTGGGTGTTGCCGGAACCAGTCACCGCACAGGTGATGAAGACATCTCTGTTGAGGGTTAGCGGCATGCCTGTGACCCGTCAAGACTCTATAGATAGAAGAAGTTTACATAAGCTGCCAGATGCTCGCCTAGCGCGTTGATGTATATGATTAATATGACAGCACTGTTTTTTTCTTTGCGGGGCGGGCATACTCCGTGCACCCACGGTAACTAGAATGGGAGAGATTTATGTTGCC